>JAQGOV010000340.1 GCA_028293425.1 Verrucomicrobiales bacterium
GCGCGACAATTTGCTCAAGGACATCCTGCCAATCAAGGTTCCCAGTTTTCCCCAGAACGGTTTTGCTGCTGTTATCGTGTTGGAATGGACGATAGACGGCTTTCTGATTGAGGCGATCCAACATGAGCCCCGTGAAAGCGCGAGCTGCTTCGGAAATGTCATTTTCCGTGTAATGACCTTCGCCCAAGGTGAAGAGTTCCATGACTTCGCGCGCATAATTTTCGTTTGGATGCTGCTTTCGGCTTTGGGCCTGATCAAGCCAAACCAGCATGGCAGGATCGCATGTAACATCCTTCAGCATCTGGAGCCAATTGCCTGAGGCATTCCTCCGGAACGTCTCGTTCTGCAGATACATGTAATAAGCATCACGCACCTTTTGGGCGCTGGTTGCAAAGTGGCCATGCCAAAACAAGGTGAGCTTTTCCTGGAGCGGCCGCAAACCGTTGGCCATGCGTTGTAGCCACCAGCCGCGCAGGTCCAGGACGTCCTGAATTTGGTTTCGGATCAGCTGCCGCTGCATTATCCGGACCTTTTCTTCGAGTTCCTTCTTCTGCTCGGGGGAAGCAATTCGGGCTTGTCGACGGAGGACTTGGATGTCGGCAAGTTTCTTTCCCCGATCCGCATCGGGTTTAGCCCAATCGGGCGGGGAGGTATTATCAGGAACGGTCTCGTAGTCCACGAGCGAGGAAACGGCCTTTTCCGCCCCCAAAGCCACCAATCGGTTGATTTCGGCAGGGGTACCACCGAAGCCAGCGCGATTGAGCAGGTGCGCCGCGGTGGCATAGGTCCATTTGGATGCCGGCAACGGATTCAGCATGCAAGGGATTGGACGATCCCGGGGGCCAAAGAGTTACAGCAAATCGCGTCCGAAAAGGTGAGCGGTTAAGAAACGAAATCGTGCTCGAGTTCACGCACTGTCAAAACAGGGCAAGGCGCATGGCGGAGCACTCGCTCGGCAGTGCTGCCGAGAAATACATGCCTGAGCCCTGTATAACCATGGGTGGCAATCACGATCAGGTCCGCTTCCATCTCCTTGGCGGCAGCGGCAATCTCAAGGAAGGGTGAACCAACTCGCACCTGGTGTTCCGTGGCTGTTTCACTGGGAAGCCGTTTTGAAACCAATTCCCGCAGCCGTTCCTTCGCGTTCTTCATGACGTTCTCATGCAACGCAGCAATTTCTGAAGGGATGTACCCGAGTTCGCTCGGGTAAATGGCGGGCTCCACCACATTCAACACAATCAACTTCGCACCATATTGGCCGGCAAAGGAAAGCGCGTAATGCAGTGCTTTGATGGATTGGGCGGAGAAATCGATCGGCACAAGGATGCGCTTAATCTGAATATGCGCAGCCATCAATGGCTTGGGTTCTGGCTGCTTTTGTTCTTCGTCCGCATGCCCCACGGGCTGCTTGCCCGGGCGCAACCGCCGAATGCCAACCCGCTCGCTCATCGTCGTACGCTTCTTCATATCTCGTTATTGGCTGCCGCTGCGTCATCGAGCCTGCGGGTCAGCCATGAAGGCATTTTGCTTGGCTGACTCTCGGCGCCAGAGTGGCTCGCGCCATCCTTGGTCGGGTCCGAGTTGGGCATCATGCGATTAACCGCGGAAAGGAGCATGGCAGTGGCGCCAGGGAAGAGATCGTTCATGAGCACCGCGGCTTTTGTCTTGATGCCCAGCAGCAATTGAGGGGAACCATGCCGGCAAGCGTGGACAATCTTCCGCGCCGCGTTCCCAGCATCCATCGAGAAAAGCGGCAAGGTGGCGCCTGCGGCAAACCACGCGAACTCCAACTCGTGCTTTCCTTTGAATTGCGCGTGGCGGACAGATCCGGTGCGCATGAATCCAGGGCAAACTGTTGTGACGTAAATGTTATCCTGGCGCAATTCGGCCCGAATACCGTCTGAAAAGCCAACCAGCGCGTACTTGCTCGCTGAGTAAGCGACGAGGTGTGGAAACGCCATTTTTCCACCAATGGAGGAGATGTTCACGATTCTGCCGCCCCCGGATTCACGCAGATACGGCAACGCGGCGAGCGTGGTGTAAAGCGGAGCGTAAAAGTGAATGGCCATGGCTTCCTCAAAATCGCGCACGTGCATATGCTCGAAAGGCCCTACCTCAATAATACCCGCGTTATTCACCACCACATCAACGCTGCCGAAATGTTCATGCGCCTTTTGAATGGCAGCGGTGGCCTGGGCCTGATCGCGCAGGTCGCATGGAATGCAGAGCACTGAGGCGCCTGCCGCACGCAATTCAACCTCGGCCCGCTGGAGTTCTTCGGGATTTCTGGCCAAAAGGACGAGGCGCGCTCCCTGGCGGGCGAATTCCCGGGCCATGCACAACCCTAAACCACGTGAACCACCTGTGATGATTGCCGTGCGGCCGTGAAATGAAAAGCGACGCCGCTCTTTGGCATTTGCGTAAGCTATTCCTGCGCCCAGGCCAAGCAAGAGGCCGCAAACCAACTTCGAGGAAGATCCCATAATTTCCCTTTCAAACAAAAGGGAGCCCGGCTGGCCTCCGAACCTTTATTCCTGGTCCGTTTACTGCCACCCGCGCTCCAGATGAAATTCAACCGGCGACTTGATTAATATCCGCGTGGTGTCGCCGGAAAGCCCCGTGAGTCATAAGGAACAACCGTGGCACGCCGTGGATCGATCGGCTCTCGTTGCCGTTGATCGCCGGGACTGGCCACTCCCAGGTCAGTGGTTCCACGACCTGTTTCCGTCCCCGTATTAAGCCGGTCAAAGCCAGCATCCTCGCCGCGGATAATATCACTATCGGAGCTCACCCCACCGACGCCGCGAACATCGTGGGCGTAACCAGGTTCGTTTCTGTTATATGTTGAGCACCCAGCCAACAAGGCCATCGCGCCTGCCATCAATAAAAGCTGTTTCATGTTTACCTTTCGATTCTATTTGCCCTAAGAATCGGACATGAACGGCTTGGCAGCAATGGGGACTCCGCCTTACAACGCGGCTATGGATTTCGCCGGGCCCGGTAAAAGCTCCGGGTGGAGTTGGTGGCATTGCTGTCTACCAACGGCATGGGCCCATTGCTGTAAATGACAGATCCCCAGGAAGTCCAATTGCTGAAGTCGGTGGATTTCTCCAGAATGTAATTATAGTTTCGGTTGCCCAGCAGGAACATTTTAAAACCGGTATTTGGCAGCATCACGCTATTCGTTAATACGGGCGCAAACAGCACGGTCAGATTGGCAGGTTGACTGTTGGTCATGCCATAGTTGTTTGTAACCGTCACGCTATAAAGCCCTTCCTGCGAGGGTTGAGCATTGGTTAACAGATAGCTAAAATTAGTGGCATTCGCAATGTTCGCACCATTCATCTGCCATTGGTAGAAGAGTGGTGGGGTGCCATTTGCCGAAACAGTGAACGTGGAGCTTGCACCGACATTGATCGTTCGGCCGGGCGGCTGAGAGGTAAAGGCGGGTGGCGCCAGCACGGTCAATGTTGCCTGGACGCTGTTGGTTCCGGCTGGCATGGCGGCATTAGTCACCACAACGCGATACAGGCCATTGTCCCCGAATTTTAGATTTGTCAGGGTCAAGGTTAGAACGTTGGTGGTGACCCCATTGAAGGTCGAGAGGACTACACCGGATTTCGTCCAGCGGCCCCCGATGGGTAACGAACCGGTGACGGCCCCGGTAAAGGTGACGCTGGAGCCCGCCGGTGCCGTGACGGACGCCGGTTGTTGGGTGAAGCCCGGGGGCTGAAGCACCGCCACATTGGCAATAGCACTGATGTCGCCACTGAACGTGTTGGACACAGTAACGCGGTAAGGGCCTGCGTTCGAAGTCTGAAAATTATTCAGAATCAAAGCGTCATTGGTAGCGCCCGCGATGGGAATCTCCTGGAAGCGCCACTGGTAGGCCAAAGGACCTGACCCAAGCACCCCAACGCTGAGGTTCAGCGTGCCACCTGCAATAATGTTCGTGAGCGAAGTCGGCTGGTTGGTAATTTGAATCGGCACCAAAACGGTGAGCGTGGCGTTTGAGCTGACGATGGTTCCCGCAGTGTTCATTACCAATGCGGAATAGTCACCAGCCTGCGAAGCGAGGACACTCGTTAGCGTCAAGGTCTGGTTGGTCGCAGCAGGCAAATCGATGCCATTAAGGCGCCATTGGTAAAACAAGGGCGGCGATCCGGAAGCGCCCACGCTGAAACTGACAATGTTCGAGAGGAGCACCGTTTGGCTCACCGGTTGGCTCACAATACCTGGAACCGTCTGCACCACCAGCGGAGCAATTGCGCTGAGTTCCGAACCGTAAGGATTGGAAACCAACACTCTGTAATTGCCAGATTGGGCAATTTGCAAATTGGTGAGGACGAGAGTCGCATTCGTTTGGCCCGGGAGGTTGGCGCCATTGAACTGCCACAGGTAAGCAAAAGGAGGATTCCCACAGGCTGCCACGTTGAAAGCTACCTGGCTGCCCACCGGCACCACTCGCCCGAGAGGTTGAATGATAATCGTTGGAGCGCCTGCAATCTGCACTGCATTGCTCCGCCCGGCAGTAGGGGCAGCCGCGGACCAAATCATGGCATCGCTGCCATGCCACAGGACATTCTGGCGCTGCAAGGAAGCTCCGGTTCCGTCGGACCCACAGGGCCAGGGAGTTTGGTCCGCGTAGAGCACTTCATCCACCACAACCCAGGCAATGGGCTGAAGTGGATTGTCGGAAGCCTGCGGTTTTTCGATCGCCACCCGATCGCTGCTGTTCGCTAACTTGCCTGAATACGGACCAAGAATGGCCAAGCCGGAATTTGTGATGCCATAGAGGTTTTTAAAGGCACTGAGTTGGGCGAAATTCGTTGCGGGGTTGAAATTGACCACGACCAGGTATTCGCCCGCGTTCAGGATCTGGTTCGTCGGGAACACAAAGCCAACTCCACCGTCCAGGCGCCAACCGCCATTTGTGTTATAAAGAGCAACGGCAGATGCGGCCGAATTATAAATCTCGACGAACTCATCCAATGAATTGTCATTGGTGCCAAAGGTACTCGGCGGATGGTAAAGGATTTCGTTCACCACCACTCTCGAAGGCGGAGCGGCATTGGTAGCGTTCCTGGTCTGTGGCGCCGATGCTGCCCAGAATTGTCCGCCGTCAGGATACCGTCCCCAGGACCAATTCTTTTCCTGCGCTTTGAACCGAACACTGTCCACAACGCGATCCTGGATGGTGCCCGGCAGGTACGAGAGAAATACTTGTTCTCCCGATTTATCCAAACCGAAGCCGATGTTGGTAGGATTGTGGAAACCGGTGACTTCATCGAAGGTTAGGAATCCGTGCGCGGGGATAACAGTCAGTTGCGGCACCTGCCACTTCTTCAAGTTCAAGCCATCATCGCTCAAGTACCAATCCGGCCCAATGGTAACATCGCCGCTGGAGGCATTATAAAGTTCGATCCAATCGTTCGAGAGCAAGCCGCCGTCCCCGTCGGTGTTGGCCGCGATCTCATTCAAAACAACCGTGGGTGCTGGAGTCGTGTCAGCTCGGCCGGGCGAACCCTTCACATAGGCGCTTGCCCTCCAGTTCGCACCATATTCCGCCGAACCTGCTCCCTCCGTGCTTACGGCAGAATCCTGGAGCACGAGTGAGTGCCCTGAACCGTCCGCGGTAATCGGCCAGCCTCGCGAGTCACTGTAGGTGAACGACACAATGTCCAAACCGCCAGCGGAGGTCTTGAGTGTGACAGTCTCACCGGCATTGTTCAGGGAACTGGCAGTGAAGGGTCCGACCACGGGCACGCTGCCATCCAATCCATAGAACGTCCGGAACGCCGTAAAGTCCGCGGTGTTCACCAACAGGAGATAGCCGTTGGGAGGAAGGCTGGTCCCGGCTGCGAAAGTAAAATCAATGCCTGCGGTGAACTTAACCCCTCGCAGGTCCAGTGTCGTGCTCGGGCTAATGTTGTGCAGTTCGATAAATTCGAATCCTCCCGCCGGTGGATTGTACATCACCTCGGTAATGCGCAGATAACTGAGGAGATCCCCCGCGTTGTCAGCGTCGCTGCAAACGAATTCCACTGGCAGCGACCAGTTGCTCGTTCGCCCGGTCACATCAGTCACTTCTGCTCTCACCCGATAACGGTGTCCCGAACGCATCGCATCGATCGGAATAGTAATGTCAGGGGTGAACGTCACCAGTGAACCGCTCTCCCAAACCGGCACAATTTCGTAAATCCAGGGGTCACCGGTTTTGTAAAGAGGACTGGAGGAGTCCATGATTTCACCAACGCGCCATTTCATGGAAGCGAAGGCGTATTGCCCAACGTAACTGGAGCTATGGAAAGTTAACCGGTTAATTGGGAAACCGCTCGGCCCGGTGTAAGTCACGACCGGGCGGCTCGGAATTTGGGCATCCGCCGCCAAACCGTCCATGCCCGTATTGCCGATCCCAAGATTCGCACTGGAGATGCGGTAGTTCATGTAGTTCTTCATGAGTTGGGCCGCGCCAAAAAAGTTGTTCGAGGTGCCTGGCTCATAGGACCATTGATAAAAATGGTAATTACCCGCCTTTGACAGGTTCACGATCGAAGAGTTGAACATGATCGGATTGTAATCCCATTGGCAGCGGTCCGCGTCGGTGATCGAGTTGGTTTCCGGCCCATGGATCAACGCCGACATTTCATCAATCAGTTTGTAGCCCTGGTCATTGTTGAACAGTAGGTCTCGCACTTCGCGCAACCGATTTTTGAACTCCAGGCTAAACACCGGATGTGAGGGAGGAGTGGAGAAATTACTGAGCACTCGACTTTTGAAAGGTTCATCGCCACCGGCTGAACCAGCCCGATACATATTATCCGCCCAGGTCAGGTCCAAGTCCCACGGCCATGGCTCCCAAAGGCCGTTGACCGGGTTGCGGTAATAAAAATAATTCTTTCCGTCGGCGATGTCGTATTGATGGATGCCTTGGATAATCGATTGATAACTGTAATAGGAGGTGAGGTTCAGGTTTGTCCGCCACCAGCTATCGGCAGGGTTGGTTCCATTGTAGGTGCTGAGGAAGTAGTTGAGATCCGATTTATCCGTGGGCCCGAGGGAGCCAGTGTGGTTCAACGTGCCGCTTCCAGCTTCCATGTCATAGATATTCCCATCCGGAAGCCCGCGATCCTCAAGCAACCGGCCATCTTGCTCTTCAACGGCCAGATAGAGACCATAAAAATCACCGCCATACTGATTATTCGCGGGAGCCTCCCGGGCGTCATCGATTATCCGGAACTGGATATGAGTGGTTTTCGGCGCGGTGACACCTGCGAGGCGGAAAAATTTATACCCGACGGACTCAAACATCCCCTGCTCTCCTCGATGCAGAAAATCCCCCTGTTGAATATCCGGCCGAAAGCTCAGGCGACGCCAAACAGCGTTGTATTTCTGTCCATAATCATCGCGGGCCTGAAAATCATGGCCTCGGTTCAGGGCGAGTTTCCAGGCGTTTTTGCCCATGGAATAACGCCATACGCCACCCCGCATGCGGAACCCGATGTGATCGTAGACCTTGCCGTCGTAGATCAATGCGCCATGCCAAAGGTAATCATCTCCGCCATATTGGTTGTTCGGTGCCCCCGGATTCCATCCAGTGGCTGTCAGGACAGAGTTGCTCTTGGCAATCAGATGATAAACTGGCAGACGGTTCATCTCATTGGAGCTGACCACGAGGGCCGGCGTGGATGCCGGTTGCACCTCGCCCGTGTAGGTGGGAACTCCGCTATAACAGAAATACGCGAAGTTGGGTTGCGGATCATCCGCGTAAGGAACCCGCAGGAACCGATTGCCTGTGTCAGTCACCGTGATGCGGTAACGCACCAGCCGGCGATGGATCTGCAAAGCCCCTGGCATTACGGCCGTGTAAACGTCGTCTCCCGCCACTGCATCTCCATTGGAGCCATTGTCCAGCATGGGCACTGCGGTCCAGTTAGTGGCGTAGGCCACATCGCCCAGTTCGATATAACTGCCAGGATTCACCAACTGGTATTCGAGGGTGACATTGGCCACGCCATCCGGATCAGTCACTTTGGCCGTGATCGTTACATTGTCACCCGCATTGGGCTGCTCCGGGGTATGAGCCACCTGCCGGATTTGCGGAGGGGCGTTTGGGGCGTAAACCGAATTTCTCGCGCCTGGTGTTGGACCATTCCCTGGCGTGCCGACGAACGAGGACAAACGAACATCGATAAATGCGTCGCTGCTGCCGGACAGCAGGACATTCGCTACCTGGAGGGCAATCACGTTTGTGCCCGGAACCAGATAGGCGCGGGGATTGTTGATGATAAACGGATCGTAATTGGAAGACTCACGGGCTGTGCCTGTCGCCACTCCGGTATAAGGGACTTCACCGTCCGGCATCGAGGCTGTGATGACATTCGAGCCGTTGATCCAGACTTTGAATCCGTCGTCATACAAAGCTTCCAATCGAAGGCTATTAATCGAACTAGGATCATTGACCACAAAAGTGCGGCGCACATAAAAGGTGGTGTAGACCCCACTCATGTCGTTCAGGGGCGTAGCCATGGCCAGCGCATTATCATAACCAATCGGGGTTGCTCCCGGTGTCCACGCCGAGTCATCATAGATCTGCTCATGCCAGGCAGTGCTTGGGCTAGAAGGCTCGGCAGTGCCTTTCTTGTATTTCCAAACTGACC
>JAQGOV010000661.1 GCA_028293425.1 Verrucomicrobiales bacterium
AAACCGAACCAATACTTCGGTGCTCGGTCCTCGCTTGGCGATTAATTCAATATTTTGAAGTTCCACCCCTTTGGCACCGAGAGGGTCAACAAAAAATAAGGCCATCCGCCCGTGGATACGCTTAAGAATCCCAGGAAGGTGCTCCTGAAAGGAACCATAGAAATTTTCAACGAGACCATTTGTGGTGTAGGCCCTTGTATTTTCCTCAAGGTTGCGGAACGACTCGGGATCATCCTCCACATTGATGCAGCGCAGGACTCCCGCATGGCGAGGGCTAATCGGATTCACCGCTCGCTTGGCAGCTATCAAGGGGGACCCTTCACTTCCATCACCGTACTTTCCCTGTCCAGCAAAACCATCAATAAAGTAAAGGTAGCCCCGAGAGGACGCCAGTTTGCTTATGAATAGCGCTACGTAATTCTCAAGTATCCTGTGCTTGATTTGTGACCAGTCTTTTCGCTCAACGTGGAATTTGCTGCTCATCCGGATAAAACGATATAACTACACAACTCTCAACAATCCGCGCATAACCCCCTGGATAATTAACTCATGAACTGGGATGATGCAGGTAAATTTCGGGTTTTCAGCTTTTAGGACAGGACCACTTTCGCCACAAACATATCGTTTGAGCGAAGTCTCTCCGTCCACGAGCGCGGCCACTATTTGCCCTGGCAATGGGTCCGACTGTTCCATGATTGCCAAGTCCCCATCTAAAATGTTTGCGCCGACCATAGAGTCGCCTCGAACTCTTAATGCGAAGATGCCTTGACCAGAGGATAACCTGAGAGCGTCTGTCAGCACGTCAATAAACCCCTCGACCTCTTGGACCTTTTCGACAGGAATTCCAGCGGGGATGTTGCCGAGAACAGGGATTCGATGTGAATGTTTTCGAAGAAGCGTTAAGCCCCTGGCTTTTCCCTTCATGCGCCTGAGGTAACCCTTTTTTTCCAAAGCATTCAGGTGAGTTGTGATTGCATTTGGACTTGTAAATCCGAAGTGCTTGGCAATCTCCCGCACCGCCGGAACAATGCCGTGTAGGTCATAGTACGTGCATAAATAATCCCAGACCTCGTGCTGCCTTGCAGTCAACTCGATACTGATCATTTGTACAGTATACGGCTCGCGACATGCAGTGCAACAACAAAACCGCAGGTGATTTCTCACCTACCGAGATGCGTTTCATTACATGTAGCTGACACGTTGCCGAGGTTATAGCCTAAGTCAAATGCCGAACAGGTTCTTGCCGCAACGACGTGCCCGGCCGAGCGTTTCGAGGGTTTGGAGGATTTCCAAAATGTCCTCTGGTTTGGCTCGGGCGAATTGCGTGGCGACCTCGCTGGGGTCCACAGGCCCGGATGAGGCGTGTAATGCAGCTTCGACGACTTGCACACGCTCGGATAGTGCTTTGGGCCAAGCACTTTTTGTTTTGCGCTTAGCTGGTGCGGTTTTCGATTTTTTGGGAGGGTTGGCGGGCCTCAGATCCAGGAACTCCTCAGCCGTAGCCTGGTATTCTGGGCGCAGCCAATGAATTACGCCTCGTTTTTCCTCTGCGGCGCGCTCCGCGTTCAACGCCACTAGGCGCTCCAAGATTTCGGCTTCCGTTAGAGTGCCGGGCCAGCCATAGGCGGCAACCACGGCAGCATCCAGATCGTCATGCAATTGTTTAAGGACCGAGACAAGCCCCTTCTCGTGAATCTGTTTGTCCTTGTCTGTTAGCTTCTCCCCAGTGCGGATTTTTTCGAGGGTATTATAAATTCCGGTTAGCGGAAGGCCATGCTTGGTTTGTACGTGTTTGCGATGTGCATCCAGTTCCTCCGCCAGCTTGCGAATACGATCCTTCGCGGGCTCAATGCAGACCGGGAAAGGAAAAGTGTCAAAGCAGCGGGACTTTGCATAAACGGGGTCGTTGCCAACGCCGAGCCAGCTACCGGCCGCAAGTGAGTAAGTGACATGGATACGACTGCTTAATACACCAAGAAAAAAAGCGTCATGCAAAGCAAAGATAACCAATTTATTATCAGGCAAAACGTCTTCTCCAAGGAATTGAAAAGTGCGATGCTTTGACGTTTCAACTGTTGCTACGTAGCGAGGTAACCCAGCCAGGGCCGAACGTAAATCTTTACGGGGTTCTCCATGAACCCACCAGGCTTTACGGTAACTTTCCCGATTGTTAGCATCGCGCTCCGGCTTAACCGTCGTAAGCAAATGTTGATAAAGATCTGGAAACCTCCCACGAACGTCATCAATCGAAAGCCCAAATAAATCGATAACGAGAGCACCTCGAGGCGTATCGTTTAGGTCCTTTCCATTGCGATAAGGTCGAATGTAAGGCTCCAATTGCTTGGTCTTTCCAAACCCCAGATTCTTTGCTTCTTGAAGGGTGACGATAAAGCCGGAACCAATGAGTTGCATTCCACGGTATGCGAGCCGCCCGTTTGCGCGAAGCTCGACGCATGAACTGACATCTGCCCCTAGGGACAAGTCGGCAAAAATCTTTCCTTGTTGGGACTTGAAATAAATTTTCTCGGAGCCATCGGGTTCTGGTTGCTCAGAAGTCACTGTAAGCAGTTCACCTTTGAGGTCACCTCTCGTTCCTACGGTCATGGCAATTCGGACCGCTGCACCTTCTGCGGTATCGACCCACGGGTGATCGGGGATGGCAAAAAGGAGTGATAGTGCCGGTTTCGCGGAGAGTTGTGCCTGGACCACGCGTCGCGCAAAGGCCTGGCGCAAGCTGTTTGTGGTAATGAACCCAAAGCGTTTAGCTTTGCCCGACCGCGCTAGTTCAGCAGCTTTGTGCCACCAGTATAAAACAAAGTCGGCGGACTCCGGCACTTCAGGATAGGCAGCTCGAAGGGTTTCGGCGTAGCCATCGCCCAAGTCTTCACGCATACGCGCGGTGCCGATGAATGGAGGGTTACCAACAATGAAATCAGCATCGGGCCAACCTGCGGGGCGCGGGTTGGTATAAGTTAGCAGGGGGATACGCTTCGTGTCGTCCGGCACTTCACGGCCCGTAACCATGTCTGTTTTCTTGCTCCGCCGGTCCCAAACGGTGATCACGTTTCCGGCGGCATCCCGGGCGAGCTGTGGGTCTCCGTCGTAGCTAAGCACAGCGTCCTGGCGTTTGATATTGTTGAATTTTTTCAGCACGGGCTCACGGGGTGGGGTCTGGCCACGCGTCCGAAAATGCCATTGCAGGTATCCAATCCACAAAACCAGCTCCGCTATGGACACAGCGCGAGGATTAATTTCCAATCCGAGAAATTGATGGGGGTCGACCGAGACCGATTCCATTTCCAGCTTGAAGCTCTCGCCAAATTCTTTGCCAAAGTCCAGGACTTCACCTTCCAGCCGCTTGAGGTGCTCCAGGGCGACATAAAGGAAATTGCCCGAGCCGCAAGCAGGGTCAAGAACCTTGACCTCGCAAAGGCGGCTATGGAATTGATTAATTTCGTTCCTGGCCCCTTCGATATCCCCGCGCTTACCAAGCGCGACGGCGGCGGCGCGGACGCTTTCCCACTCGGCGCGTAGAGGTTCAACAACGGTTGGCAACACGAGGCGTTCAACATAGGCCCGGGGCGTGAAGTGAGCCCCGAGCTTGTGTCGCTCGCCTTCGCCACCCAGGGCGCGTTCGAGCAGCGTGCCGAAAATGGCTGGTTCCACATGCTTCCAATCCAGGGAAGCGGCTTTTTTGAGAATTCCCAGCTGAGTGCCGTCAACTGGCAGGACGGTGTTATCGGCGAAAAGCCCGCCGTTAAACTTGAGCAACTTGCGCCGAAGGACAAGCGAGATTTCATTCTGCCGTCCCTCGTTCATTTCATTGAACAACGTGCGGAGCATCTCCACAAAGCCGGCCCCATCCGGTCTTATTTCGTTGAGCAAGGTGGAGAAGCCTCGTTTGCCATCCGCGTTAGGTAACAAGCCAACATCCTCAGCGAACATACAGAACAAGCACCGGGTGAGGAATTCGGCGACGATTTTCGGCGCGTGGCCTTGCTTTTCAAATGACTTGGCAAGTTCAGCAAGATACTGAGCGACATCCCGCGTAACTTCGGCGCTGCGCTTCGACGGATCGAGTTCAGTCGGATGCGTCCAAATGAGCTTGAGCCGAGCTCGAATATTTTCCTCCCGCAGTTGTTCGAGCCGGATGCGGTAGGAAAGTGGATCGGGGAATGGTTGGTAGGCGCGCCCAGTCAGCGAGAAGTCTGCCCGGATTTCGATAACATGGCCAACGTCCACTACCAGTAGAAAAGGTGGATATGGTTCATCGGATGGCAAGGCGCGGGCGTAACGCTCCGCCTGCACCAACGCTTTGAGCATAGCGTCATCCCATCTGTCGGTATCACGAACGGGGGCGGCAGATTTTTTGCGCTTAGGAATCGCGCCAAATTTTTCAGCAGAGAGCTCGAGTTGCGATGGTTCCGGTTTGGCTTCTTGGAACTTTTTGGATTCGAGAATGAAACAGCTTCGCTTGTAGAGGTCAATGCGCCCTTCCCTGCTCTCGCCATCGTGTTGGGTCTCGCTTACATGGAACTCGAAAGAATAGCTGCCGTTGCGCTGATTGCCTGGCAGCGGGACGTCGAGCAAGCCACATAGTTCGCAAAGAAATTGCTGACTGATGGATTGCTCGGATGCGGTCGCGCCGGTCCAGTGCGAAATGAAATCCTCAATCTCTCGTATCGGCATAAATCCTGGTGCTCATTCAGCGGCCCATATTGGCAGACGCGTTTTGAAAAGGCAAAACTCTCATGCCCCGAATTTTTCAACTATTTCGAGGTGCCGCCCCGAACCGGGAATGAGAACAGGAACGGTCATCACAACGCAGGGAGGATAATCTTAACCAAAGATTCCGGATGAAAACGAATGGAATTTCGAAGTGTCATTTTGGAAACGGGAATTAAGCCTCGAAAGATCCCCCGGCATAGTAAGAGCATGCGCTTCCCCGGTAGTTTGTAGAGACGTGCGTCTGCGTGCCAAATACGGGGATAATTACCCAGTTGGTTTCTTGTGCATCGATGTTGCTCGGCTAAAACTTGGTGCCAAAGTTTGATTATGGCAGACGACAAATCCAAGAGAGGGGGTCCTGATCGGGACCGTATTAACATCCATGAATCGTACGAAAAGCGAGACTGGGCTAAAAAGTTTGGGGTAACCGAGGAAGAATTGGAGAATGCGGTTAAGAAAGTCGGGCCTATGGCAGCGGATGTCCAAAAAGAGTTGAAGAAGTAGCGGGGTTTTGGAGTTTGCCGCGAAAACGGGAGCCATCCTACATACCTTAACCGAGGATCACTACGTCCATCAGCTCATTCAGTGTGCCCCCGAATGTCAATCCAACCGTGTTTGCGTCCACGATCGAAATGCCGCCATCCCGGATACGCCCCGCAATTCTGGTTTGAACGATCACATCTTCAGTTCCAAGGTTGTGGACTATGCGATAATGCGTCTGGCCAGGTTCGAGCCGCTCAACATATTTCCGAACTTGTGGCTGGCTGGTAATTTTATCAATGTCGGTTTTCACCAAGCAAGATAGAGCACAAACCATACGTTGTGCACCTAATGATTGTGGGATGCGGCGGAGCCAAACGTTACGTATTTGGAAGCCCCGTTCCCCTCGCCCTAGCCCGCTCCGGAACGGAAAGTGGGACAGGGTGGCTTTCTTGCGCCGGCTCGGTCGGCCCTCAACGGGCTTTCGCTGATGCGAATCCTTCTCGCCACTTCCCCAGCAGCTCCCAGTAATCCCGTCACAATCCGCAGAGCTCCGTTGGCGGCGATTCCCACTTCCAGGTCATCTGAGGGATCAAGCCTCGGAGGGTTTCCGTATGCGCTTGCCGGAAAGTATAGGCGGGGAGTTCGCGCGCCCTGCCACCTTTGGCCAGCCGCTGGTAATAGCTGGAGAGTTCGGTTGGCAACCTGTTCCAGTTTGCGTCGCAAGGAAAAATCCCCTGAGGGTCTCGTGGCCAATTATCTCCCTGGAGCAGGCAGTGCCAGCCGGCGCAATCGAAAAGCGGGTACCAGGCAAATTGACGCAACGGAATGCCACGCTGGCCGAGGAGTTCAGCCTGTTCGACCATATATTTGAGCCAGGTAATTCGGTCGGACACGCTGCCCTGGATATTGGTCTCCGTGAGGCTCAATGGTTGGGCCAGGCGGGCAGCGTAGTCGCCAGCGACTTGCGCGAACCCTCGCGGGTTGTGGGAGGGCGCATGAAAAGTGCGGCCCCCACGCAATTGCTCCTCGTTTAAGGGGTAATAGTTCCCCCCGCGCTCATCAATCTGGATCGGATGTTCCTGATGCCAGTCGAGGCTGCGCGCTGAGAAGCCATGCTTCACGAGGTAATCATACAAGGAATGTGTCGGCGTTACTTTTCCAAGCACCAGTTCCTCGAAGAGAAAACGGCGCTCATTCAGAAAGTGGGCGCGGGCAAGGGATGCTTCATCGAGTGGAGCATGATGCTCGAACGTGTCGACATGCAGGATTTGGGTTTGAGGATTTTTTGCC
>JAQGOV010000731.1 GCA_028293425.1 Verrucomicrobiales bacterium
CGATTTTCGCGATGAACACCGGCCATGGCAGAAATGAGGTCAATACCGGGTTCTTCCGGCTCGTCTGCGGTTTCATAGCCATCTGCCTTTTCGTGCGATCGCTGGACGAGCTGAAAATCATCCGCAAGCTGCTCATCTTTTTGGCGCTCATGACCTCGGGCTGGGTGTTGAAACACGGCGGGCACGGCCCCGGAATGCTGATCGATGAAAACGACGCGGCCATGGGAATGATAGTGCTTCTGCCCTTCACCTACTTTTTCATATCTTCGGAAAAAAAATTCTACATGAAGGCGATCTCCCTGTTCGCTTTCTTCCTCACCTTGATCGCAATCGCGTCCACGGTTTCCCGGGGCGGCATGGTGGGCACGCTGCCGTCCCTGTTCTTCATCTGGATGAAGGCCAAGCATAAAGTCGCGAGCCTCGCCGTCATTATCCTGATGTTGATCGTCACCGTCCTGACCGGCCCGGCGAATCTCATCAGCGAATTCGAATCCATCCAGGACACCCACGAAAGCACCGCCGCCAGCAGAATATTCTTCTGGGGGCTTTCGACCCAGCTTTTCCTCGCCCGCCCCATCGCCGGCGTTGGTCCCGGCAGCTGGGAAACCGCCGTCTGGTCCGGCATCATACCGGTTCCCGGGCAGGTCAGCAATCGGACTCCGCATTCCCTGTACTTCCAACTCATCTCCGAAATGGGCCTGGTGGGAGTCTTCGCCTGGGGCGGGCTGGTGGTAGCCACTTTCATGACGGTTTTATCGCTCAGCCGGAAAAAGCTGGACCGACATGCGGGCGTGGTCATGTCGGCCTTGAAGGGACGGCAATCCGATTTGGCGCAGTTCATCGGGAACAAGGCGATGGTGAATACCTTCGCCAACGCTTTGCTCATTTCGGTGATCGGTTTCCTGCTTTCCTCCGCATTCCTCTCGGTGCTTTTCTACCCCCAGCTTTTCGTCATCGCCGCCCTTGCGCATGTCCTGAAGCGTTGTTGGGAATCCGAGATTTCCTTGGCTCTTTACCTGGGCAAGTCCCGCACGCCGCAGGCCGCATGAGTATCCGCCTCCCTACCCGGCGTCCGGAAGCGAGATGACCGCGAATATGGGCTCCGAACAACCCTCGGTTTTCAAGGCGGTGCAATGGCTCGCCATCGCCAAGCTGGGCGTGCAATTGCTGTCCTGGGTGGGCACCTACTACACCACCACGCTGCTGCTTCCCAGCGACTACGGCCTTTCCACCATGGCGACGGCCTTCACCCAGTTCGCCAACCTTTTCGCCAGCATGGGAATCGGCGTGACCATCATCCAGAGGCAAAGCGTGCCCGAGGAGGAGATCCACAACCTCTTCACCCTCAGTCTGCTTTTGGGAAGCATCTGCGCCGTGGCCAGCTATTTCCTGGCGTATGCGGGAGGATGGTTCTTCCACCGCCAAGACATCATCCATTTGACCCAATTCACCGCGGTGATCTTCATCTCCAACGCCCTTTCCATAGTGCCCTACAACATCCTCAACCGCGATATGCGTTTCCGCGAGCGCGCCATGGTGGACGTCAACAGCACCATCCTCTCCATGGCCTGCCAGGTTTTCATGGCCCGGGCCGGGTTCGGCGCCTGGTCGCTGTTGGGAGGCGTGGGCATCCGGGCGTTCCTGCGAATGCTTTTCTCGTTTTACTATTCCCGGTACATCCCCATCCTGCAATTGAAATGGGAGATCGTGAAAAAGGATTTGGCCTTCAGCGTCCCCCTCACGTTCAACAGCCTGTTGTTCGAGCTTACCGAAGGGATCGTGCCGATGCTGATCGGACGCTTTTACTCCGCGACCCAACTGGGATATTACTCCCTCGCCTACACGCTTTCCGAGGTGCCCAACCAGAAAGTGGTGCAAATCATCCGGGAAATCCTGCTGCCCCTCTTATCGAGGAAGGAGGCTTCCGAAAGGATCGGCGGCCTTTTCACTTCGTTGAAATTCTGCACGCTGTTCATCACTCCCGCATACATGGCGGGATTCTATTTCGGAACGCCGCTCATCAACGCGCTGTTCCCCAATAAATGGACCGCGATGGCTCCCATCTTCGCCGGCCTTTGTCTGCTGCAAATCTTCAAGGTCATGTCTTCCATTTTTTCGATCTTCAACACCGCCAATGGCGAACCTGCCCGCACCATCCGCCAAAGCGTGGCGCTGGTGCTGCTCCTGCCTCTCAGCGTCCTGCTTTTCCGGAGTCTGCCTCTCTACTACTTTCCCTATATATGGACATTCATCCACGCATCGGTCTTCAGCATCTGGGTGTATACGCTGATGAGGCGGAGCGGTCCTTTTCTGGGACGGCTCTTGTTGATCAATATCCAGGTTCTGGGGGCATGCTCCGGATTGATGGCGTTTGATTTCTTCGGCCATCGCTTTCTGCCCCATGCCGACAACCAATTCATGATGATCGCCAGGGCGGTTTTCTTCCTGCTATGTTACCTGGCGTTCATCTATTCGTTCCATTGGCCGTTCGTGGTCGCCTTCAGGAAGAAATGAACCGATCGAAGCGACTTTGATCGGCCGGAACGGAGCCGCCGATTTTGAGCAATTCGAGGGCGCTCGGGAATTATTCCCGTCGTCGCTCCTTTGCAGCGCACGCCCGGTTGAAGATTTAGCGGGCGAAATTCGTGAAATGGGCGATCTTTATGACCACTGCCGGGAGCGAAATCATGATTTTCCGCGAAAAGAGCCGTGTCGGGAAACTAGATTTCAGGAAAATT
>JAQGOV010000743.1 GCA_028293425.1 Verrucomicrobiales bacterium
ATTGCAAGGGCAGCTCCTTGGCCGAACTCTGTCCCGAATCCCAGCTCCGCCTGGCCGATATGACCTTCAAGAAAAAGGATTGGAAGAGCGCCCTGGCCCAGTACAAGCAATTCGCGGCCAAATATCCCGAGCATAAGGAATCGGCCTGGGTCCATTACCAGATGGCCAATATCTACAAGGCCACCAACAACTTCGAGTCAGCCTTGAACGAGTATAAGAAGGTAATTGATAATTATCCGAACAGTTATTGGGCTTCCCAAGCCAAATGGAAGCGTGAAGACACCATTTGGCAAAAGGAATACGAGGAGGTGCTGGATTAGCGGTCAATTCCCATTGGAGACCTTCACGAACCTGATGGCCCGCCATCTGGAGACGTTCCGCGAATTGGAGCGCCTGCAGGTCACGGCCCTGGCGGGGGTGAAGAGCCAGGGTCTCGAAGGCCTGGCGGCCATGCTGGCCCGGCAGCAGGAAATCATGGGGGCCATCGCCAAGGAAAAAGGCGAGCTGAAGCCGTATCTGGATCAATGGGAAGCCCTGCAACCGGAAGTCCGCGCCAAGTTGCGCGCGGGCAGACCGGGCGAAATCCTGGAAGCCCTGGAAACGGTGGCGCAGGGAATCCAGGCGCGGCACCAGGAGATGTTCGGGGCCGATGATCCGGCAACTGCCGCCGGAGCTTCGGGAAAGCAGGCGGGCGGCGATCCCGCGAAGACCGAAAAGCAACCGGATCTGTCCCAGATGATCAATATCTACCGCGCGTTGCAGTGAACATGGTCCATGCCGCCATGCAGAACCTACCCAATGAAATGCCACCGGGAAACGAGCTTCCCGCGGAGACCCGGGCGCAGCTCGATCAGGTTTTCCAATGGTTCAACGACAATGTGGGCAAGCTGGAAGGGGCCTACAAGGACCTTGGCGTCAAGTTCGATAAGATCAGCCAGGAACTGGAAGAAAAGAACCAGAAGCTGGAAGCGTCGTTCCGGGAAACGGAGCGGGTGGAGAACCAGCTTCGCTCCGTGCTGGAAAGCCTGGATTCCAGCGTGGTCATGATCGATACCGAGGAACGCATCACGCTTTTCAACCGCTCCGCCGAACGCATTTACGCCATGAAGCCCGAAGCCGCCTTGGGCAAAGGCTACGCCGAGGTGTTCCGCGCCCAGGCCGATTCGCATTTCCCCCTCATCGAGACCCTGCGCCACGGCCGCAACCAGCTCGGCCATGAGAAGTATTGGAAGATAGACGGAGGCGGCAAGCCCATCGGCTATACCACCAGCGTGGTGAAGAATCGCGATGGCAAGGTCCTGGGGGCGGTGGAGATTTCCACCGATCTCACCAATATCAAACAGATGCAGAACCAGATGCAGCACGCCAAGACCCTGGCCGCATTGGGTGAAATGGCCGCCACCGTGGCCCACGAGATCCGCAATCCCCTGGCCGGCATCGGCGGTTTCGCGGGGCTGCTGGAACGCGATCTGGACGGGGACGATCCGCGCCGCGCCCTGGTCAAGAAAATCGTGCAGGGCGTCTCCAGCCTGAACAAAATCGTCTCCAACCTGCTGGTGTATACGCGTCACATGGAATTGAACCTGCAGCGCGTCGACTTCATCGAGTGGATGGAAGAGATCCTCAACTACGCCGAAATCGAGATCGCCAAGGAGAACAAGGATATCGCCATCGAGCGCGACTACAAGTTCGCGAAGCTGGACGCCCGCATCGATCCGGAGAAATTCCAGCAGGTGTTCCTCAACCTCATCTTCAACGCCATCCAGTCCATCGAGGGCAAGGGGCGCATCACCATCCGCGCGGACCTGGACGAAAAGGATTTCCTGCGGGTGGCCATCGTGGACACCGGCAAGGGGATTCCCAAGGACATCATGGACAAGATCTTCAATCCCTTTTTCACCACCAAGGAACAGGGGACGGGCCTGGGGCTGGCCATCGTGCAGCGCATCGTGGGCCTGCACGGGGGCAGCATATCCGTTACCAGCGACCCGGGCAGATATACGCAGTTCGAGATACGCATCGATACGCGGGGAAGCGTGCATGGCTGAAATCCTGGTCGTAGACGACGAATCCCTGATCCGGGATCTGATCACGACGAGCCTGGGAAGGCTCGGGCACAAGCTGAAGGCGTGCAAGAGCGGTCCGGAAGCCCTGGAGATCTACGAGGCCGGGCGTTTCGATCTGGTGATTTCCGATTTCAAGATGCCGGGCATGACGGGCCTGGAGATGGCCGAGAAGCTGCTGGCCATCGACCCCGCCGCGCTCATCATCCTCATGACCGCTTACGGAACCATCGAGACGGCCGTGAAGGCCATGAAGGCGGGCGTGCAGGATTTCATCGAGAAGGACGTGGAGAAGGGTTTCCGGGTGGAGATGCTGGAGCACACCGTGTCCCAGGTCCTGCAGATCGGCAGCCTCAAGAACGAGAACCGCCGCCTCCGGGAAACCCTGGGCGAGCGCTACAAGTTCGTGGGATCGAGTTCGGTGGTGGACGGCCTGATGAAGACCATCGAGGAAGTGGCCAGTTCCAATTCCACGGTGATGATCTCCGGCGAGTCCGGCACCGGCAAGGAATTGCTGGCGCAGGCCATCCATGCCAAGAGCCGCCGCAGCAACCTTCCCTTCGTGAAGATCAATTGCGCCGCCATTCCCGAGAGCCTGATCGAGAGCGAACTGTTCGGCCATGAAAAAGGGGCCTATACCGGCGCCATCAAAACGCGCATCGGCAAATTCGAACTGGCCAACGGCGGCACCCTGCTGCTGGACGAAATCGGGGACATGCCCCTGTACGCCCAGACCAAGCTGCTGCGCGTGCTGCAGGAGCGGGAGATCACCAAGATCGGCGGCAGCGACGAGATCGCCATCGACGTGCGCATCGTCTGCAGCACCAACCGCAACCTGCAGGAAGAGGTCAAGAAGGGGACGTTCCGCGAGGACTTGTACTATCGCCTCAACGTCATCCCCATGGAAGTGCCGCCCTTGCGGGACCGCATGGCGGACATCGAACCGCTCGCCCAGCACTTCATCGCCAAGTACAACAAGGAGAACGGATTCACCGTGGCCGGGATCAAACCGGAGGCCCTGTCGCGCCTCAAGGCGCATTCCTGGCCGGGCAACGTGAGGGAACTGGAGAACGTGGTCCAGCGCGCGGTGGTCTTCGCCAAGAACGGGGACATTTCCGTGGAGCATTTGCGGCTGGACGGGGGGCCCAGGCCCGCGCCGGGCGAATCGGCTTCCGGACTGACTCCGGGCATGAGCGTGGCGGAAGCGGAGCGCATCCTGATCATCAAAACCCTGGAGGCCTGCGGCGACAACCGCACCAAGGCCGCGGAAATGCTGAATATCAGCATCCGCACCCTGCGGAATAAGCTGCACGAATATAAATTGCAGGATCCCTAGGAGAGCCTGCGATTGAGCACCGGAGCCGCCGAGCCCCCTAAAATCCTGATCGTCACCGAGGATCCCGAATGGGGCGCCCGGTACCGAAAGGCCCTGGACGCGTTTCCATTCGCCGAAGGGGGGACCACGCCCGGAAGCGATTCCAGCCAGGTATGCCTGGTGGACGCGCGCATCGCCCGGAAATTCCCCGGCATGCTCGACAAGGATGCGGACGCTCTCTACGTGCTCGCCAATTCCGTGGCCGTGTCGCCCGAGGTGATGGGCATCGAGGAAAAGGTAGCGCTTTTCGAGATGGGCTACTCCCTGGTTTCCGAGGGACCGGATTCCCTGCCTTCCCTGCGCGTGCGCCTCCAAGCGCTGCTGGCCCTGAAGTCCAAGCTATTGGCCCAGCAAATCGTCAACAAGCGCCTGCGGGTCCGCATCGAGTCCCAGGGCAACAACATCAAGCACCAGAGCGATTTCCTCCACATGGCCGTGCACGATCTGCGCTCGCCCCTGGCCGCCATGATCTGCTACGCCGAACTTCTGATGGAAGGCGTGCTCGGCAACCTGCAGGCCACCCAGCTCGAACCCATCCGCACCATCCACCGCAATTGCCAATTCCTGATCGACATGGTCACGGACCTCCTGGATTCCGCCAAGATCGGCGCGGGCAAGCTCCAGCTCAAGCTGGAGAAGGTGGACTTCAACAAGGAAGTGGACTTGGCGGTGCAGTCCTTGAAGGGCCTGGCCAACGCCAAGAACATCCAGATCGAAATGGCCCTGCAGCCGGTCCAGGATATGTACCTGGACGTGCAGAAGGTGAGCCGCGTGCTTTCCAACATCCTCGGCAACGCCATCAAGTTCACCAAGGCCAACGGCAAAATCGTCGTGCGCTCCAAGCAGCAGGAGAACGTGTTGGCCCTTTCCATCCAGGACACCGGCCCCGGCATCGCGCCCGCGGACCTGGAAGCCATATTCGAAAAGTTCCACACCGGGGCGGACAGCAACCTGGCGGGGGAGGGGCACGGCCTGGGATTGGCCATCAGCAAATCCTTCGTGGAACTGCACGGCGGGCGCCTGTTCGTGGAGTCCACCCGCCACAAGGGATCGGTTTTCATCGTCCACCTGCCCGTGGAAAAGCGCAGGGCTTCGGCGATGCGCCAGATGCAGCGCAGGCTGCTCATCCTGGACCTGGGCCGGGACATGCCGGGCCTGAAGGAAGCGGCGGCCGAAGCGGAGCTGGGCAATTTCCAGGTGGACTACGTTTCCGCGCCCTTGCGCGACTGGAACAAGACGCCGCTGCCGCGCTTCGACTTCCTGCTCATCAACGAGGCGCCCGGACTTGAGGAATTTGGCCGGGACTATTATCTGCTCGGCCTGTCGGGCCTGAGCGCCGATGCCCGTTGCGCGCTTTTGATCAATTCCGGGATGTCGGATGAAGACAAGGAAGTGCGCAGGTACCTCGGTTTCCAGCTCCTAGAAAAGCCTTGCACCCCCAAGGAGTTATTCGATAAACTTCAGGGAATCGTCGGATTCGACCGGCGGCAAAGGAACGACTGAGGTTTCAGTGCTCGGAATCCGAAGGAACTCGCTGTCGTACAAGACGGCGATCCTGTACATCGTCCTCACCATCGTCATCACTTCGATCTTCAATTTCATCATCTGGGAGAACCAGAGCGACCTGATCACGCGCAATCAGCAGCTGATTTCCGAGAACCAATCGGTCAAGCTGAAGAACCTGTTCGCCAAGCAGCGCGATCTCATCACCGATAAAGCGAATCCCGACGCCTATAAACGCATCGCCGAGGCGGCGTCCCAGGACGGCTTCAAGGAACTGACCGTCTTCACCGAAAAGGGCGAAGTCCTCTATTACCGCGGATCCGAAAAGAACGTGAAGGCCGATGCCGAAGAGAAAATCGTCATCAACCGGGCCATCGCCAAATCGGAGCTGGAGGACAAGGAGTTCTACCACGACATCCACATCAAGGAACGGTTGATCAACCTGTACATCCCGCTGGCGCTCAAGTCCGGCGAAGTCATCGTGGGCAAATTCCCCATCAAGGTCAAGAGCCTGGAAGAAGAGAAGAACGTCCTCCTGCGCCTGTGCCTGCTCGTCACCGTCATCGTCATTTTCCTGCAATTCATCTTCGCCTTGTTCCTGCGCAAGATCGTGAT
>JAQGOV010000053.1 GCA_028293425.1 Verrucomicrobiales bacterium
CCGTGAGGTTTCCAACATTTACCCAATTGCAGAGGGCCAGGCTGGAGAGGTGCGTCTGTGTGTGCGTGAGTTGGGTTGCTCTGTGTCCGGGGTTCATGATGTGAATTTGGAATTGCGAGCGGGCGAAATCGTAGGCCTTGCTGGCTTGGTTGGAGCGGGCCGCACGGAGCTTGCGAGGGTTCTTTTTGGGCTCACTCCCGCTGATTCCGGGCAGATTCTACTTGAAGGCAAACCGCTCAGGATTTGCTCGCCTCAGGAAGCAGTCGCAAACGGAATCGCCTATGTGCCGGAGGACCGCCGGCGTCATGGAGTGATCTTGGAAATGTCCGTGGCAGCGAATATCACCATGGCCATTCACAAAAGTCTTTTTCCCGGTGGCTGGCTTCGGCTTGGAGCCGAAAAGAATTTAGCCTTGGAATTCATGCGCAAGCTGGGGATTAAGGCTTCAGGCCCTGAAGCGACCGGAAGTTCGTTATCCGGCGGAAACCAGCAGAAGGTGGCCTTGTCGCGGTGGCTGGCGGCGAAGCCTAGTGTTTTAATTTTGGATGAACCGACGCAAGGCGTGGACGTCGGGGCTAAAGCAGAAATCCACAAGATCATCCGCCAGCTTGCCAAGGAAGGTTTGGCGGTGCTGATGATCTCCAGCGATCTTCCGGAGGTGCTGGGAATGAGTGACCGCATTGCGGTCATGCGCGGAGGGACGATCGTGGAAACGTTCGAGGGCAAGGTCGCCGATGCCCATGCAGTGATGGCGGCGGCTTTGGGGCAAAAAGGAGCTGCCGCGTGATCCGTCGTTATTTTCGCGAATGGTCCGTGGCCTTCGCGCTGGTTCTCCTGTTGCTGGGATTGGCAATCGCTGCCCCGGCTTTCTTTGAGCCGCAGCCGCTCCTTTCACGCCTGGCGCGCGAGGCTCCGACGCTCATTGTAGCTTGCGGCATGACAATGGTTATTGTTTGTCGTCAAATTGATATTTCGGTCGGCTCACAATTTGCGGTGTGCAGCGTTTGCGCGGGCTTGCTGGCTGCGGCGGGTTGGCCTTTGCCTGTGGTGCTGCTGGTATCGATTGGGGCAGGGGCGTTGCTGGGGATGCTTAACGGTATGCTGGTGGCAGGTCTCCGCTTGCCTTCCATTGTGGTCACGCTTGCCACCATGGTGATTTGGCGGGAAGCTTTGCGATGGCTGCGGCAGGGAGAGTTCGTGAATCTGCCGGATAGCTTTCAATGGTTCGGGTTGTCTCAGCGGTCCGGCCAACTACTGGTGATCGTGTTGGCTGTTGTTATCTTGGTCGTCTTGGCGGTTGCAACCAAGTATCTGGCCGCGGGCCGTTTTGTTTACGCAGTTGGCTCTGACGCCGAGGCTGCTCGCCTTGCAGGGCTTCGCCCGCAACTCACGACTTTTTTCGTTTTTGCATTGATGGGTGCGTTTAGCGGACTCGCAGCCCTGATGAACATTGTTCAATCACCACAGGTGGATCCTAAGTCGGGTACAGGTCTTGAACTTCGCGCGATTGCGGCGGCTGTGGTGGGTGGCGTGGCTGTTTCGGGCGGGCGCGGCAATCTTTGGGGAGTCCTCGTTGGGCTAATGCTGCTGGCCTGCATCAATCCAGCGCTGACCTATTTGCACGTCGAAGCCTATTGGGAGAAGGCCATTCAGGGTGGTATTATCCTGCTGGCGGTGGTGGCCGATGGAATCCGAACTCGTAAACTGAAATATTGAGCATGCTCGGAGACCAACATCATCCACCACGCTGGAAAGCTCTGCTCTTGCGGCACGAAACGGCCTTAATTGGCATTTTGATGGCCGAGTTTCTTTATTTCAACGCTGTCGGACGCCGGTTTGGCACATTGGACAATGGTTTCGATATTGTCCGTCATTCCGTTGAGATCGGGCTGCTCGCGTTGGTGATGACTCTGATCATTATTACAGGAGGCATCGATCTTTCCGTTGGCTCCCTTTTGGGGCTGTGCGCGGTTCTTTTTGGCAAAATGTGGCGTGATGCCGGGATGTCTCCGTTGACGGCAGGGTTTTGCACGCTGGGCATTGGCGCTTTGGCGGGAGGACTTAATGCCAGCCTGATTACACGTTTAAAGCTGCCCCCGTTGATTGTCACCCTGGGGACTTATTCCTTGTTCCGTGGTCTGGCCGAGGCGATCACGCACGGGGTGGATTCATTTACGAACTTCCCGGGATCGTTTCTATATCTTGGCCAAGAAAGGGTTCTGGGTATCCCCGCGCAGGCACCTGTATTTCTGGCAGTGGCTGCTGCGGTATGGCTGCTCGTGCATCGCACGACATTTGGGCGCTCCTTCCGAGCGATTGGGTTCTCGCCAGAAGGTGCGCGTTACGCGGGCATACCAGTTGGGCGCCGGTTGGCCATGGTTTATGTGCTTGCTGGTTTTGTTGCAGCACTGGCCGCGATTATCTATACGGCACGTCTTGGGCAGGCCAAGGCGGACGCGGGCACGGGCTACGAACTCTTTGCCATCACCGCCGTGGTGCTGGGCGGTACGAGTATTTTTGGTGGTGCAGGATCAGTCCATGGAACTTTGCTGGGGGTTGCGGCTATTGCGCTCCTGAGCAACGGGCTGGTTCACGCCCGTTTGCCTCGTGAAGCCGCTGGGATGCTAACGGGGGCGTTGCTGATCATTGCGCTCACCAGTTCCGTAGTGCCGAAAATGCTTTCCTCCAGGCGTTCGCGTCGTCACATTTCCAATTCAATCAAAACCGTGGAAACATCATGATACGTTTGCTCGCACTTGTTCTTGGTCTGGCCCTGGTGGCCGGCTGTAAGAAAACTGATTCGGCCTCCGCGTCCACCTCCGGTTCGGGCGGCGGAAAAAAGCTCACCATCGCGCTGATGCCGAAGAGCAAAGGCAACGCTTATTTCATCTCCTGCAAACAGGGCGCCGACCAGGCAGCCAAAGATCTGGGCGCCGAGCTGCTCTTCGATGGACCCACGGAACCGGATCCCGCGAAGCAGAACGAAATCGTCGAAAATTGGATTACGATCGGCGTAGATGTGATCGCCGCTGCCTGCGAGAACAAGGAAGGAATATCGACCGCGTTGCGGAAGGCCAAACAGAAGGGGATCAAAGTTCTGACCTATGACTCCGACGCCGCACCCGATGCTCGCGAGTTCTTCGTTAACCAAGCGACTCCGGAAGGCATTGGCCACGGTTTGATGGACGAAGCCGCCAGGCTCACCGGGGAAGATGGTGAATTTGCCATCATCACTGCTTCGCTCACAGCGGCGAACATGAATGACTGGCGCAAGAACATTGAAGCGCGGTTGTCCGAGAAATATCCGAAGATGAAACTCGTCGCGACGAAGCCGTGCGATGATCTCAAGGACAAAGCCCAGAGTGAAGCCACGGCGCTTTTGGGTGCCTATCCCAACCTCAAGCTGATCATGGCGATCTGCTCGCCAGCCGTGCCTGGAGCGGCTGAAGCCGTTAAGCAGGCTGGGAAAACCGGAGCCGTCAAGGTCATCGGACTTGGGCTCCCCAGCGAAAACAAGCGCTATCTCAAAGAAGGCGTGACCCAAAGCGTGATGCTTTGGAAAACAGTGGATCTTGGCTATCTTACCATTGAAGCGGCTGCTGCGCTGGCCAGAGGCGATTTGAAGCCTGGGGCGACGAAGTTCAACAGCAAGCGGTTGGGTGAACTGGAGATTAAGGGCGACAACATCCTGCTTGGGAAGCCGTTTATCTTTAATAAAGAGAACATAGACCAATTCAGTTTTTGAAGCGCCTAACAACAAAGTGCGATTGAAAACTTTGTCGGGACAGGCATTCCAGAGAATGCTAGGATGCCACTGTATGGTGGACTACCGCAAAATTATCACCGTGGAGCCGGGGAAACGGGGAGGTAAACCTTGTATCCGCGGGTTGCGTATCACTGTGGGAGATGTGCTCGGGTGGCTTGCAGCGGGTATGGCGCACTCCAAAATCATCAGCGATTTTCCTGATCTCACCGAGGAGGATATTCTTGCAGCCCTGGCCTTCGCGGCCGATAAAGAGCAGCATCGCATGATTGCTTTTTCCACACATGCGGCTCCTCTTTGATCACAACCTAAGTCATAAGTTGGTAACAAACTGGCCTGATTGGTTTAAGCATCGCGAGCGATTTTCAAATCTGGGAATACGCGAAGACGCACCGCTTGTATCGAGATCTTCTACTAAATCAATCGATTCCATTACAGATGAGAATTGACATACAAATCTGGTGCTTCGCCGTCGTTTGTTCGTTGACGCTGGAACTTTCCGCTGCCACGAACAATCTCGTCTTCATCGACAATGGCCAGGTTCGGCTGGGGGTTAAAACGACGTCCGGTGCGGGAATTGCCTGGTTTTCGGAAAGCGGGTCTTCGCGCAATTGGTTAAACCACTATGATCATGGGCGGCTGGTTCAGCAGTCCTATTACGGCAAAAAGGACGGCTCGCTTTGGGGAAAGGAACCCTGGCGGTGGAATCCGGTGCAGGGCGGGGGATACAAAGGGGCTCCGGCGACGCTTTTAGAATTAAAACCCGACCGCACTTCCCTTTACGCCAAGACTCGACCGCGCCATTGGGCCAGCGAAGCTGATTTGCCGGATGTGACGATGGAGGAATGGATTTCTCTCACCGGCAAGGTTGCCCATGTGCGCTTCAAGATGAGCTACACCGGCCAGGAACAGCATCCGAAAACAGCGCAGGAGATTCCCGCATTCTTCACCGAGCCGGATTTAACAACGTTGGTAGTTTATGATGGCGAGAAGCCGTGGAGGGGCGCTTCAGTGAGCCGAACCCAGCCCGGCTGGCCCAACGAGGGGCGGAAAATCAGGGAGCATTGGGCGGCGTATGTCGATAGCGATAACTTCGGCATTGGAGCCTATGTGCCGGTTGCGAAAGACATCACTTGTTACCGCTATGCGGCGGGCAGAACATCGCAGCAGGGAGCCTGTTCTTACTTCGCTCCCATTGTCTATTTCGCAATCACGCCAGGATTTAAGTTCGAGTACGATTTATTTATGACTTTGGGAACAGCAGACGAGATTCGGGAAAGCTTTCGACAGATTCATCTCAGTCAGCCTGAATTGGAGAAAGCAGCCGAGCAAACGCCCAAGTCCAAATAGCGCCTATGCAACGCTACGCATTTAAGATGAAGCTCAAGCCGGGCGTGCAGGCCGAATACAAGCACCGGCATGATGAGATATGGCCGGAACTGGCCCAGGCCATCCGGGTGGCCGGAATTTCCGATTACTCCATTTTTCTCGACGAAGAAACATTGACGCTCTTTGCGGTGCAGAAATTGTCCGAGCCCAACACCGCTGCTGAGCTTCCGATGCATCCAATTGTGCGCAGGTGGTGGGATTCGATGGCTGATTTGATGGAGGTGCATCCCGATAACGCGCCGGTCTGCCAGGAACTGAAGGAGGTCTTTCATCTGCCATGAGTGAACAAATTTATCTCGGGGTTGATTTAGGTGCGGAAAGCGGCCGGGTGATGGCCGGGATTTGGGATGGCAAAATCCTTCGGCTGGAGGAACTGCATCGCTTTCCAAATGGTGGTGTGGCGATTGCAGATACGTTGCGTTGGGATGTGTTGCGGTTATGGAATGAGATTCAGCATGGGCTGGCGTTGGCCGCCAGGCGCTTTGGCAAGTCGGTCGTGTCGGTGGGCGTGGATACATGGGGTGTGGATTACGTGCTGCTTTCGAAAACCGGGGAACTGCTTGGGCAGCCTTATCATTATCGTGATACGCGGACCAAGGGGATGTTCCAGGAGGCGTTCGCGAAGGTGTCCAAGCCGGAAATATTTGCGGCCACCGGTTTGCAGTTCATGGAGATCAATACACTTTATCAACTGCTGGCACACCAGCAACGAAACCCGGAGATACTCACCACTGCCCATCGCTTTCTGATGATGCCGGACTTCTTCAACTGGTGCTTGTCTGGCGAGCAGGCGGTTGAATTCACCAACGCCACCACGACCCAATTCTTTCATCCAACCAACCGGACGTGGTCGATGGACCTCCTTCAGGGGCTCGGTTTGCCGGCACATATTCTTCCGCAAGTGGTCGAGCCGGGCACGCGGCTGGGTGCCTTGCGCAAATCGCTGATGGAGCGAACTGGCTTGGGTGCAGCAGCTGTGATCGCTCCTGCCACGCATGATACCGGGTCTGCGGTAGCCGCAGTGCCCACTTCGATCCCGGGACGTTCCAATTGGGCATACATCAGTTCAGGGACCTGGTCGTTGATGGGGGTGGAGGTGAAGGAAGCGGTGACTTCCCCGAGAGCTTTGGAATTGAATTTTACCAATGAAGGCGGAATCGATGGGACCTATCGCCTGCTCAAAAATATCATGGGCCTCTGGCTGGTGCAGCAATGTAAACGAGCCTTTGAAGCGAAGGACCGATCCGCCGATTACCCGGAATTAGTCAAGCTCGCGGAAGCTGCGGAACCTCTGCGATCATTCATCAATCCGGATGATTCTTGCTTTCTGAATCCACCCGACATGGCGTCAGCGATTCAACGCTTTTGCCGCGAAACGGGGCAACCGGTCCCTGAAACCGAGGGCCAGATCATCCGCTGCGTCTTGGAAAGTCTGGCGCTCAAATATAAGTCCGTTCTCGCGGGATTGGAGGAACTGACCGGAACGCCCATCGAAGTGATTCACGTGGTGGGAGGCGGATGCCGCAACATGTTGTTGAATCAGTTCACGGCCAACGCCTGTGGCCGGCCAGTTCTGGCGGGACCGGTTGAAGCCACGGTGATGGGGAATTTGCTGGTGCAAATCCGGTCGAAGGGAGAACTGGGCTCTGATTTGCGCTCGGTGGTTCGAGCTTCGAGCGAGGTGACGGAAGTGAAGCCGCAGTCTTCGGCGCAGTGGGATGATGCCTTTGGACGCTTTTGCCAGTTGAGTCAGCCGTAGTCCTACTATAGAACCATGTTATGCAAGCCATGAAACGGGACCTTGTTCACCCACGCGATGAAATCATGCGGACCATGGAGCGGATTTATCGCTATCGCATGACCACCACTTCTGGCGGCAATCTTTCCATCCGGGAGCCGAATGGCGATATTTGGATTACTCCGGCCCGCGTCGATAAGGGCAGCCTTCGGCGGGAGGACATTGTTTGTATGCGGGCTGATGGCTCAGTGGAAGGCGCGCACCGGCCATCTTCGGAATTCCCATTTCATAAGGCGATTTACCAAGAACGCCCCGATTTGTCCGGGATTGTCCATGCCCATCCGGTGGCACTGGTTGCTTTCAGCATCTGTCGGCAATCGCCCAATACCTATCTGTTTCACCAGGCCCGGCATATCTGCGGAGAGGTGGGGTTTGCGCCTTATGCGTTGCCTGGCAGCGAAGCTTTGGGGCGCAACATCGCCCAAACATTTGCGCGGAAATTTAATTCGGTGATCCTTGAGAACCACGGTGTGGCGGTGGGGGGACAGGGTTTGCAAAACGCCTTCGAGCGCTTCGAAACTCTTGAGTTTACGGCGAAGACAATCATCAAAGCAGGATTGCTGGGCAAGGTGCGATACTTGACACCGCAGCAACTGGAGTGGTCGCGTCAGCATGGAGCTCCGCTTCCCACCTTTGTGCCCAGCCCGGCGTCCAGCCTGGAAAAGGAACTGCGCGGTCAGCTTTGTAACTTCGTGCGCCGCGGGTACCATCAGCGCCTCATGATCAGCACTCAAGGCAGCTTCTCCGCGCGCCTGGATGATACGTCGTTTTTAATTACTCCCTCCAGCTCCGACCGTCACAACCTGGAGTGTGAGGACATCGTCCTGATTGAGAATGGACATTGCGAAGCAGGCAAGAGCCCGAGTCGCGCCGCTCGGATTCATGAAGCGATTTACCGGCAGCATCCTGGTGTAAAATCGATTGTGAACGGTTACCCGGTGAACGCCACTGCATTCAGCGTCACGGACGCAGTCTTTGACACTCGCACCATTCCGGAGAGCTACATCTTTCTGCGTGAAGTGCAGCGGGTTCCGTATGGCTTGCAGTTTCAGGATCCGGAACAGCTCGCCCGGCAGGTATCTCCGCGAAACCCGATTGCCTTGCTGGAGAATGATGGCGTGCTCGTTTGCGGAACCACTATCCTGGATGCATTTGATCGGCTGGAGGTGCTTGAGACTACCGCCGAAGCCATGATCAACAGTCGACCGCTTGGAACCATGGTGCCGATGTCGGACCAGGTCATCGAGGAATTGGTGGCTGCTTTTCTAAAATAGCCGACTCATGCGGCGTGGGCCATGGCAGGCATTGGTTTTGCAAATTGGGCCATGCCCTGGAAATCGACGACTTCCACCGTTTCATCTCCCACAACCCAGGCATCGTGGCCTGGGGGAATGTAGGAAACCTCGCCCGGTTTACAGTCGAATTCCATGCCATCATCCATCCGGACATGCAGCACCCCTGAAATGTGGTATTGGAGGTGTGCGGCCTGGCAACTTGGGGTGTTGGCGATTGGTTGGATGCTGGTGGACCACTTCCAGCCGGGCTGCAAAATAGCGCGGCCAATCGTTCCATCTCCGAGTTGAGCCAACTCCAGCTTCCCCTTTGGGAATTCACGTTCCTCGTCGGGTTTTTGAAAACTTTTTGCTTCAGCTCTTTTCATAACGTCACCTGTGTGGATTAATTGTTTTTTCCCTTTTCGTGGCATCCATGCCGCGGACCTACGGCAATATACGCGAACCGGTCAGGAAGGCAGCGGGCTGAATGGCCAACTGATGGCAACCAGGCCATGACCGGCCATTTCGGACCGGAAAGAAAAACCTCCAAATCTCAACGTCAGACTTTTCATCCTTCAAAACCTAGTGCAAATTCGCATCCATGAATCACGATATCCGTCACTTTCACACTGCGTTCCTTCGCCGTGTTTCGGCCGGTGTGCTGGCCTCGCTTCTCTTGGTTACTGCGTCCCAACCGGTTACAGGCGCGGAGGCGGACACCGGGTCAGCGATTGGGCTGAAGTTGATGGGCGAAGGGTTCAGTGCGCCATCAGTGCTCGTTTCGATCCCGGACGGCTCGGGCCGCCTGCTCGTGGCCGACCAGGCCGGGGTCATTTATCTCATCGACCGTGATGGAAAAAAATCCGAGCAACCATTTTTGGATCTCCGCCAGAAATTGTGCCCGCTGGGCAAAGGCATGGAGGAGCGCGGCCTCCTCGGCTTGGCCCTGCACCCGCAGTTCAAGTCCACCCGTAAGTTTTTTGTGGTTTATAGTGCGCCCCTTCGCACCAACGCGCCGCCCAAATGGGATCACGCTGAGCGCCTAAGCGAGTTTCAAGTCCCCAGCATCGACTCATCTACCGCCAATCCGGCTTCCGAACGCGTCATCTTGGAAATAGATGAGCCGGACTGGAACCATAACAGCGGACGCATCGCGTTCGGGCCTGATGGTTATCTCTATTGGACCATTGGCGACGGCGGCGCTCCTAACGACGTTGGCGACCCTGCGCGGGGACGCGGGCATCCGCCCGAGGGCAACGCTCAAAATCTCCAAACTCTCTTGGGCAAAGTTCTGCGCCTTGATGTGGACAGCGGAGCGCCCTACGGCATTCCCCGGGACAATCCCTATGCGGATGGGAAAAAGGGGCGTCCAGAAATTTTCGCTTATGGCCTGCGCAATCCATGGGGCATATCGTTTGATCGCGGCGGAAAGCATGATTTGATTGTTGCCGATGTGGGCCAGGATCGCTGGGAGGAAATTAACATCATCATGAACGGCGGCAACTACGGCTGGCGATTGCGCGAGGGTTTCGACGGCTTCGATCCCTTGAATCCCCGCAGCGCCCCCACCAACGCCGTCAGAGTCGGTGCTGACGGCAAGCCGTTTGTCGATCCGGTTTTTGTTTATAAGACCCTGCGCGGACGCGGCACCGCGCCTGATTCCTACGGCGTCACGATCACTGGCGGCTATGTCTATCGCGGCAAGGCCTTCCCCTCGCTCGTCGGCAAGTACGTCTTCGCCGACTGGTCGCGCAGCATGGCCATTCCCGACGGCACATTGCTGGTTGCTACCATCCCTTCGCCGGGATCTGGTGGAGCACGCTGGACAGCCCGGCCGCTGGCCCTGAAAGATTTTCCCGAAGGACGAATTAAGGCCTTTATCTGGGCGCTCGGCGAGGACGAAGTCGGAGAACTCTACGTCCTGACCAACGGAGCCAACTCGGTGAGCGCCACGCGCGGCAAAGTATTCAAACTGGTGCCGCAGTAGAATGCGCGCGTCGTGGGATGGCTAGGGTTCCTCGAGCCATGCGGAGTTAAGTCGGAAGAGCGTCAGGGATTGAATGGTCACTGTGCCTCCTTCCGCTTTGAGGGAAAGACCGTTGGACCTGGGGAGGGCGTAACGGGTCGAGGACACCTCGCCTTCGTTTACGAAAGCTTCGACGGAGGTCCGGTCTATGAGGAATTCTATCGTTTGCACGCGGTCCTGCACGGTGGCGGGTTTGTGGCCAGACTCGAGTGTTTTGGAGGTGAGCACGACAGGCATTCCGCGTAAATTGAAGACTAACTTGGCGCCTTCTGGGATTTCGACTTGCGCCAGGATATGAAAGAGCTGGCCCGCAGGAGCCAGCGGCAGGCTCTGGTTCGGGCCCAGTTTGCGCTCCGTCCACCTGTCCTCATTTCGGTGGAGTTTGGCGATTTCTTTGATCGGTTTCCGGAATACGCGGAGGCCATCAGTTGTGTTGTGGAGGGTGAGTTCGCAGGGGAAACTGATCATTTGGCTGAACGGCATGTCGATGAAATCCGCGCCACGCATCCATGCGGTTTGGATGCGGCGTCCGTCAAGGCTTTCGGTGCCGTGCCAGCTCTGGGTGGCGTAGAAGTTCGGGCCGACGTCGCAGGGGCGGCGCTTTGTTTCCTCCTTGAATTCGGTGCCGTTGAAGGTGCCGATGGAGTAATTACCGTTGCCTTGAATCAGGACCCACTTTTTGTTACCGACGTCGCCGTCCACCGGCAACTCGAAGAAGTCGGGGCACTCGTAACTTTCGGGAATTGGGTGATGTTCATCCTTCCACTGGAGCAGATTTTTGGAGGTGAAAATCTGATAGGTTTTATTGCCATAGAGCATCATCACCCAGCGTTTGCCGGGTGCGTACCAGAAAACCTGGGGATCGCGTTGGGGCATGATCATGATGGGATTTCTCTCGTAGAGCTTCCAGGTTCGGCCTCGGTCCAGGCTGTAAGAAAGGCACTGAGTCCGGTTATCAAAACGCGACCAGAAGGCAATCATGGGAGGATTGGCCGGATCGGGGGAAAGGCCGGAGGTGTTGGACTCATCCACAATGCAGGTGCCGGATTGCACGCCGCTGCCGAGCGTTTCTTCCCAGAAGGCGGGTTGGAGTTCCGTCCAGTGCAGCAGGTCTCTGCTAACAGCGTGAAGCCAGCATTTAGCCCAGCGTTGGGCAAAGAGATGATACTCGCCTTTGTAATACAGGAGGCCGTTGAGGTCGTTGATCCAGCCTTCCTCCCTCATGCCAGGATTGAGGCGATCCATGGTCCATTGGCGCGCCGTGAAGTGGAACTGCGGGCGGAGTGTTTCGTGGTAAAGCGGGCCTGTAGCAACGGGCGGTTCCTCGGGGAGATCAGTTTGAACGATGCCTGCCACGTTGATATGGCCCCAATCGCCCATGGCCTGGTCCACAATTTCAATCCGAGCGGTTTGTCCCTTCCATTGGCCCACGTCCCAGCTTGCGGGCGCCAGGTGGTCGCTTTTCCAACCGGTGGCGCTTTTCACCACTTTGCCTCCGACCAACAGGTTAAGGCAGGTGTGGATCTCGTAGTTGCCACCGCCGATGCGGAAGGAGATATAGGGCTTCGAAATCTGGAATTCCGGCGAGGTGAGAATGCCCGTGGGACTATCGCCGTCGATTTCGCTGCTGGCTACGGGAGCGTTGGAGGCGTTCTCAATTTCAAGCTTGTTGAGGAGTTCGCCAGAAGCTGGTCCTTTTTGGAAGGCTGTGCCCGTGGCTTTCCAATCGCCGTAGTCGGTTTTTCCGAAATGGCCGATAGGGAGGTCTTCCGCGAGAGAGGTGAAGGAAAGGACTGGGACGACCATTGCAATGAGCCAGCTGAGCTTGAGGGAGGGTTGCGTGTTCATGTGGTGTGTTAGTCGGCAGGCTCAAAGCTCATCTGGTCGGTTGGAACGCTGAGTTTGATTTCATCTCCATATTTCAGATCTTTAACGAATGGGAGGAGTAATTCGAGGACGTCGGGCTGCTGGAAGTGGGCTGGTTTTGTGTCGGGATGCGGGAAGTAGATTTTACCGGCGATGGGCGGACTGTCCGGCCGGATAAGTTGGACATCAAAGAAAGAGAAGTCTTCGGCTGGTTCCGTCGGGTGCCACTTCACTTGGCGAAACGTCGTAGGGGCCTTGATCACGCAATAACGAAGGGGAGCGATGCTGATGTTCACTGTTCCGCCATGATACTTTCCGAGGTCGAAACCCAGGGCTCGGAAAAAGGGTGTTTGCATGCTCAAGGTGCCGCCGGGGAAGCGCGGGTTTCCGTTTAAGCCCGAGGCGACTTGATGGCCTGGGACGATGCGCGCGGCGATGGTTTGCCAGCAAGTGAGAGCGTTCATTTTGTTTTCATCCTTTGGCTCATGTCTTCCAAGGCCACTTGTTTGGTTTCAGGGAAAAACAGCCCGACAACAACCAACTGCACGACCATCATAGCAGCGAAGAAGGCGAAGGGCAGGCCAGCGTGGGGCTCGCCCAACGGTCGAGCGAGAAGCGGGAATACCCAGGAAATGAGCATGGCCATGAACCAATGGGTGAAGCTGCCAAGCGTCTGGCCTTTGCTCCGGACGCCGGTGGGAAAGATTTCGCTGATGAACACCCAGATGACCGCACCCTGACCGAAGGCATGGCAAATCACCATGCCGGCGAGCAGCCAAACGAGCCAGTTGGCGTGAGCGTTCGAGTTGAAAATCCAGGTAACCATGGCCAGGCTGATTCCGCCGCCAACGGTTCCCCAAATGAGCAATGGTTTGCGCCCTACTTTGTCGATGACGGCCATGCCAAAAAGAGTGGCGAGCAAATTCACCGAACCGAGAACAACAGACTGCATGGCGCTGGCGCTCCGGTCGAAACCGGCCATGGCGAAAATCTGATCGGCGTAATACCAGAGGGCGTTGATGCCGCCAAGCTGGTTGAACATGGCCACGGCGATGGCAAGAAACACCGGCCTGGCCAAGGCCCTGGTAAAGAGAGGGGCGGTGCCACCGGTTTTCTCTTCCCGCAACGATTCCTCAATTGCCGAGAGCTGGCCGGGGACATTCGCCCCGCCAATTTTGCGAAGCACCGCGGCAGCTTCCTCACGAAAACCTTTCATCATGAGCCAGCGCGGGCTGCGTGGGATAAAGAACAGCATGGCGAGCAAAGCAAAAGCGGGAAGCGCCTGGACCCCGAGCTTCCAACGCCATTCGGCGGCTCCGAGGTGCATGGAGCCGAGAAGGTAATTCGAGCCGTAGGCAATGAGTACCCCGAGCACGATGTTGACCTGAAAACAAGCGACCAAGCGGCCACGCCTTGAAGCCGGGGCAATTTCGGCCAAATACATAGGACCCAGCACTGACGTTGCACCCACCGCGAGCCCGCCGAGGAGCCGAGCGACAACGATCATCCAGAGTGAATTCGCAAACGCGCAGCCAATGGCACAAAGCAGATAAAAGGCAGCAACCACCTTGAGGCTATCCCGGCGGCCATAAAGATCCCCGGGCTTCGCCGCCGCGAGGGAGCCGACGGTGGCCCCGATCATGGCCGAAGCAGTCATGAAACCCTGCTCACCCTTCGTCAGCGAGAAGAGCTCCACCAAGTCCTTCTGGCAGCCGGAAATCACGGCGGTGTCGAAGCCGAAGAGCAGCCCGCCCAACGCGCCCACAAGAGTGGCGCCGAGGAGGGCCCCGTTTATGCCCGCCTGGTTTGGATCGGAGCCAATGGCTTCAGGTGGTGAAGGCTGGGTTAGGTTCATGGCTTAATAGACTCCTGATGACGAGGCGCGAGGCAACAGCAGAATGGACACTCTGACAAAAAGCAGTAAAGTCCGGCTGAAAATCTGTCTAGACTGGTTTGCACATGAAAAGCACGCCCCGCCATCAAGCCATTTCGAGCCAACTCGCCACGGAAATTCTAGCGGGGAAGTACGGCGTCACTGGGCGCCTCCCAAGCGAGGTGCAACTGGTTAAGCGCTTTGGGGTATCTCGTCCCACGATCGGGCAGGCATTGCGTGGCTTGCAAGGGCAGGGACTCATCGAACGCCGGTCTGGCTCGGGAACCTATGTTGCGAGCGGGAACAACCGCAAAGGCATGGCAGGTTCTTTTTTGCCTCAACTGGGCATGATCGTGCCCAGCCTTCGGCAGACAGAAATTTTCATGCCTATCCTTGGAGAGCTGGCCAGCCTTGCGCGAGGCAACGATTTCGAATTCTGGCCGGGAGTCATGGCGTCGCCCGTGAGCGAGGCACGCATGACGGTCGGGGAGGCGGAGGCGCTGTGTGAACGGTTTGTCCAGAGAGGCGTGCGCGGGGTGTTCTTTGTTCCTTTCGAGCACCAGGCCGATCGAGAGGACGCCAACCGGCGTATCTCCGAGCGCCTGCGGCAGGCAGGCATCCCCATGGTCCTGATCGACCGTGACCTCGGAGCCTTTCCCAGCCGGAGCGCTTATGATGTGGTGGAGATTGATAATTTTGCGGGCGGCTACCTCCTAGCCGAGCATTTGATCAAACTTGGGATGCGGAGGTTGGCCTATGTGGTGCGCCCGTTGACAGCACCGACCGTGGATGCCCGCGTTGCCGGGGCGCGCATCGCCATGTTTAGCCACGGAATCGAGAACTCCCCGGATTTTGTGCAGGTTGGAGATCCCAGTGATCTCAAATTTGTAAAAACCCTGGTGCGGGCCAGGCAACTGGACGCAGTTTTCTGCGCCAGCGATCATATCGCCGCGCAACTGCTACAATCGTTGAACCGCCTGGGGGTACGCGTGCCCAAGGATCTCAGGCTGGTGGGATTCGACAATGTGCCCTTTGCCAGCCTTTTGACGATCCCGCTCACGACGGTGGAACAGCCTTGCCGGGACATTGCAATCACCGCATTCGCGGCGCTGCGCGAGCGGTTGGTGGATCCCACGCTGCCGCCGCGCAGGTTGATTGTGACACCCCGCCTGGTGGTGAGGGAGAGTTGTGGGGCGTATCTTCAGTCGCCTCAGCAGAGGAGTTCTCCTCTGGGTCTGAAGACGAGGCCATAGTTCAGAAGCCGGGTTTTACTGGGTCCTTCTTCCAATCCCTCTCTGTTTTGAAGCAGGGAGCTGTTGCGGCTAATTTTTCCCCTCTAAGGCTCTCCCCCTGCAAAATTGTCCTCCTTAGGCCTGCAGGAGGTGGCTTTTGCCAAGGATGACCTGCTTCTGCCGCTTGGAGGCAGGTTTTTCCGTGGGTGGCACGGCCGCTGCTAAACGGAGTCCCGACGTGTTAACGGATTAAAAAAATATGAAATGCGTAGAAACAAACGTGATTGAGCATGAGGCTCCCCCACAAGCAGGCGTGATTCGAATGCCCGCTGGGCTGCTGGGCTTCGAAAATAACAAAACCTATCAGCTCCTTGCGAGCGCGGAGGAAGCACCGTTTCTTTGGCTGTTGATGGCCGATGAACCGAAGCTCTCCTTCCTGGTCGTCGAGCCAGCGGCTGTGATGACCAACTATCAGCCGGATGTTCCGGACACGGACGTGGCTGAACTCGGGATTGAGAGCGCGGAAGACGCGCTGTTCCTGAATATTGTGACCATTCATCGGGACGGCAAAGGCACCGTCAATATGAAAGGTCCCATCTTGGTCAACCGCCGCACCCTGGCAGCCAAACAAGTGGTGCCACTGAATGCCGGCACCTATTCACTGCAACATCCTCTCCCGGCAGCAACCGCCTAACTCCTCTCTTACTCATTTTTCACATGCTTGTTTTAGCGCGAAAGCTGAATCAGAACATCATCATTGATGGCCGCATTATCGTGAAGGTCGTTCGAATGGACCGCGATGTGGTAAAGCTGGGCATCGAAGCCCCCACTTCCGTGCCGGTGCACCGGCAGGAAGTCTACGACGAAATCCAAAAAGCCAACAAAGCCGCCGCGAGCGAAACACGCGGCCCCGTCCCAAAGCTGGCGGAAAAAGAATGACGTTTTAACCCCTGCTGGGTGCCGGATACATGAGGTTCCCGGTTTAATCAAAAGATAAACACACAAAGGAAAGTGATAGTATGGTAATCAACACAAACATACAGGCAATGGCGGCGGCGTCCCAGCTCCAGACGAGTCAGGACATGCTGGCGAAGTCGTTGTCTCGACTGAGCTCCGGCTCGAAAATCGTCAACCCATCGGATGATGCAGCCGGCGTGGCGGTGGCGATGAGGCTGGACAGCCAAATCAAACGGACGGATGCCGCCAAAAACAACGTGATCAACGCGATCTCCTTCACCCAAACCCAGGACGGGTATCTGAAGAAGATTGCCAAAGCGCTCGATCGCATGAGCGAACTAACTCTTTTGGCACAAGACGTGACCAAAGGCGCGACGGATCGCGCTCTCTACAATACTGAATTTTCACAGCTCAGCGCCTATCTATCGAGCGCCGCGACAAAGGACTTCAACGGAGTGAGCCTTTTCTCGAACTCGACGCTCAACGTGACTCTGGACTCAGAAGGTACGACCTTCGCAATGAGCGGGATCAACCTGGGCGCGGGCGCCTACACTACCGCGGCAGCGTCGGATATTTCGACGACCACTGGTGCGCTGACTGCCCTGTCCTCCGTCAAGGGCGCCATTTCGCAACTGGCTTCGGATCGGGCGACGATTGGCGCGTTTCAATCCCGCCTGAACTTTACGTCAGACCAGTTGACGATCAGCAAAGAGAACCTGACCGCAGCGAGTTCTCGAATCCAAGACACGGACGTCGCGGAAGAAGCAACGCAGTACGCCCGGTTCAACATCCTGGTGCAGTCGGGCACAGCGATGCTGGCACAAGCTAATGCATTGCCGCAAAGCGTGCTCCGCTTGCTGCAGCAATAACCAAAATCTTCAACGCGTTCGGCCGAGTAAATCGGCCGGGCGCGCCCGGAATGCAGGACGCATCCTTTGAACTCTCTTGTCAACCTGGTGGACGGAACCCCGGACGGGCCAGGGAGTTTAAAGGATTTTTGCTTTTTCTAACCCCTTCTTTCTCTCTTTCCCATGTCACTTCATCCTGAAACTCAGTCCGCAACTCTCACCGTGAAAAATATTGTCATCTCAGGGACCAACTACTGGAATCCGGGCGACGACTTTGTGCGTGATGGTATCATCCAGGTTCTGCGCCAGCTTTTTCCGCGCGAGCAGATCAACCTGCTCTTTTATAATTTCAACGCGGACTTTTTCCCCCATGACAAATTTCAAGGGATTTCGAACACCGTTTCCCGCGGTGACCTCGAGCAATACAAAGACTCTATTGATGCGGTGGTGATTGCAGGTCTTTCGGCAGGTGAAGAGATCAAGGACCTTTACCAATGGGTGATCGCCAGCGGGCTGCAGGATCGCGTGTATTTGATTGGGGCGGGCTATGAGAATGGCTACGTGGAGCAATACGCCGGGCAGGAGCCAGAGGCCACGATTTTCCGGAATGCAAAAATTGTGGTCGGACGAACCGCCAAGACCCCCTCTTTCATTCAACAGGCAGGAGTGCCTTACGTACACTTGAATTGCCCGGCGATGCTTTCCGTATCCGAGGTCAAGCACGTGCCGGCTGGGAAAAAGGTTGAGCGAATCGGATTCTCCATCCAGCTCCCCCATGGCAAAGGCCTGGTGAACCATGCATGCGCAGAATCTGTATTTGAACTGGCGTTACGGGCATTGGATGAACTCTCCAAAAGCCATCAGGTGGAGGTGGTGGCACATCACAAGAGTGAATATTTTTATTTCCTGCACCGGCTGAAAGGACGAGGCATTCCCGTCATCTTTTCATCTTTCTACCAGGACTTGTTTGAGGTCTATCCCCGTTATGACCTGGTGATCACAACTCGCTTGCATGCGAGCTTGTTCGCCAATGGCCATGGAATCCCGGGCATTATCATCAATGATACCGACCGGCACACCCACACCCTGACAGGTTTCCCACATTCTGATTGGGTAAACAACTGGGAAGGCTTCCAGAGAGAACTTGAGAGAGTGAACCGCCTGGACCTGGCCGCAGTCGCTGCGGAAGCTCGAGCTTTCAAGGGCGGACTGATGGCTAAGTACCTGGAAGTCCTGACCCCGGTGTTTGCCCGGCCGGCCACTTCGGATTATCAATTCAATTCGGAGTTAAAAGAGCAAGCGCTGGTGCGGAATTTGGTCAGGCCAGGAATGACCGTGCTGGATGCAGGCGCGAACATCGGCAAATACACCAAGCTTTTCAGCCTGCTTACCGGTCCTACAGGCAAGGTATTCGCTTTTGAACCCGCCCCGGTTTCTTTCACGCAGCTTTCCACGCTCGTGAAAGCAGAAACTTTGAGCAATGTGACTTTGCTGAACCAGGCGGTCACCAACAAAGTCGGGACAGTGACTTTGAACCAGTTTCCTGAGGAGTATTCTTCCTGGAACAGCCTGGGCCGGCCGCAAATGCCTGATCCGAAGGACGCCACGCAGATGGTACCTATCGTGAGCTCCGTGGAAGTGGAAGCCACCACCCTGGATGCCTTTTGTCAGGAGCGGGGCATCACGAAGATCGATTATCTGAAGCTGGATGTGGAAGGCTCGGAGATCCTGGCGTTGCAGGGAGCGCGCGATTTGCTGGCCGCCAAGGCGATTCGCTGCCTGCAGTTTGAAATCTCCCGGAACATGCTCGACGGATTGAACACCACCGCCCGGAGGATCTTTGATTACCTGGGAGAATGGGGCTACAACTGCCATGCCATCACCGAGCAAGGAAACGTGGGCGAGTGTGTGGCAGATTCCTCGGCCTTCTATGATAACTATATTGCCATGCCGGCGGTGAGCATGGGCGACACTGCCATCTTTAATCAACTGGCAGGAAAAGCTGGCATCATGCTGGCAGCGCCTGGCGTCAAAACGAACATGGCAGCGGGAGAGCAAGCGGGCTTGCCCATCCACTTCTTTACGATCGTGCTGAACGGCAGGCCGTTCATCGAGCGGCACATCGAGGTTTTGCGCCAGCTTTCATCTCGCTGGCATTGGCACATTGTGGAAGGCGTTGCCGAGTTGAATCACGATACCGGCTGGAGCCGGGCAACGGGCGGAAGAATCACAGCTCCGCTCCATTTCAATGGGCTGAGCAACGATGGCACCACGGATTATTTGAACGAACTGGCCCGGCAATTTCCCGGACAGGTGACGGTTTATCGAAAGCCCGGAGGAACCTTCTGGGACGGCAAACTGGAAATGGTCAACATGCCGCTGCGGAACATCCACGAGGAATGCCTTTTGTGGCAGATCGATGCCGATGAGTTGTGGACCAGCGAACAAATCCAATTTGCTAACCGGCTCTTTACGGCACGTCCGGACAAGACAGCCGCTTACTATTATTGTCACTATTTCGTTGGTCCGGATCGTGTCGTCACCACCCGCGACACTTACGGCAATAACACTGGTTTTGAATGGTTGCGGACCTGGCGCTTTACGCCTGGCTGCCGATGGATGGCGCACGAGCCGCCCCAACTGTGTCGGCCGACGGCGGAAGGAAAAATGACTGACCTGGCCAAGGTAAATCCATTCCTGCACAAGGAAACGGAAGCCCTGGACCTCGTGTTCCAGCACTATGCCTACGCCACGGAGGCGCAGCTCCGTTTCAAAGAACAATATTATGGTTATGCCAACGCGGTGGAGCAGTGGAAGAGTTTGCAGGCCCACACTGAATTGCCGGTGAAGCTTTCGACTTACTTCGGATGGGTGAAGGACGAAGCCATGGTGAACACCGCCGCAGGGCAGGGGATCGTTCCTTTGATTGAAGCCGAGATTTTGACCAAGAAGCCAGAGCGCTGCTTCGCGCCAACCACCAGGGTGAAAAAAATTCTGTTTGTCCGCCCGGATGCGATCGGCGACGCGGTGCTCGCGGCATCCATGCTCAAGCCGTTGCGCCAAAAATATGTCGGCGCGGAAATCGCCATTCTCTGCCAGGATCATGTCGCAGAAGTTTGGGCGGCCAGTCCTTTTGTTGACACGATCATTTGCTTTAACAAGGAAAAGGCCGCAGCGGATCAAGGTTACCGCAATGCGATCAAAGCGGAGATTCGCGGCTGGGCGCCGGGTTTGGTGCTGAACTCAGTTTGTTCCTGCGAGGCGTTGATCGAAGAGCTGATTCATTGCTGTGAGGGAGCCGAGCGAATTGGATTGAAGGGCGATCTCGCAAATATTTCGGTAGACGAACGCCTGCATTTTGACGGCCTTTACACGAAGCAAATTTCTTCGGCCGGCCATCAGTCGGAGTTGGAACATCACCAGGTCTTTCTGGCTGGCTTGGAGATTCGGGGCAACGAACTGAAACCTCAAATTTGGACAACGCCCGACGACGATGCTGTCGCCGAGGTGTTCTTTCAGGCCCGCCAACTGGATCCAAAAAAGACCATCGCCTTGTTCCCGGGATCGCAGCATGGCTTCAAAGTTTATCCCCACCTGGCCACGGCTCTCCAGTCTCTTGAAGGGTACCAGGCAATCATCCTCGGCGGAGCCGAGGTGACGCCGGCTGCCGAAGCGCTCGCCGCGCAATTGCCTTTTCCAGCGATCAACCTCGCCGGAAAAACAACCATCCGCGAAATGGCCAGCCTCATCCGGAAATGCCGTTTGTATGTAGGCACGGATTCGGCAGGAGCGCACATCGCGTGCGCGACCGGCGTTCCCAATGTCGTCATTCTGGGAGGCGGACATTTTGGAAGATTTTTCCCCTATTCACCATTGACCAACGTGGCGTGCCTGCCCTTGGCCTGCTATGGATGCAACTGGCGTTGTCAGTATCAATCGCACCATTGCATCAGCGATTTGGCTCCGCAAGTAGTGGCATCCGCCATCCAGGCGGCATTAAACGGGAGTTCCGGCAAAGCAAAGATTTTCTTCCAAACCAATTCGATTCAATCGGAGCCGCAATGGAAGTCGGCCCTGGATTGGATGCGCGGTGAGGTGGAGTGGATTGGCATCACGCCGGTCGATATTAAATCGGATTCAAGTGTGCGCCGTCTCTTGCAGCAGAGTGAGGCTGAAGCGCGGAACTCGGCAGAAGCCAAAGCGCCCGCTCCAGCCAGCATCGATGCCAACCTAGTGGAGGTTGAAAAGAATTGGAACGAGTTTGGCAAACGTGATCCGTTGTGGGCGATTCTGACGGACGA
>JAQGOV010000133.1 GCA_028293425.1 Verrucomicrobiales bacterium
ATGGATTGGCGAATAATTTTCATTTGAGCGATGCATGACTATTTGAACCTGCTCGAAAAGGGCTCCTTTCCGCGCTTGACCTGCCGGTGCAGGGTGCAATTCTGGAGTGCCATGGATGCAAAAAGGCGAGCTCTCGAATTCTTTAAACGAGCAATGCTGCTTATTGGCACAGGGATCCTTTTCAGCGGCTGTGCGACGCATTCCATCTGGGAGGGGCCTCTGCTTGATAGCTTTCACGAGCTTGCAAACCCAAGCCGACTTGCTGTCTATCGTGTTCCCGGCAAGGAAGATTACCTGGTCCGCTATGACGATTTGAGTCCTTCCAGAGATTTGGCTGTTCCGAGAGCTTATTATGCTGAGCAAAACCGAGCCGAGACCGCGCGCGCTCAAAAGCCACATTTTGTTAATCTGAATGAAACCGGCAAGGGCACATCCCTGCCTTTTCTCAATCCGACCAATCCGCAGAACCATCCCGGAGCTGAGTACCCTGCGTACGTGGTCCAGGAGAACAATCAAAGGTTTGGGATTTATGGCCAGGGAAGCAGGTTGGTCGGAGAATATGATTTGCCGACCTATGCGACCAGCGCCGGGACAGTAAAGCGAGTGCTGTTAACCCCGATAACACTCGCACTCGATGCCACGGTGGTCGGAGGTTACGCGTTTGAATATCTTGCGCCCTGGTTTATCGGAAATCTGTCTGCCATACGGTAAACTCATGCCCTCATAGTAGCGTTCTCGCCCTCGTTCAATTCGGATTCTTTTAAATGATGGCGCTCGCGCAGGGTGGCGTAAACGATTCCACCTACGAGGGACCAGAAGAGACTGCCAGCGAAAGCGAGCAGTGACAGGGAAAGGGCTGAGGTAGCGGGAACAGCAATGGAAGGGGCGGAGAGCATCAGGACAAACAGGTTCTCACGGACGCCCAAACCACTTGGGGTGATAGGCATGGCGGCGATGAGCACCACGGTTGGGACAATCATCATGAGCGCCACAGGCGAAATATTGAGATGCATGCCCTTGGCCAGAAACCAAACCTGAATCACCGTGAGTGTGTTGAGGAGCATCGAAATGGCGAGCGACTTGGGAACGAAGGCCGGGTGTTGTCCAAATTCGCGGCAGGAGTCCAGGGATTTCTCCAGGTAAGCGCCCTTGGGCAGTTGGCGAAGCCGAGCGCGCGCCCCGGGCCAGCGCTTCGAAACCCCGCCCCAGAAAGCCAGACCCACGATGACGGTGCAGGCAATGGTCATGGCCAAAACGAAAGCGGCGACGGCGCGCAGGGAATTGTGCGAGGAGATTAACGCCACGTTTGGGATCATCATGATCGATGCGAAGAGCAGCATCGCCCACAAGCCAACCAGACGATCGACGAACACGGTGACCACGGCCTCGGTTTTCTTGTGATGAGTTTCCCGGGCAGCGTAGTACGCGCGCATCAGGTCGCCGCCGGTGGAGCCAAGGAGAAAGGAATTAAAGAAGTGGGCCACGGCACAAATTTCGGTGGCACGCCCCCAGGACAAGTGAAGTCCCTGAACCTCCAGCACGATTCGCCAGCGAATAACACCGACGAAGAGGACCAGGCCAACGGCCAAGACTGACATGATCAGCGCTGAGGGCTCAATGTGGCTGACGCTTTGCCAAAGTTCGGGGGGGCCATTCTGCCAGGCCTGCTGCCATTGTTGGGAGCGGGTGAGTTCTTTCCAGGGGAGGTGATTTCGTTCAGCCGCGACTTTGGCTTCATTGAGGAAGATGGCATGAAAAATCCAGCCGAGGAGGAGGACGCACACCCCAATTCTCCAGGCAATATTCCAAGCTTTTTTCCCTACGCTCACTCGGGGCCCCAGATGGATTTGATATGTGCGACGCCGCTTTTGACCTGCTCCGGCGTGAGAGACGGGCTGTATTCAAAGACTTTCAAATGCTCCGGCGTTACGACCTGCTTCAGTGACTGGAAATCGATCATGCCCGAGCCGGGAGGGCGATGGTCACGCCCTGGAAATTCCACATCGTGGACGTGGAAGCCGTAGAGCCGTTCCTTGAGAGATTCCAAATGGAACAGGTGATGGATGAGCCCGAGGTTCTCCTTGATTTGCGCGTGGCCGGTGTCGTGCCAATACACAACCGAAGGGGACTGGAACTCCATAAGGAACAATTGAAAATCGTTTTCGAAAGGAATCTCCTCGATAGCTTCGCGGTTTTCGATGCCAAGCTTGATTCCGTGCGGTTCGGCGGCCGCGATAAGCTTGCGCAGCACATCGTAGGCATTTGCCATGGCCGACTCTTTTTTGGCTTCGCGCTTAGCCAGAGCCTCTTCCATCAGTTTTTGGAACTTGGGAGTCTCCCTTTTATTTTCACCGACCATTTCCACCAGTTTGTCGGTGTAATCCTTCATATCGACACAGCCCATGTGCAACACCACGAGCTTGGCATTGAGACGCACAGCCGTTTCGATGGTTTTAAGGGTATGCCTGACCGCATTTTCTCTCTCCCGAGGATTATCGGCAGTAAACTTGAAAATATTAGGAGCGGCGTGGTTCACGCCCATGGGCAAGGGGCAAAAATTATGGAGGCTGGAAATTTTAATTTCGCCCGCTTCCACGGCCTGAAAGACGCCAGGCAGGAGGCTGATACGAATGCCGTGGCTCAATTCGGCATATTCAAAACCAAGGTCACGAATCTCCCGGAGCATGGCCTGACCATCGGTATGTCGGTGGGAGTTCCAGCAGGTGGACAGGGAATACATATAAAAAGGCCGAGTGCAGTTTCTTTTACAGACCGCACCCGGCCAAATGGGTTCAAAAGCAATTACAGGTCGGCATAGCGCGCGGTCAGCATGGCTGAGAAACGAGCGGCCTTCATCTTGCGGCGTCGCTTCTCACTCGGCTTTTCAAAATGCCGATGATTACGAACTTCCTTCAAGGTGCCTTCGCGGTCGATTTTCTTTTTCAACCGGCGCAGGGCCTTGTCAACAGATTCACCTTTTTTAAGTTTAATTTCTGTCAATTCAATTCACTTCCTTCCTGTGACCTGGGGATGAAGGCACTAGGGCCTATCCCATTCTGGTCGAGCCAAGGAGAATAAAAGTGCCTGGGGAGGGTGTCAACCGGCAAAACTGTCAAAAACCAGCTTGCCAACCGAGACTGGTCTGCTTCATCGTGGGTTCATGGGTCTACCCGAGCAGCCAGTGACATTGACAGCCGAGCAAGTTGCAGAGCTCAATAAGCTACTTTCGACCATGCGCCATGATATTAATGGCGATTTGGCGCTGATTGTGGCTGCGGCTGAGCTGATCAAGCTGAACCCGGATATTACCACTAGGATGCTGGCCACGCTGCTGGAACAGCCCTCAAAAATTCGGGACAAGGCGGACAAATTTTCCCATGCCTTTGAGAAAGCTTTGGGCATTACCAAGGGATAGGTCCAATTTGGAGCTTTGGCCGGAGTTTTTCAGGGATTAGGCGCGAAGCCGTAACCCGTCAGGGGCAGTGACCGTCTAAACTGGCAGAAAGCGCGCAAGTTGGTTGCTATAGCTTATGAAAAGACGACAAGGGCTTATTCTCCTACTGACAGGTCTAATGACCCTGCCGAGCCAATTTGCACCTGCCCAGGACCCGAAAGATCCAGACAAGAAGCCGCGCGAAGGTCTCGAGCGGCGGGAATTCATGGAAAAGCATCGGGATGAGTTGAAAGGTCTTTCCCCTGAAGAACGGCAGGCCAAGATCCGGGAGCTTTCGAAAAAGGAAGCGCAAGCGAAGGACAAAGGCTTGACCCCTGAGGAAAGGGAGGCCAAGCGCAAGGAGATGCGGGAACGGATGCGGAAGCAACTGACTGATTTGCGCCAGAAGAAGGCAGATGGGACGCTGAACGCGGCTGAAAAAAAACGCCTGGAACGAATGGAAGAGGTTGCTAAACGAATGGAACAAAACCAGTCAGGATCGACAAACAAGGTGATCAAGGACGATAAAGGACGGCCGGATAAATAATCGATGGATCATTCGGTAGAGCCGGATAGTGAATTGCTGGATCGTCAAGCGCCAGGCTTTTAGCCATATTTCCCGCAGATGGAGCAAACGGACGCGGAACTAATCGCAGCGGTGCTCGGCGGCAAAATCGAAAGTTTTGAACCGCTGGTCCAAAAGTATTCACCGCGTGTTTTTGGCACCGCACGTCGATACGCCCGCCGGGAGAGCGAGGTGGAGGATATCGTCCAGGAGGTTTGGACCAAAGCTTATCAGAAGCTGAGCAGCTTCCGCGGCGACGCGCCCTTTGAACATTGGCTGATGCGATTGGCTGTGCACACCTGCTACGACTTTTTGCGAAGCCATCAACGGAACCGTGAAACCACGTTTTCAGAGATTTCCGAGCCGGAAACGGATTGGCTGGAGAGGTTTGCAGCAACTCCTGAATCGTCCGACGAGCACGCTTCCGCTGCCAAGCAACTCATCGACCGGGTGCTTGAGCAACTGTCGCCGTCGGCGCGGTTGGTCATTACGCTTTTGGAAATTGAAGAACGAACAGTGAAGGAAATCTCCGAGGTGACCGGTTGGTCGGTGCCGTTGGTCAAAGTAAGAGCGTTTCGGGCGCGGGCCGAGATGCGGAAAATATTGGCGAAAATGGCCCCGGAAAAGTACCTGTAACTTTAAAATGGCTGAGATCGTCTAATCTAATGGACCTAGTCATGAACCTGGCTGAACTGCAAAAGAAATTGATTGCTGCCGCTCGAGCAAAGCCGCCGAGTGAGGCAGTGCCTTATACTTTTGAGAAGCGCATTATGGCGCGGTTGACCGCCAAACCGATTGAGGACGCCTGGCTGAGCTGGGGGGTTGCAATGTGGCGAGGCGCCATTGCCTGCGTTGCAGTCTCCATTTTGGCCGCTCTGCTGGTGAGCGCCTCCGGGGAGAAGAGCGAATCGCGCGACCTGGAAACCACCGTGTTTGCGGCAGCTCAGGATTTAAGCGAGAACTGGTGAGCCCCTGGAAAGTCATTTTAGCGACCCTGGTGATTTTTACCGCTGGACTCTTTACTGGAGCAGTGGGCGTGCAGTACTTGTCCACTCCCCTTGCCAGGTTCCGCCCGGGACCGGATAATCCGTTTCAGCCATGGATGTTGCGGGACCAATTCGTGAAATACCTGGGCAACCAGATGGACCTCTCTCCCGACCAGCGAGAAAGAATCAGTGCGATCGTCCACGACAGCCAGCAGCGTACGCAAATCTTAACCGGGTTAATCGAGCCTGAGATGCGGGAAGAGCTAAGGAACACCCGCGAAGCAATTCGCCAGGTGTTGACCCCCGCCCAACGAGAACAATATGACGAGATTTTGAAGAAGCGGTTCCGGAGGGAAAAGGAAAGTAGCAGGAACCAGGGAAAACCCAGAGGTTCAGGTTCAGAATCGAACCGCGTGTGGGAGGGCGAGTCGCAATCTTTAGAGAAGTGAGTGCCCGCGCAACTTAAATGAGGTCGGTCGTCCGCGGGTTGTTGCTGCGCGGAGCGGGATGGTCCCGGAGAAGTTCTTCACAACGCTGCAGACTTTTCTGGGTGACTGGGTCGTAAGGAATAATCTTGAGAGCGGCTCGCAAACAGCGGCAAGCCTCGGCCACATCACCCATTTTCAGCCGGCAAACCCCGATACCTTGCCAGGCTCCGTAATGAGACGGGTTTAAGCTGAGGGCCTTTTCGGAGTCGGCTATCGATTTTCTAAACTCTCCGATTTCCCAGTAAACGGAAGCACGTCGATTATAGGCCTCGGCGAAATTGGGATATTTGACAATGAGATCATCGAGCAGCTTAAACGCTTTGTCGTATTCCGCCTGCTCGGCGGCTGTGTAGGCTTGTTCCGTGAGATGGTAAGCTCTCTCTCCCGCCGCATTGAACCACATGAATTCAAGCGCTTTCCTGGCCACGGTTCGGACTTCATCCCGGGGATTCTTCAGTGCATCCAACAATTGCTTCTCTCCGCCAACCTGCACCAGTTGAGTGGCGGCGCGCAGTTGTTCCCCGGCAGTGCCCTGAACCATTCGTTGGAGGAGCCGCTCCTTAAACCATTCGGAGCGTTTCATAAAATGTTGCGCCAAAAAGATGACGACGCCCACCATGATGGCCAACGAAACGCGACGTGTGATAACAGGGACTGTTTGCACAATCCCACTTTCGCCCACGTCTCAGGCCCGAACAATCGGGCTTTTCCCTCAACCTGCCTCGGTAGATCTACAACAGATTAGCGGCCAGTTCAGCCAATTCGGAGCGCTCGCCCTTTTGCAATTCAATATGGGCCGCGATCGGCTCCTCGCGGAACTTGCTGATGATGTAGTTAAACCCGTTCGAGGAGGAATCCACGTAAGGATTGTCGATCTGGTAAGGGTCGCCGGTGAAGATGATCTTGGTGCCGTGGCCCACGCGGGTGATGATGGTTTTTACTTCCAGCGGAGTCAGGTTTTGCGATTCGTCAATCACCATAAACTGATTAGCAATGCTGCGGCCGCGGATATAGCTCAAAGCCTCGACCACGATGCTGCCGGAGCGCATCAGGTCATTGCTGCGGCGGGATTCGTGGCCCATGTTCAGGTCGCTTAACAGTTCCAGAGCGTCATGGATTGGCTGCATCCAGGGGTTTAGCTTCTCTTCGAGAGAGCCTGGAAGAAAGCCGAGTTCCTTACCCATGGAAATGGTCGGGCGAGCCACCACCAAGCGGCGGAATTCGCGGTCAATGACTGTCCGCTTGAGCCCGGCGGCCATAGCCATGAGCGTCTTTCCCGTGCCGGCTTTTCCCATCAGGGTAACGAGCTTAATCCGATCATCCAGCAGGGCGTCAAAGGCGAAGTGCTGTTCCCGGTTGCGGGGCTTGATTCCCCAAATACCTTCGCGGCAATCGAGGATGGGGATGAGCTTTCGACCCGTGGCGTCCACCTTGGTCAAGGCTGTGCGCTTGGGATTGCTTTCATCGATCAGCGTGCAGTATTCGTTCGGGAAATATTTCTTCTCGGTGTCCAATTCCATTTCGCTGTTGTTGCGAAAGGCGACCATTTTTTCGGCGTTGATGTTAATCTCAAAAATCCCGGTATAGAGATCCTTGATCATTACCTGGTCTGTTTCGTAATCCTCGGCAGCCAAGCCGAGCGCGTCTGCCTTGATCCGGAGGTTGATGTCCTTAGTAACGAGCACCGTGCGAGTCTTCAAATCATTGCGCTGGACGTTCAGGGCCTGCGCTACGATGCGGCTGTCGACGGTGTTATTGCCGATACTGATGTGCCCATTGTCGTTCTTTTCCTGAAAGATGACTCGAAGGTGACCACCGTTGGATAAATCCACGCCTTTGCTCAAATGACCCTTCGCCCGCAAACCATCGAGCATTCGCGAGAACGAACGGGCATTCTGGCCGCGTTCAGTGGACTCACGCTTGAAGCGATCAATTTCCTCGATGACTTCGATAGGGATTAGGACCTGGTTGTCCTTAAAATTCAGCAGTGAGTTGGGGTCGTGAAGGAGAACGTTGGTGTCGAGTATGTAGTTTTTCACTTCTAGGACTTCTCGGATTTAATTTTGCTCATTTTTCCGTACCAGGCTTTGAGCCGGGGCCGGGAGGCTGGAAACTTGTAATTTCCGCTATAAAGGAAATTGGAGAGCATGCCCCAGAGATCAAAGTCGACAAAACGGGGCTTCCGGTCGAGGAGGAAGGGGCGAGTGGAGAGCATCTGCTCGTAAGGCATGAGCTTATCAGCCAGCCGGCGCTGGAGAGTTGGGCGTTGCTCGAACCATTGCTGGAGGCAGCCTTTGCCGAACTTTCGTTCCTTAAAGCGCAAATAATTCATTTGCTCAGGCTCGGGCACAAACTCGCGGAAATACGCATCATTCAGTTTAAAGGTAAGGCCTTCAATATCGTTTTCAATATCCACCCACAAAATATCCTGGATACCTTCCCACTCCCGGGGAAAGAGTCCGAGTTGGAGTTTGCTCTCAATGTATTTGGCAATCACTTGGGAATTATCCCCAGTTTCGAACACCGTGTTCCGCCCATCCTTCAAAACCGGAACCTGGTAATAGCGCTGGCGGCTGACCTTCCAAATGATCGAACGGTCCGTGGATGGAATATCCACCGTTTCTTGGTGAGCCCCGCTAAAATCGAGGATTTTTTTGATGACCAGGCAATAGGGGCTCCAGGGAACTTGAAGAAGTTGCATGATTTTGAGTCTCTCCGAATTTCATTTTCAGCACAGCGGTGAAAACAAAGGCGGGTGATAAATTGCAAAAGGGCACATATTTTTTGCTCACCACACTTCGGACTTTACGGAGGCGGGGAAGGGCTGACAAGGGAAGATTTTCCGAAGGGACGGAGGCTTTCCCGAAACCACTTTCAGGCAACGATGCCAGGCAAAAACTTTGAACCACCGGCCCCGCCCAGGACGGTCATAATTTGCCGCGCTGACAGCCGAAATTGGGAATTCCGAGTCCTTTCCTTCCACGTTAAGAGTTTTAATGAATGCTGACTTTACAGCCCTTGCCACCGTCCTTAAAGTCGGCGCATGTCTGGGAATTTTGATGCTTCAGAGTTTATTGATGACGACTTCCACTCCGGCCGGCACCAGGCCGCCGCGGCACAGCCGTCCTTGCCCTCTGCGGCTGTCCCGGAAAATTTGCGAGCACCGAGCCGCGATGAAGTGGATACAAAGGTCAACGACATGCAGACCAAGCTGGCCGAGCTGAAGCGGGCGCAGCAGGAGTTGGAGCGCGAACGCACGGCCCTCGAGGAATTGCGCCGCCGCCAGGCTGAGTTGAGCACAGGCCGGCAGGAAATGGAGCAAAACCTTACCAGGGGCATTGGGTTGCTTGAAGAAGCTGAATTTGCGGCCCGGCGTGACGCGGAACAGATGACCAAGTCGCTGATCGAGTTGCGAGAGTCATTGCTGAAGGTGGAAAACATTCACGAAGAAGCATGGACCAAAGAGGATTTAAACGTGGAATTGACCCGGGCTCTCACCATTATCGAAAATGCTCGCATGGAGTGGAACTCGGCCCGGCTGAAGTTCGCTATTTTGTCGGGTGAAAGTCCTGCAGAAGCTGCCAAAAAGCAGGTGTCGGGTGGGGCATTTGAGGTCCTGCTGCGCGAGAAAAATTATGCCGAGCTTTGCAAGCTTGGTTTGGCTCTCACCTGGCCGATAGCGGTGGCTGGGCTGGCCATTTTCGTGGTTCTGTTGCTCCACGGAAAATAAAGGAAAGGTCATGGGACTGTTTAAGAAGAAACCTGATCCCATTTCCGAGCGCGCCAAAGCGTTGAATGACCAAATCGCAGCTCTTGAAGTCCAAATTCAACGGCTAAGCGAGGCGAAGGCCCAACCGGCAGAGAATGTGGAAGTCGCTCCCGCAATTGCCGCTCCTTCCGCAGCGTCGCCTTTTTCGGCGAAGACCAGCTCCGCAGGCATCCCAACCCATAATCCAACCTCGCCACAGCCGCGGCTTCGGTCGACCGCTGTGCCCTATGGCCAGGCAGCGGCGCAAGCCGCAGCCGCGGCAGCCCAAAGTGCGAGCCGCAAAGCGCCTGAACCGGTTTTCGAGAATATCGAGCAGAACCGCATCAAAACTCAGCCTGAGGCCGCCACCACCGCGGCACATTTCAATGAGTTGGGGGTTCGCAAATATGATTTACCCGCGCTGTGGCGGCGAGTTCGCAATCACTTTCGAGGACCGGCAACCAACAATCCGAAGCTCGTCAATTACCTGGCGGCCGGGAGTATCCAGGGGCTGCGGCCGTTACGCTATGAGAAAAGGGTAGCGCGAAACCGATTCCTTTTCCTGGTGATCATTTTGATTGTTGTTCTGTGGGGGATCATTTCGTTTTTCATTCGACGAAGCTAACGGCAGAATTTAAGGGCATGAGTTTCATGTTCATCGTTGCAATGGTTTTTATGGTGGTGCTCGGTGTGGCAGCCCTGATTTTCTTCTGGCGTGGAGATGACTAAGATGAAGCGGAGAGCGGGGCTGCATTGGAAAAAGCTTCTGCGGGAACGGGAGAGTCCAGATTTGTTCGGGAGCATCGAAGGAAAATCGAAGCTTGAAGTCGCCGAAACGTCTTTTCAAACACATATATGACCAGAATTCTTGGAATCGCCTGCTGCTGCGTTCTTCTGCTTGGCGCTTCAGTGCCGGCTGCCGACACGTCCGCGGACGCTGAGAAAACGGCGCTAGCCATGGAAGCCCTGGGCAGGTTGCAGGGAGTGGACCTGGAGCAGAATGCTAGACTCAAAGAGGCTGTTTTGCGGGTTTTGGAGAAAACACGAGGCACTCCGAACTTCGTGAAATTGGTGCAACAATTCAAGCTGAAGGGTCAGGAAAGCGGTTTGTTGGAGGTCGCGGCCAAGAATTCTGCCAACGAGACCGGGGTCGAAGCCATGCGGCTGATACTTGCCGGCAAATACGGCGGCATGTTGCAGGCGGCGTTGACCAGCACTAACACCTCTTCCGCCGTGAAGATCGCGGAGGCCATCGGAAATGCCGGGGAAAAAGAGGCGGTGATGAGACTGTTGCTGCCGCTCGTGCCGGAGGCACAGAATAATCTGGCGCTTCGCAAACAGGCCGTGCGGTCCCTGGCCCAGTCGGCCGAAGGGGCTGGAGCGATTCTGAAGCTGGCGAGAGAAGACAAGCTACCGGACGATCTGAAATTCACAGCCAGCTCCGAGCTAAATAGGGTTCGATGGCCAGAGTTAAAACAGGAAGCGGCGAAGCTATTGCCATTGCCACAAGGTCAGAACGCGCAGCCGTTGCCGCCATTGGCGGAGCTCGCGAAGTTGAATGGCAACCCAGTAAATGGCGCAAAGGTATTTTCAAGCGCAACGGTGGGCTGCAACAATTGCCACCAGATAAAAGGGCAGGGGATTGACTTTGGGCCAAACCTTTCTGAAATCGGGAGCAAGCTGGGCAAGGATGCTTTGTTCGAAGCGATTTTGGATCCGAGTGCTGGAATCTCATTTGGTTTTGAAGCGTGGCAATTGGAGTTGAAGTCCGGCGACGAAGCGTACGGGCTGATTGCCAGCGACACCGCTGAGGAGATTGCGATCAAGGCCGTGGGCGGGATCGTTACCCGTTACAAGAAAGCGGAGGTGACCAAACGCGAGCAAATGAAACTGTCCATCATGCCTGCCGGACTGCAACAGAACATGACCACGCAGGAGTTGGTGGATTTAGTTGAATACCTGGCGTCGCTCAAAAAAGGTTCGTGATCGTTGTTCGCTCCGGCTGAAGCTTTGTGGCCCGATAGGGATTGTTATCCTGCCTTTCCGTCTTGCTCCAAACCCTCGTTTCACGTTTATTTAGCATCTGTGCGGTTTAGCCGTTTGCGGCATGCTGAGTCTGGCCGAGTCTGCTGTTCCGCACATTGGAAAATTTATGGCAGGACATAGTAAATGGGCCAAAGTTAAGAATTTTAAAGGCGCGATTGATGCGAAGCGAGGCAAGATCTTCGCCAAGCTGAGCAAGGAAATCTCGATTGCGGCTAAAATTGGCGGGGGTGACCCGAACATGAACCCTCGCCTTCGAATGGCGCTGCTTAAATCCCGCGGCGCAAACATGCCGCATGACAACATTGAGCGAGCGATTAAGCGTGGGACCGGTGAAAGCGGGGCTGTGAATTATGAGGATTTAACTTATGAAGTTTATGGTCCTCACGGAGTGGCGATTCTTGTGGAATTAAGCACTGATAACCGAAACCGAACTGCCGCGGAAATCCGCAGCCTGTTGACGAAGAACGGCGGGGCGATTGCCACTGCCGGTTCGGTGACGCGGCTGTTCCAACGCCGGGGACAACTGATTGTATCGCGCGAGGGCGTGAATGAAGACCAACTCATGGAAGTAGCGCTGGAAGCCGGCGCGGAAGACTTCAAAGCCGAGTCGGAAGGTTTTGAGATTCTGACCGACCCCGCTCATTTTGAACCTGTCCATAAGCAACTTGAAACCAAAGGCATCAAATGCGCGGCGGCGGAAGTGACCTGGTTGCCAACCTTAACCGTTCCACTGGAGCCGGCTGCTGCTTCGAGCGTGCAAAAGTTGATCGATTTACTGGAAGACCACGACGACGTGAAAGAGCTTTATTCAAACGCGGAATTCCCTGAGGGAGTTACAGCTTGATTTTGCGCTGCTTGAGGCAGTGGGAGGGGCGCGGTGTCGCCGGGACCATGTTCCGGTTCAATTCCGCTTTCCGGACCGCACAGCAAATTCTCCTTTTAGTTGGGACTGAGTAATGGCTTCACCTCGCGAGAAACTTTCTCTCACGGCGCGAGTGCTTCGCTGGATGAGTGGCGCCATTTTCGACCATCGGGCGTGGTTTGCCTGGCCTCAAGTCATCCTCGCGATTATTTGCATCTACTTTACTTGGGCCAAGCTCGATTTCCTGACCAGCCGGAAT
>JAQGOV010000134.1 GCA_028293425.1 Verrucomicrobiales bacterium
GGGGAAGGAGAGGGAGAAAATCGCACCGCCCTTGGAGCATTCCGTCATGGGCAGGCTCCTCAAGATCCTGGTGGCGCTCTCGATCGGCTTTGAAAAACTTAGCGGGTGTTTCATGAACTTGGGTGCAGTTCGTTGACGGGCAATTCCACGGTGAAGCGACTCCCCTTCCCTGGCTCGCTCTCCACAGTAACTTGCCCTCCGTGGGCTTCCACCACATGTTTGACGATGCTCAAGCCGATGCCAACACCTTGAGTCGTACGGCGCAATTCGGAGCCGCAGCGATAGAAGCGCTCGAAGATTTTTGCATGCTCTTCCTTTGGAATGCCTTCGCCGTGGTCGGCAACCCAGAGCCGGACGGGGTTCTTTTCGGGAGGATAGGATTCGTGCATGTGAGGTTGATTGGTGGCAGCGTTCCCCTGCCCTGGAAAGGCGATGCCGACTTCCACCTGGGATCCGGAAGCCGAATGTTTCACCGCGTTATCGAGCAGGTTCAGCATGGCCTGCTGGAGCGCCAAGCCATCGACGACGACAGGCATCGGAGTGCCCTCGATCTTGTGCTCCAGTTGAATCTTTCGCTCCGCGGCATAAGGTTCCATGAGTTTGATCGAGTTTTCCACCAGGGCGACAAGGTCGGTGGGTTCGAAGTCATATTCCTTCCGGCCACGCTCGATGCGAGAAAAATCGAGCACGTTCTCAATCATGGTGCCGAGGCGGCGGCATTCCTGCACTATGAAGTGGAAATATTCATTTTGGCGGGCAGGATCCCGCACCCGGCCGCTTTCCAGTCGCTCAGCCATCAGCCGCAGGGAAGCGACGGGTGCCCGGAGTTCGTGCGAAACACTGGAAACGAAATTGGTCTTCAAATCGCTGAGTTTGAGTTGTTGGAGAAAAGCGCGACGGGCCGTAAAGAATCCGCCCAATGCCGCCGCAACAGACACCGCTATCAGGGCCAGGAAACCATAGCGGCGAGCTTCGACTCTCTCGTAGAGCATTTGCGGGCTGATGAGATGAACTCCTATGGCGAGAATCGGCTGGCCATTTTCCTGACGGGTGGCTGTGCCGAGCGTTTGTGGGGGTGCCAAGCCCTCGGTCTCGGTCCAGCCCAGCCCGCCCGCTTTGCCTTTTGAAGTCTGGATGAGCGGGTGCAGGTTTTTGGCAGGCATAATGTCCCGACCCGCCACCGAAACGCTCAGGCCGAAATACCCTGGAATCCCTTTCACGGAGGTAAGCGTCTTTTGGCTAATGGCCAGGACCTCTTCCTGCTCGAGGCATTTGAGGGTGTAGACGCCGTTGGATGACATCTGCTGCCTTTGCAGAAACCGAGGTGGCATCTCGGAGGTCCAACGCCACGCCGGTCCTGTTACGAGGTTGAGGGCTGGCTCGGCTCGCACAAGGGAACGATACAAGGCACGTTGGCGCTCGGCGCTTTCCCAAACCGCTGCCCAGCTTGCGAACTCGGCCGTGGGAGGTTTGAACCCGAGCCGATCTGCAGCGATGAGCAAATCCGGACTGGCCATGCTTGGCCGAATCGCGGCTTCCCAGAGCAGATGTTCCTCGCGCTGAGTGTAGGGGCTTGATTCCTTGTTCCCGACGGCGTCGGCGCTTGAGGTCAGCTCAAATAGCCGCAGTTGGGCCAGATGTTGGGTTAGGTTCGTGGAGCCCGCATCACGAGCGAGTCGGAACTGATCCACGGCCGCATTGGTATTCCGTTGCTTGAGCCAAAGAATTCCCAAGCTGTAATGCGCGCGCGCAGCCCAATCAACCGGCGGCTTCAAGGCCAGGAATTCCTGGTTGAGCTTGGCTGCCTGCCCGTATTCGGCGCTGGAAAACTCCATGTATTCCGCCTTTCTCCAGAGACCAGCCTGAACGGCGCTAAGCAACCCCACGTCGGGCGTGTTGGCTGTAGCCAGCGGATCCATGAACGTGTGCGAAATCAGGTCTCCCTTGGCATTGATGAAAATGATGCCGGGATGCCCCGGTTGAAGGAGGTCGTTCCGGGCCTGGGCAGAGGGCGCTGGGGCCAGGGCAACGAGTAAACGCTCCGAAGCATCCTCGGCCAATGCAGCGGCGCGTTCCCGGGCTTCCTGCTCGGCAAAAGCTTTGTCCCGTTTCAGCGTGTAGACGCCGATAGCCGCCAGGATGGCTACGGGCAATAAAATAAACACGGCCTGCCAAAAGAATGAAGCAGGCCTTGCGGGGCGTCTTTTTGCCGAGCGCTGAGCCATCGTGGTGCGGAGATTAGCGCCTGAAGCCAGCGCAGTTGTCACGCTTTTGTAAGATCGCGCGTTTCGGATTTCGCGCGCCTTGTTGCTTGACAGTCTTTACGATCGAGCGAAGCTGGTTTCAGCCATGAAACCGACCTTCATCCGCTTGCTTTTGCTGGCATCAATGGCGGCTCCTGTTTCGTACGCTGACACACCTGTTTACGAGTCCGTGCTCTCCTCCAACCTGCATCGGCTCATCGTGATGAAGAACCAGGGTGCCAGCACTCAACTGCAGGCTTATGCCGTCACCTTCCCATGGACGAACGTGACGTTCCGGATGGTGCCCATACCTGCCGGAGAATTTTTGCTCGGCAGCCCCACCAACGAACCGGGGCGGCGGGCAGACGAAGGACCGCAACGCCGAGTCCGGCTGAAAGCATTTTGGATGGGCGCGTGTGAAGTGTCCTGGGATGAATATCAGGAGTTCACGGAACAAGTGAGTATTCGCTCCCACAGGCAATCCGACCCGGTGGCTCCCGTCCGCCTGTTCACCAATAAGCTGGCCGACGCAGTGTCCGTCCCGTCTCGTCCTTATATCGAAGAAACCATGGGAATGGGCCGAATTGGTTTTCCGGCCATCAACATGACTCAACATGCCGCGAACAAATACTGCCAATGGCTGAGCGCTGTCACGGGCGAGTTTTACCGCCTCCCGACGGAGGCCGAGTGGGAATACGCCTGCCGCGCCGGCACCACCTCGCGCTATTCCTTTGGAAACGACGACAAGGAACTGGAAAAGTTTGCCTGGTTTGAAGACAACAGCGACTCCAAATACCACCGGGTCGGCCGCAAGCAGCCCAATGCTTGGGGCCTTTACGATATGCATGGCAACGTGGCCGAATGGACCCTGGATGGCTACGACCTCCATGCTTACGAAATGCTGTCGGACGGTGTCTTGGGGCCATATTTGCGCGGCTCGCGGCCGTATCCTCACGTGGTGCGTGGTGGCTCCTGGAGAGATGGCCCGGTTCATCTCCGGAGCGCCGACCGTCAGTTCTCCGTGCCAAAGTGGAAAGAGGCCGACCCTGATCTGCCCAAGAGTAGATGGCACCTGGTGGAAGCCGACTTCGTCGGATTCAGAATCGTCCGGCCGCTGGAAATCCCGTCAGCAGATAAAATGCACAAGGCCTGGAACAACGGCGTGGAACTGGAGTGAGCGATGCGCCCATCGCACACTTTTATAAAAATCTGCTGGTACGGCTGGTCTATTTTCCGCGCTTTTGTCTGTTCGGAGACACCTCGGGAGAAATAGGATTGTGTCATGACACCTTGCAAGCGACAGATCCGAGCTCTGTTCTTGTGTATCCCGTGGCTGATGACAATCAGCAGCGTTTTTGCCTCGTTTGATTCTGACTTCGCGGTGGTGATGATCGACACGAACTCGGAGGCGAAGCTTGGCACCTTCATATTCGACAGGTCCCTGCTGGCGCAGGGCATCGAAAAAGCGGCAGAACTAGGCGCGCGGGGAGTGGTGCTAAAATTTTTCATGGATCGGGAGAAGTCAGCCAGCGGGGACAAACAATTTGCCGATGCCCTCAGGAAGGTTCCTGTTGTTTTGCAAGCGAGAATGGATGACACGGAGGCACACCCGAATCCTTTGCCCGATCGATTTTTCTTGAAGGAACTTCAAGCCAAAACGAAGGTGTCAGGAAGCAGTGGTTGGATTCCATTGCCTGCATTTGCCATGGGCGCGGCTGACGTGGGCTTTGTGGATTTCGGGTCGGTGGAGGTGCCGATGCTGGAGACTTACCAAGGGCGAACGGTGAAGTCACTGGTCGTGTGTTGTCTTGAGGTGGGGACCGGAAGCCGTGCAAGTTTCGAAAAAGATTATGTGGCAAGCTTTGGCAAAAAGCTTTTGCGGCTGGACAACAAATACGGCATCAAAGCAAACAGGCCGATGAAAGATCAGCTCAAGTATATTCCATTTCATTCCCTGCTGGCGGGGGAACCGGAAGCGGCAGGCGTGAAGGGGAAGGTTGTCATCATAGGCTACGATGGGGCGCATATTCATAGTACCACGCTTCCCATCGGGGGAGTGCGAGCGCATCGCGCTTTTGTTTACGTGCTGAAAAGCATTTATGAGCAATTGGAGTGATCGGCGGTGAAGCGCAAAGCTTAACTTACGATTTCTGTAAATTGCCCTCCTGCCACTTCGTGCCGGGATTGGTCGAGTTTGGCTTTTACCTCATCCGTGAGTTCGAGTTGGGATTCCAGATAGTCCTCAATCCAGTCACGCAGTTCTTCGACTTGGGCTCGGGTGAGCCGTGGGATCATCGCCTCGATTTCTTGAACCGTGCTCATTCTGATAAACAATAGGATGAATTTGGCCGGTGGAAAAGCACGTTCGTCCATGTTCAATGGTACGATTAAGAAAGGGACCAGATCAGAGCGGGGAATAGAAATTTTGGGCACAATAAAAGGTGAAGAGGTCGTCT
>JAQGOV010000107.1 GCA_028293425.1 Verrucomicrobiales bacterium
GGCAATAAAGCGGAGCATGTGGTCCTTAACTCTTTAGCGAGCGTAATCGGGGCTTGTTCCGGTCCGAAGAATAAACGGCCAGTCACTGGCCTGCGCGAGGAGCAGTTCCCGGGCGGCTTGTTTGAGGGCCCGCTGGGTGATGCCGCTGGATTCAGGGAAGCGCCGCGCGAGGTTAGTCATCCGCTCCATCGCCACGTCTAGGTGCGGGTAGATCCATTCGTTGGTTTCGTTCAGCCAAACCTTCAGGTAACCTTCCTCGCCCCAGCTTGAGGCGCTGGGAGAGGCGACCTGCTGCGTGGGGTTCTCTCGCAAGTAATCGAACGGAGTGCTGAGCTGGATCGTTTTTTGGTCGTAATAGGCCTTGCGAACGAAATAGTTCAGAAACTCGGGGCCTTCATACCACCAATGCCCGAACAATTCAGCGTCGTAAGGAGAGACCACGTGAGGCGGGCGATCCGTGATTTCCCTGAGTTGTTCCATCTGCTGAATGCGGGCTTCCAGGAAGTTCTGGGCGTGCTCGGCCGCGGCTTCGAGAGCGACGCTGCGATCGTAAATGGCTTTCTCTCCATCGCCGCCGGTGATGGCGTGGTACTTGATGCCCGTAAAAGTCCGTATGCCGCTCACGGGCATGTAGGGCTTCACATAGTCGTAATCCAGGTCGTATCCGATATCACGGTAAAAGTCGCGATACCGCCGGTCGCCGGGGTATCCCTCATGCTTGCTCCACACTTGTTTGGCGGATTCGAGATCACGCCCAAATACGGCAATGCCGTTGGGAGTAAAGATAGGAGCAAACACGCCATAGCGGGGGCGCGGATGCGCGTGCAAAAGACCGTGGGTGTCAACCAGGCACCAGCGGATGTTGGCTTCCTGAAGGACTTGTTCGACGCCTTCGGCGTAAGCGCATTCCGGCAGCCAGATGCCGCGCGGTTCGCGTCCGAAGCAGCTCCGGTAATGATCGCGAGCCGTCAGGATCTGCGCGCGAATGGAACTCGGGTGATGGGAGAGCAACGGAAGGACTGCATGCGTGGCGGCGGTGGTGATGATCTCAAGCTTCCCGGCATCCTGGAACTTGCGGAAGGCGGAGACCAGGTTGCGTTCGTACGAGAAATAGGTTTCGCGGAGCGAATTAAAGCGATGGTGATAGACCCAGGCCAGCGGTTGATAATGCTTGTCCCAATACGTGCGGTGAATTTCGCGTTCGGCCAGTTCAATCAAACCTTCCAGGTGGCGCACATAGCGCTCCTGGAGTAGAGGATCCGCCAGCATGGAGCAGAGCGTCGGGGAGAGAGTAATGGTCAGCCGGGTGTCCATCCCATCCTTCAACCAGCCCTCCATCATCTGGATCAGAGGCAGGTAGGTTTCCGTGATAGCCTCGTAGAGCCAGTTTTCTTCCAGGAATTTTTCATGCTCCGGATGCCGCACAAACGGCAGGTGCGCATGCAAAATAATGGACAAATAACCTTTCATGCCTTAATCGCGGTGTTCAGTGTTCCCGGCTTTCCAGGTGATGACCAGCCTTCTTACGCTCTTTGCTGCGGCCAGGAATCATTCCAGGCTGGAAGCAACGGGGGGCTTTAACCTGGAGTCTTGCGGATGATGCCCTACTTCGCCCCCGAATTCCGTCGAGCGGCTGAAATGCAAAGCGGCGCTGCGTTGCTCTTTCTGATCGGCCGATGTTGCCACCGCGGGCAGCTCATAACGCCCATCCGGCAGGGCGAACCTGTAACTGAAAGTGCCATCAGAGCGCAGCTTGATGATGCGGCCGCCAATGGTTACTTCCGCGTCCGGCTCGGTGGCACCGTAGATGATCAGTTCCGCATTCACATTGAACCAGAACTTGCGACGCTCCATGCCTCCGAAAGGAGAGGAGATGCTGCTGATGGCGCCGGTAACGCCTAGCATCGCTGGTGTCGGCTGAGAGAAATGGGCCGCCGCGGCGGAGGCCAGCTCCTGCTGCCATTGGCGGCGGATGAGTTCAGTAATTTCGAGTGAACCCATCCAAATCCGGCGCACCGAATCCATCGAGATGATTTGAGCGAGAGCCTTTTCCTGCGCGGGGGTCCAAGCACGGGAAGCGATGATATCCACTGGAGGCAGGTTCTTATAACCCATGCCGCGCAATTGTTCGATCGCTTCCATCAATGGGACGTGATCGGCGGCCGCTTGCTTCACGAGCGTCAGCAGTTGTGAAAATTGGAGGTCCGTGGGCAAAGTTTCGAAACGGGTGCTCACGTCCTCGGACATGGTATCAGGCGGGGTGAGAGTTGCTCCCGAAGTCGAAACTGTTTCCCATTTGCCGCTTTTGGTGTAAAGGCCGAGCTCGGCGATGTAGCGTGTGCCGCCCTGGCCTACATTGATAAACCAGTTGCGGGATTCCGGGTGAACATGCACCTCGGTGAAGGGTTTGCCGGCGATTAGATTTTGATAAACGCGGATGACCAGGTGCTTGTCGGCGGAGCGGGCGTTGTATTCCTTCTGCTGCTCGCGCGTGAGATCCCAGTGCGCGTAAACCCAATGGGGATCCCGTGCGGTGACCACGAACCGCTTGGTGCCATACGACTCGGGCAGTTCGGCCGTGGCCAGTGAGGGGATCGACAACAGCTCGGCTTTTTGCCCAGGACCCAGAGCATAACGCTTTCCCGGTCCGCTCACATTGGCGGAGGATGGGGGCGCGTCGCCCTCCAAAAGAACCGGCGGGATTTTTAGCGGAGCAGCGCTCTTAGGTTTCTCCGGTGCTTTTTGCGCGGAGAGTTTCGGAGAACTGATTTTCTTTTTTCCATTTTCAGATTTCATACAAGGTCTGATCTGCCACACACGAGCCTAACCGCCTTTAGAAGAACTAAGCCGAATTGGACTTTACGTTGGAAGCCGTCGGATGCGCAATGGCAAACTAGGTAGCACCCCCCGTGGGGCGTTCACCTACCTTTACGCAATCATGAAACTTCTTCATACCTACTCACAGAGAAGCTTTTAGCGGTTGCACCTTTGCCAAACAGCGCGGCGGTTTTCTTTAACCAGGATGAGGTTCTAAGCAAATGAAAGCACGCCTGTCGTCTAACTGTGGAGTGGCTGGTTTGACAGTCATGGAGGTATTTCTTATTCTTTAATATGCAGCTTACTGGGAAAAAACTGGGCCTTCTTCTTTCCGTAGCCCCCAACCATCCCAACTTCCAACACGGCCTGCGCCTGGCGGAGGCGGCGGTCCGACGCGGTGTTCACGTTTACCTTTATTGTATCGATGAGGCAGTCCGCGGGTTGGAGGACCCTCAGTTACAGGAACTCAAAACCCAGGGCGTTAATCTTTTTGCCTGCGCTTACGGGGCTCAGAACCGGGGTGTTGCAATCTCCGATTTGGCTGCCTTCTCCGGCCTGACGGTGGTGAGTGATTTGCTGGCATCCACTGACCGTTTCATTGCTCTCAACTAACGTATGAAGTCCTCCGCTCTATTTATCATCTCCGCGGATCCGAGAACTTCGACCCGTGCGGCCGAGGCAGTGCGCATCGCGGCCGGAGTTGCGCCGTGGCAGCGGGTCAGAATCCAGGTCTGTTTTCGGGGAGCGGCCGTTTTGGCGCTCGACACCCAGGTGGAACAATGGGTCGATGGGGAGGTTTTTCTGCGCCATCTCCCATCCCTGGCTTTGGAGCCAAGGACATTATGGGCCCGGGCGGAATCTCCATTTATGGCTGAGATCAAGGAGCCTATCATTCCCTTTGAAACCCTGAACGGGCCACAGCTCGCCGCCCTGGCGGCAGGAGCGCAATACGTTCTAAATTTTTAGCATGCGCCGGATATTGCACATACTGACAGCGGAAGACAGGCCCTTCTCCTCCGAGATAATCCAGCACCAGGCGGCCAGCCCGCATTGTAATGTTGAAACTTTTGACCTGAACCAGGGGCCGCCCGACTACGATATGCTCCTGGACAAGATTTTCTCTGCTGATTCCGTGGCTGTCTGGTAAGATGAGCGTTCCCGGATCCGGCCGATTGCCCATTGAGCATGCTCGGCAATCAGTGGCTCGGGATCATGCGCTGCCATTTCCAGGGCAGGGATGGCGTTGCCATCACCCACATTGCCCAAGGCGACGCAAACGTTCCGCAACACTCCGCGTCGTTTAGTTCGAAGCATTGGTGTGCCCTGAAACCGCTCCTTGAATTGCTGATCGTTCAGCGAAAGCAGCTCCAGCAAATCGGGCGCGTCCAAGTCTGGCCGGGCATGCGGCTTCATGAGAGCGCCTTCCTTGGCAAATCGATTCCATGGACAGGCGTCCAGGCAGTCGTCGCAGCCATAAATCCGGTTGCCAATAGCGGGACGCAGTTCCACAGGGATAGGGCCTTTGAGCTCGATGGTCAGATAAGAGATGCATCGCCGGGCATCCAGCTGGAAGGGCGCTGTGATGGCCCCTGTGGGACAGGCCGAGATGCAACGGGCGCAGGTTCCACAGCGATTCTTCTCAGCGAGATCCGGTGGCAGGAGAAGCGTGGTCAGGATTTCTGAGATGAAAAACCAATTGCCGAGTTCACGGCTGATTAGGTTGGTATGCTTGCCCACAAAGCCCAGCCCGGCTCGTTGAGCCAAATCCCGTTCCAAAATCGGCCCGGTATCCACATACCACAACGAGCGCGTCGCGGCGCCGCCCAGCTCATTTACATAATCCGTGAGCGCCTTGAGCTTCTCCGCCAGCACGTCATGGTAATCCTTAAATCTCGCATACCGGGCAATGGTCCCGGTGAATCCCGTGGCAGCATGCTCGGGAAAGAATTCTTCAGGTGAACCTGCTTTGCGATCTTCCGCAATTTCCGGGTAGGCAGTTGCTAACACGATCACACTTTGCATGCCCGGCAGCACCTGCTGTGGGTCCAATCTTTTGAAGGCATTGCGTTCCAGGTACCCCATGGTTCCGTGGCGTTTCTCTTCCAGCCAGGCCTGGAATCTTGGCGCTGATTCGGGCGCTGCCGCCGTCGTGAAGCGGCACGTGTCGAACCCCAAGTCCTGCGCCCGCTCTTGTATCTGCGCCTTCATGTGGCAGAGCCATCGTGAGAGGTTCGTGCGAGCTGAAATTGATGTAGGACGTGCTGAGCCACTTCCTTGACCGACCGCATTTCCGTGTTTACCAGGACATCTGCCTGTTTGTAAAAAGGCTCCCGAGAAGCCAGGAGCCTGCGAATTTTTTCCTGAGGATCCGGGTCTTTGAGGAGGGGGCGGTGAGATTGAGCGCGCACCCGTTCCCAGATCACTTCAGGAGAAGCCCACAGGCAGACCACCAGCGCGTGCGATTTTAAGCTTTGAAGATTTTCGGCATTGGCAGCCAGCCCGCCGCCAGTTGAAAACACGTGCTTGTTCAAATGGCTGATTTCACCGACCACTTGCTTTTCAATTTGTCGGAAAACCGCTTCTCCGGCCTGGGCAAAAATATCCGTGATGGATTTGCCGGTATGATTTTCGATCCATTCATCCGTGTCTATAAATTGAAAATGGATGTGCGAAGCGACCAGGCGTCCCACAGAGGATTTTCCTGTGCCCATGAAGCCGATCAACGCAAGATTATGCATGGTTCGCTGACTGCTCATGAAAAAGAATTTAACCGGAAATCTTCAGAATAGCACACGAATATTGGCGTCGTGTCCAGTGGGTGCTCAAATGATGAAATCCAGCTTCCGGAGTTGATCGTCATCCAGTTTGCTCGCTCTTTGGCATAGCTCTGCAACACTTGTATTCTCCAGAATCTTTACAATGGCGTCCCGCACCTCCTTCATTACGCTTCGGATGGCGCAGCGGGATTCGTCGGGGCAGGAGCACTTCTCGTAAAACTTTTCGCTCACGCAGCCAACAGGAGCGAGGGCGCCTTCAATATGGCGGATTACCACGGCGAGCTTGATTTGATCCGGCGGCGCGGCCAGTCGATAACCTCCTGACACGCCGCGTCGGCTCTGCACTACTCCCCCGGACTTAAGATCATTGAGGATCTGCTCCAAAAACCTTTTCGGAATGTTTTGCTGGTCGGAAATGGCTTGAATACGGACGACATCCTGATGGTAATTCTGACCAAGGACCACAAGGGCGCGCAGAGCATATTCTCCGCGTTGCGACAATTTCATTACGTATAAGGTAAAAACCCTACTGGTTTGGTCAAGTTTTCATGTAGTGCATGAAAGGTTTATGAAATTTTTTAAATAACATGTAAGTGGCTAATAGTAATTATCTTATAGATATTCTACATTACCTAACAATCTCTATTGACATAATGGAGATTAAGGTTAAAACTGCGAGTATTCGATGAATGCACAACTAAATTCGGGTGATAAAGAGTCCTCTGGATGGCTGAACCTGGTTCGCGCGCAGGTGGATTCGATGAACTTTGGTGTGGTGCAAATCGTCGTGCACGAGAACAGGGTTGTCCAGATCGAGCGCACCGAAAAGGTGCGGTTGGATAAATCCAATTCTTTAATGGCAGCCAACTGGAAAACCAGAGGCCAGAACAATACGTAACCAACCGACCCAGCAACGGGAGGAACCAAAAACAATCAAATGAACATTCATAAAGTCTGGTTAGGCGCGGCTGTGGTCCAATTGAGCCTGGGTTCTGTGTTCGCACAATCCCAAGGGAGCAGCGACGACATTAATACTCTGAAAAAGCAGATCCAGGAGCTGGATCAAAAAGTTCGCATCCTGGAACGGAATCGGGAAGTGGAAGGGGAAGCGGTTCAAAGCAAGAAAGCTGATTCTCCCAAGCTGAGCGCGGGGGCGGATGGGTTTGGATTCAGTTCTGCCGACACAAATTTTGTCTTAAAATTGCATGGAGCTGTGCAGGTGGATGGCCGGTTTTACCAAGGGGATCACATTCCCGTGAACGACACCTTCCTTTTGCGCCGTGTGCGTCCGACCTTCGAGGGGACTCTCTTTCAACATTATGATTACCGGATCATGTTGGATTTCGGAGCGGGCAACACAGCAGCCACAGGAAATAACAGCTTGGTGCAAGATGCTTACCTGAATATCCACTATTGGCCTGAATTTCAGATCCAGCTTGGCAAATTCAAGACTCCTGTAGGCCTCGAACGGTTGCAGTCCGATGTCGATTACACTTTTACCGAGCGAGGGTACCCGACGCAACTCGTTCCGAACCGTGATGTCGGAGTGCAAATCCATGGAGAGCTTTTCGACGGAATTCTGGGTTACCAGGCGGGCATCTTCAATGGCGTGCAGGATGGCGGCAGCGGTGACCAGGATATCAGCGACGATCATAAGGATGTGGCTGGGCGCATTTTTCTGCGGCCATTTAAAAACGTGAATGTGGAACCGTTGCGCGGCTTGGGCTTCGGAGTAGCTGGGACCTACGGAAATCAAGCAGGGCCTTTGCGCGGCTTTACGACGCCAGGACAGCAGAATTTTTTCGGTTATCGCACGGGATCCGGCAATGCCTCAACCAACGTAACGGCGGATGGACTGCATTGGCGTTTAGTGCCCCAGGCCTATTATTATTGGGGACCGCTCGGTATATTTGGTGAATATGCCCTCTCCTCGCAGCAGATTCGGCGCGATACTGCACCCGCGGCTGGAACCACTCGCCTCAACGTGGACAACACCGCGTGGGAGGTCACGGTTTCCTATATTCTGACAGGGGAAGAAAACTCCTGGAAAGGAATTCGTCCACGCAACCCGCTCAGTTTCGCCAGCCATACCTGGGGCGCCCTCGAAGTGGTGGGGCGGGTAGAGGAACTCAAATTGGACGCCGGATTGTTCCCATTATACGCTACATCCAGTTCAGCCCGGCGCGCGTTTTCCTATGGCGCGGGCTTAAATTGGTATTTGAACAAAAGCATTAAGCTCAGCGCGGACTACGAACACACCGACTTTAGCGGGGGCTCCAAGGCCCGGGGCAATGTAACCGCTCAAGACGAGCACGTCATTCTAACCCGGGCGCAGGTTTCCTTTTAATTTAACGACCATCAACCGAGATCAGCTATGAAAAAATCATTTACCATTCTCTTTGGGTTAGCGCTGGCGGCGGCGATTCCGTTGCGGGCTCCCGCGGCTCCGAAGGCCATTACATTGCTCAACGTATCTTACGATCCAACTCGTGAACTGTATGCGGACGTCAACAAGGCGTTTGCCGAACAATGGAAAAAGCAGCACAACGGGCAGGAGATCACGATCAAGCAATCGCACGGCGGTTCCGGGAAACAGGCCCGCGCCGTGATTGATGGGCTCCAAGGTGACGTCGTCACGCTCGCGCTGGCTTACGACATTGACGCCATGGCGCAAAGGGGAAAGCTTGTTCCCGAAGACTGGCAGAAGCGCCTTCCCAATAACAGTTCCCCTTACACTTCCACAATCGTGTTCCTGGTGCGGAAGGGAAATCCCAAGGCGATCAAAGACTGGGAAGATTTGGTGAAACCCGGCGTTTCGGTCATTTCGCCCAACCCGAAGACGTCGGGTGGCGCCCGGTGGAATTACCTGGCGGCTTATGGCTATGCCTTAAAAAAGAACAGCGGCGACGAAGCCAAAGCAAAAGCCTTTGTCGCGGCTCTCTTCAAGAACGTGCCTGTGCTGGACACGGGCGCACGCGGGGCCACGACCACCTTCATTCAACGCGGGATCGGTGACGTTTTGGTAGGCTGGGAAAATGAAGCCATCCTCGCGATGAACGAACTCGGCAAGGGCGAGTATGAACTGGTGATGCCTTCGCTCAGCATCCTGGCAGAACCGCCGGTTACATGGGTGGACAAAGTCGTCAAGAAGCGCGGGACGGAAGCGGTGGCCAAGGCTTACCTGGAATTCCTCTACACGGACGCTGGCCAGGAAATTGCGGCCAGGCATTATTATCGGCCGCGGAACGAAGCGATCGCCAGGAAGCATGAAAACCAATTTGCGAAGGTAAACCTTTTTACAATCGATGAGCTCTTCGGAGGATGGCAAAAAGCGCAAAAAACTCATTTCGGCGACGGTGGAGTTTTTGATCAGATTTACCAAAGAAAATAAATACCCAAAAGCGCATTTTGGCGATGGCGGCGTATTTGATCAGTTTTAATCCCGCAGCCGTTAAACTATTATGAGTATAGTGACTGAACGTAGTTCCAGGACTGCCCAGGCTCCCAGCCCTGCCCGCCGTTCCGTGGCGCGGCTGCTTGAGCCATTGCACGACCTGGCGGAAAACTCCAAGCATATATTAAGCAAGTCCTTCGGCTTTTTTGAAAGCCATGGCCAGCAATATACCTTGCCGCGTTATGTCTTCCTGGGTCCGAAGGGCGGGGGAGATACTATCCGGATCGGGATTTTCGCCGCGATTCACGGCGACGAACCGGAAGGTGCTTTAGGGCTCGTTCGCTTCCTGCAGGAGCTAACTAAAAATCCCGATTTGGCTCAGGGCTACGCTTTATTTATTTACCCGGTCTGCAATCCAACCGGGTTCGAGGATGGCACCCGGCATTCCCGCTCGGGGAAGGACCTAAACCGTGAGTTCTGGAAAGATTCCGTCGAGCCTGAAGTTCGGTTTCTCGAAACCGAAATCTGGACCCATGCCTTTCACGGTATCATTAACCTCCACTGTGATGATACGAGCCACGGCCTTTATGGCTTTGTGAATGGCGAGGTGCTTTCCAAAAATCTACTTGAGCCGGCGTTACATTCGGCCGAAACATTTTTGCCGCGCAACCGCAAGCGGAAGATTGATGGCTTCAAGGCCGATGGGGGGATTGTTTACGAATGCTACGAAGGAGTTCTGAAAGCTGTCCCAGGTTTGAACCCCTCTCCGTTTGAAATCACGCTGGAAACTCCTCACAAGGCGCCGCGCCATCCGCAGGTGGAAGCGTTTTCGAAAATGCTTCAGACTATCCTGCTGGAATATCGCTATGTGCTCGCGGTTGGTGCAAATATTTAAACACGGCGACGTTCAGTCCCGCTTTTACCCATAAAACATTTACTGCAGCAAAAAAAGCTTTCTGCCCTGATGCACTCCCTTTAAGGTCTCGCAACTTCCGAAATCATGCCAGAAAAACGATACAACGCGCTGCCAGGCTTTGGCCTGACGCTCGGCTTCACGCTCTTTTATCTGAGCGTGTTGATCATTATTCCGATCGCTGCGCTTGTATTAAAAACCTTTCAACTTTCCTGGCCTGATTTCTGGCGGTTGGTGACTGCGGAGCGGGCGCTCGCAGCTTATCGAATTACGTTCGGAACCTCGGCCATTGCAGCCTTCATCAATGCTGTCTTCGGCACCATTCTGGCGTGGGTCTTGGTGCGCTATCAATTTCCATTCCGCCGATTCGTGGATGCGCTAGTGGACTTTCCTTTTGCGCTTCCTACCGCCGTTGCGGGGCTAACCTTATCCAGTCTGCTGGCCTCGAATGGCTGGCTTGGCAAGTACCTGGTACCGCTCGGAATTAAAGCAGCATTTTCGCAGCTTGGGATCATTATCGCCCTGACATTCGTCGGCCTGCCTTTCGTGGTTCGCACTCTCCAGCCGGTTTTGGAAAACCTGGAGCGAGAGCTGGAGGAAGCTGCTGCCACTCTCGGCGCAAGTCGTTTGCGGACTTTCATCAGCATTTTAGCGCCGACGCTGCTCCCGACCATCATCACTGGTTTTGCTCAGGCATTTGCCCGGGCTGTGGGTGAGTATGGGTCGATCGTTTTTATTTCCGGCAACAAGCCTTTCGAGACAGAGATCGCTCCCTACCTGATTGTCATTCGGCTGGAGGAGTACGATTATCTCGGTGCGATTGCCATTGCCGCGGTGTTGATGGTGATTTCTTTCTGCATCCTCGCAATCATCAACTGGCTGGAGAACTGGGCCAGCCATTTCCAGCACTGAGTTATGGCCGGAGGCATTAAAAGAAACCAAAAGCTGCGCACGACCAAGTCCCAGCGCGCCATTGAAGAATCACCCTTTTTCAAGTGGCTGCTGATCCTGATTGCCCTGATTTTTTCTGTCCTGTTTCTTTTGCTGCCGCTTGTGAATGTTTTTGCCCAGGCTTTCAGCAAAGGACTTGGAGCTTATTTCTCCGCGTTAGGGGAATCGGACACATGGTCAGCTATTCGGCTAACGCTCACGGTGGCCGCTATCAGCGTCCCCTTGAATGTTACCTTCGGCCTGGCGGCTTCCTGGTGCATCGCCAAGTTCAATTTTCGAGGCAAAGCTTTTATTCTGACCTTGATTGACCTGCCATTCGCGGTTTCTCCAGTCGTGTCGGGGCTGATGTTCGTTTTGCTCTTTGGGTTGCAGGGATATTTTGGCGAATGGCTGGATGCGCACGACATTAAGATCATTTTTGCCGTCCCTGGAATTGTCCTCGCAACCACCTTTGTCACTTTTCCTTTCGTCGCTCGCGAACTCATTCCCATCATGCAGGCCACGGGCACTGAACAGGAGCAGGCGGCCATCACTCTCGGCGCGAATGGTTTCCAAACCTTTTGGTATGTCACGCTTCCTTCGGTCCGCTGGGGGTTACTCTACGGGGTTATTTTGTGCAATGCTCGTGCCATGGGGGAGTTTGGCGCGGTCTCGGTTGTTTCCGGGCATATCACGGGTCTCACGGACACGATGCCTTTGAGGATCGAAAAGTTGTACAACGAGTACAATGGGGCCGCTGCTTTTGCCGTTGCCAGTCTCCTGGCGCTGCTTGCCCTGTTGACCTTGGTGATCAAAACCTACCTTGAATGGAAGGAGGCAAAGGACTTTGAGCAGGCACAGCAGGTCCCGGAAATCAGTTCAATCCTGCCTGGACCCAGTTTGCAACCGCCGCAGTCTGTTTCGAAATGACGAATGGCCAACATCTTGAACGAAAACCTCCAGCCATTCTTGGCGGCCTCTTTCGTCTTTCACCAACTCTGTTTCTGGCCAATAATCTACTCCCTTGAGCATTGAACTAAAAAATGTCAGCAAGCAGTTCGGCGAAGTGGCCGCCGTGAATCATGTGAGCTTTTCCGTGAAGGAGGGCGAGCTTGTCGCTTTGCTAGGGCCAAGTGGTGGCGGCAAAACCACCGTGCTGCGAATGATCGCCGGTCTCGAAATGCCGACCGAGGGTGACATCTTTATTCGAGGTGAACGGGTCAATGATATCAAGGTTCAAAAACGCAACATTGGCTTCGTTTTTCAAAACTACGCCTTGTTCAAGAACATGAATGTGTTCAAGAACATTGCTTTTGGGCTGAAGATCAAAAAATGGGCGACCAAGGATATCCATGACCGGGTAACGGAGTTGCTCGCCCTGCTTGGGCTTGAAGGTTTTGAGAAGCGTTATCCCCACCAGCTCTCCGGCGGCCAGCGGCAGCGCGTCGCCATTGCACGAGCCCTTGCTCCCAAGCCAAGTGTGCTCCTGTTGGATGAGCCTTTTGGGGCTGTCGACGCCAAGATCCGTCAGGAACTCCGGGAGTGGCTGGTCACGCTGCATCACGACCTGAATGTAACCACTCTGTTCGTGACACATGACCAGGAAGAGGCCATGGAGGTTTCCAATCGCATCCTGATCTTCTCTCGTGGCTACATGGAGCAGATCGGCAGCCCGCGCGAGGTTTACGAGCAACCGGCAAATGAGTTCGTCGCTCGTTTCATTGGAGTGATGAACGTCCTCGAGTGCGAAGTGCGCAAAGGCATCGCCTATGCCGGGGAGTTGATGTTCCCTGCCAACGGTTATGCTGAAGGCGAAAAGATCCGGGTCGGCTTCCGACCTTTTGCGGTTCAGATCTCGCCGGAGCTCAATCAATACTCCCACCAGGCAGTTATCCGGCAAACTTATTTCCTCGGGATCATGCTCCGCATCGAGCTGGAACTTCCCTCTGGGTTAATTCTACGCTCGCGCATGACGAAAGAAGAGTATGCGAGCCTGGCGCTTTACGATGGCAGACGTGTTTCGCTCCAGGTCCGTTATTACCGCATTTTGGCGAAGGAGCATCATGACCCCCTGGGGCCTGAGTTGGAAACGCCCGACAAGTCCACCTTGTTCGTCGGGGAGAACATTTAAGGATGGTTGTCGCGCGACCCTGAGCATTGCCAAGGGCACCCGTTCGTTCCGCACTGGAGTTCCTGTTCAAGGAGTTCCGACCCCCGTCGTCCCAAAACTTTTTTACAGGAACAAGGATGACTTTTGTGGTAAACTCCGTCTAATAAGCACTATGGGACTTTCAAGTCGTGTGATCGGCAGACTCATGGTTCTGCTTTGCATGAGCTTTGGTGGTTTTCTCAGCCTGCCGGCCGCGGAATCTGCCGCAAAGCAAACTGTAAAAGGAGATGCCGAGCTTCTGTTCCAGGACAAGCTAGTCCCCCGGATTCAAGTCGAAATCTCGCCGGAGGGAATGGAAGTCCTGCGCAATTACCACCAGGTCTGGGGAAAGCCACGGCCTGAGCGCGTGGATGTGCGCGCCACCTTGCGAGAGGGCGGTCATGTTTACACCAACGTGGCGCTGCATTTAAAAGGCTCTTATTCTTTTCAGGCGATTGACGCCAAGCCATCCCTGACATTGAACTTTGACAAGGGCAATCATGGACAGAGCTTTCATGGCCTTGGCAAAATCCACCTGAATAATTCGGTGCAGGACCCGACTTATTTTTCCGAGAAGTTCGCCCGGGAATTATTTCGTGAAGTGGGCGTGCCGAGCACCCGGGTTGGACATGCGTTGGTGGAGATCAATGGACGCAACACGGGGTTGTACATTCTGGTGGAGGGCTGGAGTAAGAGCTTTTTAAAACAGCACTTCAGCTCAGCCAAGGGGAACCTTTATGACGGCGGCTCTGGCGGAGATATCACCAAGGAATTGAAAGTAGAGTCAGGCGAGGACCCCGACGACCGGGCTGCTGTCACCAATCTCATTGCCGCCTGCCGAATCAAGGATCCTTCGGCGCGGCGGACAAGATTGGCAGAGCTCCTGGACCTGGACCGATTTATCAACTTTGCCGCTACCGAGGTTTTCCTCGTGCACTGGGATGGCTACTGCATGGGGCCGAACAATTATAAGCTGTTTCATGATGTGTCTCGAAACAAAATGGTCTTTATGCCGCACGGGCTTGACCAAACTTTCGAAGTTAGCCGATCCTCCTCGATTAGTATCACACCGCATTTTAATGGCACGGTGGCGAAAGCGCTCTTGAGTATTCCCGAAGAGCGCAAGCGCTTCCTGGATCGCCTGGCCAGCCTTTCGACCAACGAATTTCGCTACGACCTCCTGAGCAGCCGCCTCCAACAAATGGCCGCCCCCTTACGAACCGCGCTGGCCAGCGAGCCGGATGTTATCGAAAACATGCAGGCATCCCTCGTGAACATGCAGGCTCGCATGGCCCAACGCTGTCAAAGTGTCGCCGACCAGTTGCGCAATCCCACCAAGCCCCTGGCACTCACACCAGGCATGGAAATACCGCTTAGGAGCTGGAGCTTCAAAACGGGCATTACCAAACCCGCTTCCGGCCGGCGCACGCGTCAGGATGGTAAAGATTTGCTCCAGGTGCTCGCGCGCAATGGGGATAGCACGGGCTCGTGGCGCGCCAGTGTTTTGTTGGAATCAGGCCTTTACGAGATTTCTGGAGATGCTCGCGTGCAAGGGCTGGGTAACGCACCAGGCACAAACGGGGTGATCATTCGGGCCTCGGGAGAGCGGTCTACCAAAGGAATTTCCATCAACCCCGAATGGAAGCACTTCCGCTATGACTTCGAGGTGCGCGGCATCGAGGACGTGGAACTGGTTTGTGAGTTCCGCGGCCCCAAGGGAATGGGGGAATTCGATGTGAGCAGCCTGAAATTGAGTCGCAAGGATGCTAAAAAGGATTAACTCACCCAATCTGCTGACCATAAGCCGCTGGATCCATTAACCCACTGGTCTCACCAGCGTTGGAAAGTTTGATTTTGTAGAACCAGCCATTCCCATACGGATCTGTATTTACCAGGCCGGGTTGGTCGACCACCGTCTGGTTAATTTCGGTGACTTCACCCGACACAGGAGAATAAATATCGCTCGCCGTTTTTACGGACTCGACCACCGCGCACGCCTCTCCTGCCTTTACTTTGCGTCCTACTGCCGGAAGTTCCACAAAAACCACGTCCGTCAATTCATGCTGGGCATGGTCCGTGATGCCAACTGTTGCCATGTCGCCGGACACTCGCACCCATTCGTGTGATTTTGCGTATTTTAGATCCGCAGGAACATTTGAGCTCATATGCTTTAATTAATTAATGGCGGGAGAGTAAAAGGATTTTACGGGATAAAAAGGTTTCTTTTCAGGCTTTCGGTTCTTTCCGGAAAATCGGTTTCTGGACAACAACCGCACCATACTTTCGGCCACGCACTTCGATCTCAATGGGCGTCCCCGGCTTTGCGAAATCCGGCGGCACGTACCCAAGGCCAACTCCAGCCTGGAGGGAAGGGCTTTGCGTTCCGCTGACAACCTCGCCAATGGCGGAGGCGTTCGGACCCGTGCTCCAAATAACGTAGTGAGGCCGTGGCGGAGCGGCTTTATCTGCCATTTTGAAGGCAATGCACTTCTTGGAAACCCCGTTTTTCTTTTGCTCAGCAAGCTTCGTCTTCCCGATAAAATCGGGCTTGTCCAGCGCGACAAAGAATCCAACGCCTGCCTCGATCGGAGTGGTCTTCTCATCCAGTTCATGACCGTAAAGCGGGTAGCAAACCTCCGTGCGAAGGGTGTCGCGTGCTCCCAGCCCTGTTGGCTGAAGGCAATAGGGATGACCTTTCGCGAGCACGTGGTTCCAGGCAGCTTCGATGAGATCCGCTGGCGCCAGGATTTCGAAACCATCCTCGCCCGTGTAGCCTGTTCGAGCCAGGTAAACCATTTGGCCATGGAACGGAAAAGTTCCGACCTGGTTTTTCTTCAGGTCACTGGCTTTAACTACCGCTGTTCCGCCCGTGGAAGCTCCTGGAAAAGCGCTGTCGATAAATTCAACCGAGCGCGGTCCCTGCAGCGCCACCGCGCCCCATTTGTCGGATTCGTTGACCAAGTTCACGCCCTGGCGATTGGGCCATGGCCCAAGCTGTTCCTCCATCCACTGAACATCCTCATCAATTCGGGAAGCGTTGATCACCAATAGATATTCTTCGTTGCCGATACGATAAGCATAAAGGTCATCGATCACGCCTCCTTCCGGATTGCACATCAATGTATATTGCCCTCCACCAACTTCCAGTTTGCGAATGTCATTCGTCAGCAGGTGATTTAAAAAATCCGCCGCGCCCGGACCGCTCACGCGCACCTCGCCCATATGGGAAATGTCAAAAAGACCCGCATTCTTCCGGACGGCATGGTGTTCATCGACTATGCTGGAATATTGGACCGGCATTTCCCAGCCCCCGAATTCCACCAGGCGAGCTCCGAGTTTTTGATGTGCTGCGTAAAGCGGCGTGCGTTTTAGCATGTAAAAAGGTGTGTCAGTTTTTGGAAAAAAGAAATGAGCTTTTTAGCGTGGATGTGTCCCATCTATTATCCATCCGCCCAGTCGCTCCACTCGTCAACCCCACTTCTCCGTCTTCATCTGCTCCTTCGGAACTTTCAATTCCTGCAAAACCAGTTCTTCCGCGAACTCCACCAGTTCATTCGGGCCGCAGGCATAGAAGACAGTATGAGCCGGATCATGGATGTGTTCCTTAACCCATTCCGCTTGGATCCTCCCGCGTCTGCCCGTCCATGTGTCTTCCTGGGAAAGCCGGGTGCAGGTGACGTAAAAATAGAAGTTGGGATTAACCTGCTGCATATCCCGGAATTCCTGGTTGAAAATGATATCATTGGTGGTGCGGACGCTGTAGAGCACCGTAATTTTTGTTTCCAGGTTGCGCCGCGTCGCTTCACGCACAAATCCACGAAATGGCGTCACACCTGAACCGCCGGCTATGCAGATTAGATGCTTGCTCGATTCAAAAGCGGGGAGGAAACGTCCGGTGGGCGGAATTACGGCCATCTTGTCCCCAGGCTTAGCCCAGTCCACGATCCGCGTCCCCATTTTTCCATCGCGCTTCACGGTCACTTCATAAAAGCCGCGATCCAGGGCACAGGAGGAAAGAGAGTAGGCGCGTTTGTAGGTGGGCGTGTCTGGCCAGTAGAGCGTGATGAACTGTCCCGTTTTGAAATCGACATCGTAACCCTCCGGCCATTTCAGCCGAATAGTCTTCGTGTCCGGCAGTTCCATCACTGCCGATTCAATTACCATTTCCGCGATAACTTTCCCCATAGGAAATAATATGCCGAACCCTCCGGAGAATAGAAGGGCCGCCGTGGCACGTAAAGGACGGTTTACGTTCCCCAACTCCATGACATGCGACACAGTCCAGTCACTTCCACGCCAGCAGAACGGCTCCACCCGTGATGAGGGCACCCCCAACCCAATGCTGCCATGTCATAGTTTCCTTGAGCAGCAGAGCGGCGAATACCATCACAAACACCACGCTCAGCTTATCAACTGGAGCCACTCGGGAAGCTTCACCTAATTGCAAAGCCCTGAAATAGCACAGCCACGACAGCCCAGTGGCAAGCCCGGACAACGCCAGGAATAGCCACGTGCGCGCTGGCAGATCCCGCGCAACCGAAACCTGAGTGGTGGAAAGCGCTATCGCCCACGTGAAGAAAAGCACCACAGTGGTGCGGATGGCGGTGGCCAGATTGGAATCGACCCCGGCCACGCCCACTTTCGCAAGAACCGCAGTCGCTCCTGCAAAAAATGCGGAAAGCAGCGCCCATGTAAACCAATTCATATTTGACTGATTGCTAGGTAAACGTCGGCATTTGATGATGTAAAGAGATAATTGGAAGCCACCTTTTCCCTGAATTTCCTGCCTTTTAATCCGTCTTGAAGACATGCGTATGGCACATGCTGGTATAATAATGACTAAAGCTCTTTCCCTCTTGGTTATTTTGTCCACGGCTTCGCTGCTCCAGGCAGCGGATTGGCCGCAATATCGTGGCCCCAATGGTGACGGCACATCCCCGGAGAAAGGTATCCTCAAGCAATGGCCATCGGAAGGGCTAAAAACCATCTGGAAGACCAAGCTCCCCAACGGTTTTAGCTCCATGGCAGTCAGTGGCGGCAAGGCTTACACCATGATTTCCCGTGAGGTGGATGGCGGGATCCGCGAGGTTTGCGTGGCGCTCGACGCGAACACGGGCAACGAACTTTGGTCTTACACCCTAGGCGCCGCCAAATACGATAAAGGCGGCGACGAAGCCGGGCCCGCTGACGGTCCGAGGACCACGCCCACAGTAGACAATGGGAAAGTTTACGTGCTTGGTGCTAATCTCCAACTTGCGGCCCTTGACGCCAATTCGGGCAAGGAGAACTGGACCAGAGACATCCTGAAAGAACATTCCGGCAAAAACATTTCCTGGCAGAACGCTGCCTCTCCGCTCATTGATGGCGATTTAATCTTCACCGCCGGCGGCGGTCCAGGCGAAGCCCTCCTCGGCATCGACAAGAATTCTGGCAAGACGGTTTGGAAAGGGGAAAGCGATCGGATGACCCATGCCAGCCCAGTGGCTGCAACCATCCTTGGCACTCGCCAGGTTATCTTCTTCACACAAAGCGGCCTGGTTTCCGTGGCGCCCAAGTCAGGGGAGGTCCTCTGGCGGCATAAATTCCGCTACAATGTTTCCACGGCAGCCTCGCCCATCGTGGGTGGCGACATTGTTTATTGTTCCGCAGGTTACGGAGTCGGTGCGAGTGCCGCGAAAATTACCAAGGCAGGCAACGAGTGGAAAGCCACGGAGCTCTGGATGCTGACCGGCAACAATATTTGCAACCACTGGAGCACACCGGTGTATCACGATGGTTACCTCTACGGCCTGTTTAGCTTCAAGCAATACAAGACCGGCCCCATGAAATGTGTTGAATTGGCCACCGGCAAAGAAATGTGGTCCAAGCCCGGTTTTGGCGCAGGCCAATTGATTTTCGTGGACAATCATTTTGTGGTGCTCACCGACCAGGGGGAGTTGGTAATGGTCAAACCCGACCCAAAAGCCTACACCGAAGTGAGCCGCGCCAAAGCTGTGGAAGGCAAATGCTGGTCCACACCCACCATCAGCAACGGCCATATTTTTGCGCGCAGCACGAAAGAAGGAGTTTGCCTGGACGTAACCACTAAAACGGCTGCCAGGTAATTTACCCCTGTTCGAAACCTTTGAGACCGCCGTCACCAAGTATCCGGTGGCGGCGTTCTTTGAACGCCTCTCCAAGCACCGTTGTGAAGAAACCCTCAGCTTTCTTCCGATAAGTATTAGAAAGCCGCCGTTTGCTTGGTTTTCGAAGCGCTCGGTTTGGATTCGCTATTGCTCGGCGTAGGCACGTGCGGCATTCTGGGACTGTTATGCAGTGGGCGAAACAGAATGTTTTTCGCGAATTCATGACCAGGCAACCCCTGGTTGTGGCACTGCTGCTTTCTTTGCTTATCCACACCGGGGCGTACGGCTTCTGGAAACTTGGTAAACAGCTTCATTGGTGGGATCATCAGGCCACCTGGCTTTTAAAAATTCTCGAGAAAAAACCCAAGCCGCTGGACTTGCAAAAGCTCATTCAAAAGCAGCTTCAGGAGATGGCGGCGGCTCAGCAGAAAAAAGAGATTCCCCTCACGTTTGTGGAGGTAGACCCGACAACGCTTGCCCTGGAACCTCCGAAGGAAGCCAAATATTACGGCGCTTTAAACGCGAAGGCCGCCAATCCCGATTCCATTATTGATTCCCTGAAGCCCAAAGTGGATGGGAAACAGGAGCAAGTGGTTCGCACGGAAACCGTGAGCAAACCCCAACCGCTCCAACCAGCTCCCCCCCCGGAAAAAACCGAGCCAAAGAAGGCTGAAAAGACGGAGCAGGTTTCCGACAAACCGAAGCCCGCGGAAACGCCTGGAGATTTGGCGCTCGCCAAGCCCGAGGAAAAACCGAAGGAAAAGCCCCGCACCCTGGCCGCTGCGCGTGCGCAGAAAAACCTGGTCGGCGAGCCTATGAAGCAGTCCGGCGGAGCCAAACAACGCGGCAAAATTGCCTTCGACGTGAAGCAAACACCGTTCGGCTCATACGATGCGGCTTTCATTGCGGCCGTCCAACAGCGGTGGTTCGATTTGCTCGACAGCACTCAGTTTGCGCAGCGTTCCGGAAAGGTCGTCCTCGAATTCAAGCTCATGTACGATGGCCGCATCCTGGACATGAAAGTGAACGGCAACGAGGTCGGGGAATTGCTCGGCCTGCTTTGTCAGCGGGCGATCAGCGACCCTGCGCCTTTTCCGCAGTGGCCTTCCGATATGCGCCGCATGGTCGGAGGCAATTACCGAGAAGTCACCTTTACTTTTTATTACAACTAGGAAACTCTTCAGCTTTTTAAAATGGACATATTTTTCATTCTCGCTCTGATTTTTGCCTCGGTGGTGGCTGTAACTTTTATTGTGGAACGTGGCCTTGCGTTGCGCTGGAAAAAAGTGGTTCCGCCGGACCTCCAGGCCATTGTTCAAACATATTCCTCCCCCAAGGACCTTTCGCGTCTGCAGGATGCCTGCCGTCAGAACCCATCCGCCTTGTCGCGCCTGCTCATGTTCGCGACCGAGCACGTCGATTGGAGCCGCGTGGAGAACTCTGAATTGCTGGAAACGCGAGCCCGCCAGGAAGTCGGCAAATTGGAACGAGGCCTGGTTATTCTTGAGATTATCGTCGGCATTGCCCCGCTCCTTGGGCTGGTCGGCACCATCTATGGTTTGATCACCTTGTTCGGAAGCATGGGGCAGGGGGGCGATAACAGCAAGTTCGCCCAGGGCATCAGCTTGGCCCTGTATGCTACTCTGATTGGCCTTTTAGTAGCCATCCCTTCCTTGGTTGCTTGGAGTTATTACAGCAAAAAAGTGGAAATGCTATCCCTCGAACTGGAAAGCCTTTGTGAGGAATTCCTTCGCAAACACTACGGCGCTGAGGATGTTTACGAGGAACCTGCTTCTCGGAAGAAGGCCTGATTCCCATGAATTTCAATCGTAACCGCAAACGGCGCGCTCCCACGGTCATCATCGTCTCCTTGATTGACGTCCTCCTGGTGGTGCTCATCTTTCTTATGGTCACGACCACTTTTAAGAAAGACCTTCCCCCCGAATTACGCCTCGCGTTGCCCGAATCCAAACAGGCCAAAGCAGGAACGACGGATTCCAAGCCACTCGTAATCACGGTCGCGACCAACGCTCCCTATTTTTTCCTGGAGGACAAGCCGGTGACTTTTGAGCGGGTTCAAACTGCGCTCGTTCAGGCCGCCAAGAAGGATCCGCAGGTGAAAGTGGCGATCAAAGCGGATAAACGGTCGCCCTGGGGTGAAGTCATCAAGGTGATTGATGCTGCCAAATCGGCCAATGTCGGCGCGATTAGCGCTATTACTGAAAAACCAGCAGGACCTTAGTTCTTAATCCTGTTTGCTTCCGAACACGGCCGGTTTCAATCCCTGTCACTTTGTCTCGGTTGCGGCCTTGGCATTTTCTTCCAAGGGCAGGACATCGACCAAGGTGATACTAACGGATTGTTGTATGGCTTTGTAAGTGCCGTTGGTTGGCGTGGCCACCGTGTTGGTTCCCATCTGCTTCAAGGTGGAGGGATCAGGGAATACCCCCTGCTTCTCGAACACCTGCGTCATGGGGAATCCCAAACCGGTGTTCACCCAAATATGGCCTTTGAAAGTTCCCTTCTTATTCGCCGGCAAGGAGAGTCCCATGGGCATAAAATCGCCGGCGATATTAATCCGCGCGCAGTTCGAGTTGCTGTTTAACTGCCAGCCCACAAATTCATCTTTGGTCTCATAGCGGCTCGTGCCCCGGCCGCTGATAAAGGTAATTCCCTGAGATGCCCAGCTCTCGCCTACTCGCACCGGGTTGGCAGGCAAATGAGAGAATTCAAAAATCTGCCGAAAGTGTTCCGGGGAGAAAAAATTGCGCAACACATTCACCACGCTCGTTCGTTTGTCTCTCCCGCCGCCAGCCGCGACCGTTCTGCGTACGATATTCGTGGTGCCGTTCGTGCTCACCACGGCTGTGACTCCGCCCCGCGCTCCCGCTGGCCTTGGATCGGCGGCAAAGGCTTTGTTCAACCATTGCGGCACTCCTTGAGAGTTCTGGACTTTGCCGTCGGGCGAGATGAGGAAACTCAATTTTCCTCCAACCATCTGCCTCATGATGGTGGTGTAATGATCCTCTTCAGTGACTGGTTCCCACCCTGGCTCGGAATCAAAGCTGACCGCAATCTCGTTGCCCTTCGAGCGCTCCATGGATAGGGAAAGAATCGTCATCTCCGCGTTCAGACTCCCTTCCTTTCGTGCTGGTTTGACATCGATCTGACACTCCTGGGCAAAATTGACGCGGTGCTGGCCTACGTCCCGATCGGCCACCTCGGGATCCGTGAACTGGTTCATCTCCAGACGCACGATATACCGAAGCCCGGGCTTCCATGCGCACTGCAGGGAGGTAGCCGCGTCTGAACTGCTCCCAGTGATTCGCGGTTCAGCCTTCTTCCTTGCGCAGCCGGTGCAAAGGGCAGCGCAGCAAAGCAATGCCACTCCTGCCATTTCCCAAAATTTCCAGCCGTCCAGGGCAATTCGTTTTGGCATCATTTCCACCGCTTGTTTCTGTAGTTGCATCCGTCTTTTTTAGGCGATCCAGACTCTTTAAACAGTCGCCCCACCATTTTGTTTCAGATTTAGACGCCGTAGAGGATAAAAAACTCTAGAATTATTGCGAGGCCTGATACGCCAAAGGCGAGCTCCACCGGTTTTCCTGTCGCAGCCGCGCCATTAGTTTGCTCCCAGCGCCGAGTGGGACCGCCCCCGAGTAGGCTTTCGCGGTAGGGGAAGGATTGCCGCCACTGGCCCGGGGATCAGTGCCATCTGTCGTGAAATAAATCTGTCCATCCGACCCGCTGGCCAGCTCCACGTTCTGCCCGCCTCCGCGGGAACTCACACGTGGCACTTCCGGGAACTGCTTGGTAATCCATTCCAGGCGCGTCTGGATAAATTTCTTCATGTAGTTGATCTCCTCATCGAAGCTGGATCCCACAAAATAGTTCGGGTTCACATTCCGGCCCAGGATCGGCCATTTCTCAAAGTTGCGCTTCTGCGATTCCTGCAGGAGTGTGGCCATCTCGTCAATTCGCCCCAGCACATTAACCGTTGCGAGCACATTCGTGCGTAAGTCCGCCCAGCGATCGACGTAGCGCTGCCCGAAATCAGGATCATCGAACAGCCTTCGGTACCAGGTGTATTCTTTGTTATCAAGCTGTGGCCACATCCAATTCTCAGCCAGCCACCCTTGCTTCCCATTCGCGTTGCCGAAACTCAGGTTCCAGTCCCAGATGGGCGCATTTCGGATCTTCCCTCCACGATTCTTGTAAAAAAAATCACTGAAACGGAAGCCGTCCACGTTCTTGGTTGCTTCCACCATGATGTGGTAATCAATGAAAGTGCCAGGGTCGAGAAACGCCGCGTAGCCTTTGGCTGGATCGGCGAAATCAGGACCATATAAAGCTCCCTCCAATTTGTTTAAATAATTTTTCAGCCAGGCTTTCTGCACCGCCGTGATTTCCAGGGGATCAGGCTCCACAAAAAAGAACTCATTCGTATGGCTCGTCCGAATGTTTCCTTCCGTGTTCATAAAATTCTCTTCCTCATCCTCGCGGCTGAAAGAGGACTGGGACATACTTGCCATCTCGGTCTGGGGCGGCCGGCCAAAGTAATTCGTGACCACCCGCGTGCTGCGGGAACTGCGCGACGAACTGGAGGAAGAACTGCTTGAACTCGTGCTCGAGCTTGAACTGCTTCGGCTGGCTGTCCGGGCCGAACGAACGAAACCTTTGGGATCGGCCGGGAAACCTCCCGGACCAGTTGGGTAACCCGCTTTTGAACTGGAGGAAGGGGTGCCGTTCCCCGGAAAGCCCCCGAGCGGATCTCCCACCACCCCGTAACCGATGTTCCCAATGTGGTCCTTCTTGAAGATGTATCCGCCCGTAATCTCCGGCTCCGAAATATCCCCAGGTTTCAATTTCGCGATGTTCACCCGGTTTTCGTCGCGCTTGATCTTTTCCTCCAGGACATAAACGCCCACGTAATCGCGGCGGCTTAACTTCCGGCCATTAGTATTGACGAATACTTCCACAAACCGGCAGCGGGGGGACCAGTAACCCATTTTTCCATACAACTCATAGGCGACCACATCTCGAATCAAGGTTTTGTCTGGGTAAGGTGCATAAAGCACCCAGTCCGACTCCGCTGGCATCCCGAGCACTTGCTGGGAGCCGGAGTCGCCCTCCGGGTTTGTCAGCTTTACCGTGTAGGAATGTTTGGGGTAGCGGAGGGAAGCCCGGCCCCGGATATGCAACCAGCATTGGCTGCCCAGGCTGGGCGCCGCGTTTATCCTGGTTCGTTCTTTCCCCCCATCAATCACTTGGATACTCCCGGGAATGTTGTACTCGTGTGCGATATTGGTTCCGAAGGAGTTCAGGAGGACTAGTGGCAGATTCGAATTAAAGGCTGCCAGGTCGCTATCCAGAACTGTGTAGGTTTCCGCTGCGGTAGGGCTGGGTTTACCACTTGCATAAGCCCTGGCGCGCACGAGGGTGTTCGCTTCAATGCTCAAAGGCTTCGAGTAAGTGGGGGCGGTTTCGTCCGGTTCCGCACCGTCCACGGTATAATGTATGACGGCTCCTGCTGTAGCCGAGGATAGCTCCACCGCGAAGTTCTTCGTGAAAATTCCGCCTCCAGGAGAAAGTCGGGGAGGGGATGGCAGGTTGTCGTCCGGCTTCTTCTCTTTCGCGGTCAAGGTGGTGGCAAACCACAGTGCAACGAACAAAACGGACCATGCAAGTGCTTGGCGGTGTTTAAAGTAACTCATAACAGCCTTCCCTTCGGCATGCTGATTGGACGGAAGCATCGGCCAAAAGCTCCGGCTTTGGCAAATGTAAAAACGTAAAGAAAATGTAAAAAACATAGAACCTTATAAATTCTGGTGGATCTCAGGGTTTTTGCCGTCCAATATACCGGCGCACCAACGGAAAGCGCTAAGGCCATGTTGTCGATACAAACGCACACAACCAATCAGGCACTGCTTGGAGTCCCGGCGATGAAGCCCCGGACCGTCGTCCTCTTGAACAATCTGCTTCTCCCGCCTTTTCCAATACCTGCCCGTGATCTATTTCAAATGCCACTCCATTTAGTTCCTCATCTACGTCGAATCATTCTATGTTTCGCGCTGGCGTTTCTACCTTTCTGGTCCGTTGCTGCCCCTGTGCCGGGGCCGGCTGCCACACCGCTCCGTACCAATGGCTATCGCTTTCTGGATCTTTCGGCCTATGCGGTTCCGCAGGGCTCCGAGGTCTCTAAACAATTTGGGATCATCCGGGAGGGCCTCCAGGGATTTGATGGAGTTCCTTTTAAAGTAGGCGAGAAGGTTGCGCTTACTGGCCTGGAATCAGCGTCTCGTCATGGTGACTTTTATCCCACGGAAATCTCAGCGATAACTACCGGTGTTCCATTTACTCGGCTGCACTTGCTCCACTCCGCCTTGAATTTTGCCAAGGACGGCGTTCCCATCGCTGCCATCAAATTCAAATATGCCGGCGGAACCGAGGAAATAGTCCGCATCGGCTACGGAATACACCTGCGCACCTGGACCCGCTCCGGCATGGAAAAGAAATCGTCGCTGGCGGATCCTAACTCCCACCTCATTTCCGTGGGGGCTGATCCTGGTGACCCCGGCGCGGGCTTTCGCGTCTACCACACAGCTATTGAAAATCCTCGGCCCCAGGAGCAAGTAGCCAGCCTTGAAATTCAATCGCTCTTCAGCCGGGCAACCCCAGTCATCCTTGCCGTTTCTTTGGAAGATGCTCAATCTGGCTTGCCCCCAAACGTCCCGGTTGTCGCGCGCAAAGCGTTAAAGGACCTTAAGAACGCTCCGGCAAACCGTGGCAGCTTGCAGGTGCGTGTCACGGATGGCGCTGGTGGCCCACCCATCACCAACGTTCTCGCCATTCTAACCATTAGGGATGATGCTGCTGGCTTCTACTTCGGCGAAACCCGCTCGGACGCGCAGGGCGTTTGTCGCTTGCCATTTCCTCCGTCCGAAACGGTTGGGTTCAACCTGCTGGTTCGTGCGCCCAACCGCATCCCGCAACTCATCTCTCAATCGAGGACCAATCAGCCGGCTTTAAAGACGGATTTCTCTGTCGCACTGGAGCGTGGAACGGCCATCGGCGGTCTAGTCAAAGGACCGGATGGCAAACCCGTGGCAGGAGCACAAATTGATATTCACAAAGTTGTGAAGCTTGGCGCGCGCGAATACACCCGCACCGATTACGACACTGCGGTCACCGGCCCGGATGGCAAATGGAGCAGCAGCAGCGTGCCTCAGGACTTTCAGGGTTTCAGTTTCCAGGTGGCACATCCCGAGTTTCGGCCAACGCTTTATTCCATGGCTGGCTTTGCGGATCCACCCGTGGCTTCCTCCACCGTCTCTTCCAGCTCCAGGAGCGCTCCTCTCTATCGCCAGGGACCGGACGGCGCGATGGTTGCCGTATCCCCGGGAGACAATCTTCGTTCCCGGCCCGCCCCCCGGAACAGCTCTATCCGATTGCTCACCCGGGAGGCTTTGTTGTCCAGCCAGGCTGAGATGACCCTTGAGTCCGCCATTATCGTTTCCGGCATCGTCATGGACAGTTCCGGAAAGCCGCTGCCCGGTGCGGATCTCGTCTTTCAGAGGCGCACTCCCTCCTTCGAACGGAAGTATGTGAAAACCGATGATGCTGGCCGCTTTCGCATTCCGACCTCCGAACCGGGCGACGCGGCCGTGATTGTAATCCGCGATGGCCACACCCCGAAATATCACCTCCTGAACATTGTGCCCGGCATGGCTTCCGTGGAAATCAGGCTCGCCCCGGCCCGGGTTATGCGGGGCCGCGTTACCGATCGCCAGCAGGTTCCTGTTTCAGCAGCGAGGGTGAAATTGGAAGAATGGGTGGGTTTTACGGATGTCCTTCAATTCGAAACCCTCACCGATCCTAATGGCCGATTCGCCTGGACGGGCGCGCCGTCGGACCAGATCACCTTTTACATCAACAAAACCAATTACTACGGCATGCGCCATTCGGTTTCTGGCTACCCGGAAGCCGGCGAAATGGATTTTGTGCTGAACCGGCCCAACGGCATTTACGGCAAGGTTTACGATGCAGACACAAAAAAGCCGATCGAGAATTTCACCGTGATTCCCGGCCGCAAGTACTCTCAAACCGAACAGCGCATTCGCTGGGAACGCTATGAAAGCACGCGGGGCGCGGACGGCGAATATAGCATTCGGATGGAGCAATATTATTTCCAACCGGAAGCCCGCATCAAAGTCGAAGCATTCGGCTACCTCCCTCAAGTCTCCGCCGGCTTTACCAGCCAGGGCTCCTACACCAATGACTTTGCCTTGATACGCGCCAAGGGCATCGAGGGCCTGGTTCAGGCGGCGGACGGCACTCCCTTGGGTAATGCTACCGTCATGCTCGTGGAAAAGGACGAATACGCCTATATGGATAGCCCCGGCTCGTTCCGCCAAAGCAGTTCAGGCGGCGATTTCACCCGGACCGATTCCAAAGGCCATTTCGAGTTCTCTCCCAAACTCGAGCCTGACGCCATTCTCGTCACTCACGAAAAAGGCTTTGCCGAGGTGATGATCAGGCAGTTGCCGAAAGATGGTAAAATCACGGTTGAACCGTGGAGTGCCGTCAAGGGAGTCGTGAAAGTTGGAGATTCCAATGCGCCCAACCAATTCGTGCGCGTCCAGAATTATTTTCTCCAGAGCGTCGATGTCTCGGGCCAGCGGTCGACAGCTCTTTCGCTCTACATGAAAACGGAGCCCGATGAGGCAGGTAATTTTTCCTACGAAAAAGTACCATCCGGTTATCGCACCCTCTACCTCGAATACAAATTGAAGGACAGCAACAACGGCGAAACACCTCTCAGCCACGGCAAAGTTGTTGAATTGAAACCTGGAGTTACAAACGAAGTCGTCTTCGGCGGCGACGGCCGGAGAGTCATGGGCCAGGTGAAGTTGATCGGCGGCGAACAGTCCGACGTCGACTGGAAACGCGATGTCCACCGGCTAACCTTGATTCAAGATCTTCCCCAGGTTCTGCCCAACGGCCAGGCACATCCAAACGCGCTCGAGGGAAATTACGTCCTGCTGTTCGAAACAAACGGAGCCTTTCACGCCGACAATGTTCCTCCAGGCAAATACACCCTGAGTATCTCCCCGAATGACCCTGAGGAGGAATATTACCGCAACCGCCCCTTGGGCTCCCTCCGCCAGGAAGTCACTGTGCCAAATGACCCGTCCGCCAAGTTAAATCAACCCTTTGACCTCGGCTCCGTGGAACTCAAAATCGCAACCAAAGCCAAAATGGGCAAGAAAGTCCCCCCTATCGAGCTGAAATCCTTTGCGGGCAAACCCATTAAACTGGAAGACTTCCTTGGCAAGCATGTCCTCATTTATTTTTACGCGAGTACTTCCTACAGCACGTATGATTTCCAGGTGCTGAAGGATCTTAACAACACCTTTGGCGCGGATGGCAAGCTGGTCATTCTCGGCATGAACCTGGATTCCACCCTGGCTGCTGCCGAACAATTTGTGCAGCGCAACCAGATGACTTGGCCGCAGGCTTACCTCGGCGAATGGAGCCAAACGCAAGTCCCTCCCCTGTTTGGTGTAGATGGCTATCCCGTCGGTGTCCTGGTGGATAAAGAAGGCAAGCTCATTGGCCGTCAACTCCGGAGCAGCCGGCTCCGCGACGCTGTTCGCAATGCGGTCTCGGGCAATGCCGAGGTTTCAATCCTCAGGGAGTAGGAACTCTGCGCAAAGGGGCGAAGTGTTAAAGACCCTGTCTGCTGAGAGGAGGATGGTTTCCTCTCGCTACCATGAATTCTGCCCGGAGACGTTCCGGCGAGGACCGCTTAAGGCGTGATGAACAAAGCTGAATTTGTCCGCCACTTATCGGTAACAGCCCAGAGATTCAGCGGCGAAATGGCTTGCCCACTTTTCAGCGCGCGCACGCTTCCATCCGCAAACGCATAAACGGAGCTGGTGCCTTTCCCATTGATGCCGGAACCGTGCCGGCGTTCCTCAATTTGTGCTTCATGGTTTCCTTGAAAAAGGTCCATGTGATAATGATGCGAATCATTTACCTTCTCGCCAAAGGTAATCGTTTCCGTTGCATCTCGAATAAATGCTTCCTTCATCCCTCCAGGCCACTGGTGGTCTTGGAATGCCGTATAATTGGTCGGATCGAGGTGTGTTTCAAAATAATCATTCCATCCGTTGAATAGGTAACTTCGACCAAGGGCGGGATTCGGGTCCGAAGCGCACCGCAGAATGTTCGAATTCACATAATACGAAAGCAGCCTATCAGGCCAAAAAGAAAGCATGCGGGGTGGATATTCTCCTTCTTGCTCATCTGCATACATGCTCAGCGACTGCGCCAGGTTGCGCAGATTGTTGACGCACGCAATCTTCCGGGCCGCTTCCTTCCCTTGAGAAAGCGCGGGCAACAGCATTGCGGCAAGAATCGCGATGATTGCGATCACCACCAGCAGTTCTATCAACGTAAACGCGAAAAAGTGCTGCCTCGCTGGTTTCAGCGTGCCCGATCCTGTGCTGCCCGATAAATGTCTCGATTTCATGCTGTTTGTCTCACAATCCTCAACGCCCACTGTTTCCCTAAGCTCGTCCTATTCATCATAGACGCGCGAACCTGCTAATTAGTCGCAAAAAAATGATCTTTCCTCCCGCAATTCAGAGGCCCGAGTCTCGTTTTCCTTTAATCCCGTTGCTATCGAGGCTGTAGCCGATACGTTCGCGTCGGCACTTGAGACGGCGATTTTCGACCGTTCTGCCCCGTGTCGGAAATGGTCTGCGCTTCAGAAACAATGTTTGTGAGGAAGCCCAGCGTCTGCCAGGTGCTGCTGCCGAACGCATCTGCGGATTGGATTTCCCACGCTGACCCCGGCGGCAAACTGAGGCTCAGCCGCACCCCGCTGCTGTCTTTGCTCAGGCCGCCGAACTTGGGGTACACAGGCTTGAAGCTGATCGCCTTTAAGCTCACATCAAACGCCACGTCGTCAAAATCCGAAGCCCACGTGTTGCTCAACAGAACCGCGAGGGTGTTCGTCCCGAGGTTCAATAGCGAAGTGAAGGGTGTCAGGTCGAAGTAACGCTCCTCATTTCCCTGGCCAGTCACTGCTTCAATTCCGGTGCTCGGTATCTCATGGCCGTTCAGAAAAACTCGGAGCGGATACACTGAGCCTCCATAGCTATCGGTGCAGGTGGCCGACAATAGCAACTCTTCCCAATCCAGCGAGTTCAACTGGAATCTTCGCCGGAAAAAATATTGAGGCGAACGCTGCGGCAGGCGCGTGACAATATTGGTTGGGCCGCTCCCCGCGCCAAACTTCGCCGTCCCTTGCAGCCATCCCGCGTCATTGAATCCAGCCGTGGCCCATGCGGCTACCGCATTCGTGGTGTATTTCCAAACGGAGCCAAAGCCCACGAACGGCACCCAATTAGTGCTCGAAAGGAAGGGCAGGGGACGCAGGAAGAGATTATCCAGGTAAACGGAGCCGCTTCCTGCCGCTGCGATCGTATAGCGATGCCGCAATTCGAGATTTGGGAAACCGGCCGGCAGGATGAACACCCGGTTGGCATACATCCATTCGGTGGGCCCTGTTCCAATTGTGAAATGCGGCGTAAAATAATTGGGCCAGGGCAGCGCCGGGCGGGCGTTCGTATCAACGCCCGTTTTGCTCGAGCCCCATTCCAGCCAATGTTCCGAAGCCTGTGTGATGCCCCCGCTCTTAAAAAAGCCGCCGAAGCTGTATAAGGTCCCAGGCGTCACAGACATGGTCGCATCCGGAATTCCATACTGGTTGAACTGCGCGATGGTGCTGTTATTGCCTTTGTTTTGCAGGCGGATTTCCATGGACTGCTTGCCCGCGTATACCGCCGTGGTGCTGGCCAGCATGTTTGTGACTTCCACATCGCCCGTGAACCATTTGTCCCAGTGGCTGTTGTCGTTCTCCTCAAAGCTGCCATTCACGATTAGGTTGTTGTTGAGAAATGGCGTGATCGCAAAAGGTGCCGAATGCACCACGTTAGTCGCGTAGATGGCGCCGACTTCATAAAAATATTGCCAGCCCGGCTTCACCGTAAAATCCGTATAGCTCCTGGTAGTGGACGTCAGGGTGGCGAGGGCGACAAATGGGCCAGTGGGCTGCTCCGCGCGAAACACGCGGAAGCCTTTGGCGGAATTTGTGGCATCGCCGCCCCAAACGAACGCGGCACGGCTGAACCCTGCGGTTTTCTGCAAAATCAGGGGCGTCCCGGCGGGATAAAGCGAGCGGTTGTAATTCCCATCGCGCTGTTTGTTGCCGCGATGCGTCGCCCAGGAAACCAGGTCTTTGTTCGTTGCTCCAAAATTGTAAACGTACACTTGCCCGGCCAGCGATCGAAACACCACATCCAGTCCGCCGTCTCCATTCACATCCGCCAGGAATGGAATGTGTTTGATTCCTCCCGCCACCGGCACGGAAGTTTTCAAGGTGCCGTCCAGGCTATAAATGTTCAGCGCCCCCACCGACGGATTCAGCGCCGGATCATACGTCCCGATCACAATCTCCTCTTTCCCATCTCCATCCACATCGCCCACCACCGGTGGCGTTGGGAACAGCGGAAAAAAGTTCTTCGGCCAGCCCGGACGATCCACCAGCTCCACACCGTTCCAATAGCGGAAGGCGATTTCGTGGCTGTGCGTGAAACTGAGCACGTCAATATGGTTGTCGTGATCTGGGTTCAGCGGGACCATGCACGCGCTGTTCAGCCAGCCATTGTTGTTGGCTGAGGATATGCGCGGCTTCCATTTACGCCAAAGAATCGACCCATCGTCGTCCAGGATCGTTTCATGCGGCGTCAGGATCCCGCTCAGTTGGTTGCCGGGCACCAGCACTTCGTCCAGCCCGTCGCCATCGAGGTCCGCGGTTTGCACATCGATCCCCATCTGGTAAGCCCCGCTCATGAGTTGCTGGTTCTTGCCGAATTGTTTGCAGAGCATTCCTTTCCCAAACAATCCATGCGGCTGTGTCTTGTCAAAACACACCACGCTGTCGCTGTCGTTCAGCGCGTAAACCTCGGTCGGCCGGTCCCGGTCGGCCATGCCCAATGCCAGCCCGGACTCCACCAGTTGGTGAATGTGATATACAAAATTTTTGCTCCCGCTCAGCGCGTCAAAGAAAACCACCCCTCCGGACCACGTCTCGCCCACGGTTCCCCAATCGGCAAATCCGTATATTGGCGCGATGAATGGATTGAAATCCTGTCCGGAGCCATTCGCATCCGGTTTAATCTTCCAGCCCGTCACAATCTCCTTCCGGCCTGTCCCGCCAATATCCACCACCAGGGGCGGGGACACCTGCGATGAAAAGACCGCGGTCGAAGGCAGTGTCGATAAAAATGCTCCTCCCGGAGACCAATAGAAACCGTTCGTTAACGTTTGGTACCCTCCGTTTGGCACATAGTTCTGGTACGTCACCGCGTTCGACCAAACAATGCTTCCGTCCCCGCGCATGGCTATCACGCTCGCGCCGCGGGTAAATAGGATCTCGTCCTTCCCATCACCATCCAGATCATACAAGGTGGGTGACACATTCATCTCCTCCCCTCCTGTCGAATAGGGAAAGCCTGGC
>JAQGOV010000737.1 GCA_028293425.1 Verrucomicrobiales bacterium
AATCCGTCGCGCCCACGCTGGATCACGGCTTGGATGAAATGGAGCGATTGGCCGCGAATGTCATACGTACTCACGGCGCCATACCGGGAGTCCAGGCCAAGATCTCCCTGGATTTCGCCGCTCCCGCCAAGGCGGCAAAAACCGGAAGGCTCACTCTGGTCGGCCTTTGGGGGCGATATATCTTGAAACCTCCGACCCAGGCCTATCCGGAATTGCCCGAAGTAGAAGACGCGACCATGCACCTGGCTTCGGCCGCGGGCTTGCATACGGTGCCCCATGCGATGATCCGCTTGAAATCAGGAGAGCTGGCCTATATCACCCGACGAATCGATCGGATCAAGACAGGCAAGGTTGCCATGGAAGACTTGTGCCAACTGACGGGCCGCCAGACCGAAGACAAGTATAAGGGCTCATTGGAACAGGCAGGCAAGGTCATTCGCTTGTACTCGAACCAACCCGGGTTGGATGCAGTGGACTTTTTCGAGCTTGTCCTGTTTTGTTTTCTAACGGGCAACGCCGACATGCACTTGAAGAATTTTTCTCTATGGCGCCCCGCGGAGGAAAGCGTCCAGCTCGCGCCGGCCTATGACTTGGTTGCAACCCGTCTGCTGCTTCCGGGAGACGACGAGGAATCCGCCTTGGCCCTCAATGGGAAAAAGAAGAACCTGCGCCGCAAGGACTTCGATGCACTGGCCCGGAGTTTGGAGCTGTCCGAGAAGGTCCGGGACAATGCTTATCTGAAAATGGCGAAATCGAAAAAAGGATGGAGCGGTAGTCTGGAAAAAGGATTCCTTTCCGATGCAATTAGGAAAGGATACTCGCAATTGATCAAGGAGCGGGCGGGACAGATTGGGTTGAAGGCTTGATGGGAAAGACCTGTGCGAATTCATTTAGTCTCACTCTCGCCCTCCCCCTTGCCTTCGCCTGCCTATCCCTGTCCGCCTGCCGATCCAAGGACCCGATTTATTCCCCGAACGCGGAACTCATCCAGGTCATGGACGTCCAGGACAAAAAATCCGGGCCCGCTTCGGACAAGTACGTCCTGCGCGGCGGGGATCATCTCTTCTACCTGGAAGACCTCCGGGCCGCCGTCATCAAATGGGTCCATCTCGATTCCAATCTCCGGATCGTCGGCGGCGTTTCCGATCGGCTCAAGGCGAAAGGCATACGTCTGTTGGTGGTTCCGGTCCCGACCAAGGTGGAAACCTACCCTGAGCTTTTGTCCGGCCGGAACGTGTTCGACGTGAGCCCTTGCAAGAACCTCTTTCTGGGCGGCCTGGACAGCCTCAAAGTCGAGTACCTGGATTTGCGCCCGGAGTTCTTCCGGGTCAAGAACGAAAAGCGCCTTTTCCCGCATACGGATACCCATTGGGACGAAGGTGCCATCCTCCTGGCAGCGAGGAAAATCGCCGATCAACTCGGACTACATGCGCCATCCGGGGAGAACCTTCCGGTTACGGATACCACGCTTATGAGGTTCCAGGGAGACATGGCGGCGAAGTTTCATCTGGCGGAATCGGATACGGTGCGATTGCGGATGGTCGGGGACGGGAATGGCGGGCGTTATGCGGAACCGGATTCCGCCGGGGTCCTGCTGTTCGGGGACAGCTTCCTGAACCAGTACAGGAAATATGCCGCCCATCTCGGGGCGCAACTGGCCAGGGAAACCGGAGCGCCGGTGAAAACCATTTATTCCCTGACCGCGTTCACCCAAGGGCCGGACAAGATAAACGAAGTGGTGACGGCCTTCCCCCAGGCGAAAATCCTCATTTGGGTGTTCACAAGCAGGGCGCTCATGGAATCCTCGCCTTTATAGGAAACGGACGGAACCCGGAATCGTTCATTCCAGCACCAGGTTCTTCCGGAACATGAAGTCCAGATTCTTGAGATTCGCGACATAGGATTTGCCCGCTTTCACCTTGGAAAAGCTCCAGCTCATGATATTGGCCTGGACCTCTTTGATGAAGTCCTTGTTCGTGGGTCCCTTCACCGTGACCTTCTCAACTTCGCCGGAAGAGCCGATGGTCAGGGTAAGGCCGTAAGTACGGGGTCCTACTCCGTCCTCCTCTTTTATCGACCATGTCTTATAGAGGTAGGTGAGCCTGGATTGGTTCTGCTGGACCTCCTCGAAGACGGATTCGGCGCTCCGGACCGCCGGGAGATTGGCTTCCAGCCCGTGCAGGGAGCCCTCCATTCTCGGGGCCGTGAAATCGGCGGACGATTCGATATCCGTGGAGACGGCCAGGTGGTCCTCCAGATTGGGAACCTCCTCTTTTTTAACTTGGGAAAATGCGAGGCACGGGAGAAAAGCCGAAAGGATGAACAAATAACGCATAGCACGTCCTTGGGCGATAAAGCTGTTTCGCCTCCGGTCCGTATCCGGATACCGGTTCGGACTTTTGGCAGGGGAAATGTGAATGCAGGCTTCGTAAAGATACACATTCGTATGCGGGATCCGCAAGGTACGGAACCAGTGAATGCAGGTACGAAACCATTTCTTTCGCAAGTGATCGCGTCGGGAAAGTCGGATTAAGTTGCCGCGACGCATAGCGGCGGTTAAAGCACCATTCTTGTTGGTGATCATCGGTTCGGCGGCCGGAGGCGCTTCGATCGGATCGATTGAAAAAAGTTGTTAAAAAATGTCGCGCGTCCCGTAACCGGGTTCATGGCCGAAAAACCAGGACATTTCAACAACAATATTTTTGAAATGACAATTCGGATGCGATTCGGCCGAAAAAATACAATCAATCTTTTTTATTCCCAGCCGAGGGTGACACCGCGGTTAACACTTGTAAACTTTGCCGACAGGTAAAATACCCCAAACAAAGGGAGGCCCCGAAAATTTTACCACTCTATTACGGTTTGTGCGTACATAGAGACACGATTTGATTGCATCTTTCAAATTTATGATTTGCGAAATGGCTTTTTGTCACGCAAACGGAGTATTTGAACACCATTAAAAGTGGTTATGAGCTCCCGCTCCGAACCACAGTCGCAGGCCGAGGC
>JAQGOV010000186.1 GCA_028293425.1 Verrucomicrobiales bacterium
GTCACCCCGGGTTACGAGGTGGATTTGGCCATTTCCGAACCGCTCATTGGAAGTCCGGTCGCAATTGATTTTGGCGCCGACGGTCGCCTCTGGGTTGCTGAGATGCGGGACTATCCTTCGGGGATGGATGGGAAAGGCAAGGCGGGCGGCAGGATTAAAGTATTAAAATCTTCCAAGGGCGACGGCCACTATGACTCTGCCTCCGTCTTCCTCGATGATATTCCTTTTCCAACCGGCTTGATGGCTTGGGGGAGGGGTGTGCTCGCCTGCGCGGCTCCCGATATTCTCTATGCCGAAGACACGGATGGGGACGGCAAGGCGGATTCCGTGAAGAAGCTTTTTACCGGGTATGCTACGCATAATTTTCAGGCTCGCGTGAACTCCCTTCGCTGGGGGCTGGATGGTTGGATCTATGGTTCAAGCGGGATCTTCGGAGGCAAAATCAAAAGCTTGATCACTGGCAAAGAGGTGGATCTTACTGGGCGCGACTTCCGAATGCATCCCGAGACGGGTGAGATCGAAGCCGTCCATGGTTTGTCCCAGCAAGGCCGGGTTCGAGATGATTTTGGGAATTGGTTCGGGTGCGACAATAGCACTTTACTTTGGCACTTCCCATTGCCGGATTACTACCTGCGCCGGAATCCCTTCGTCACGTCTCCGAACCCGCGTGTATATCCCTGCAAGGATGCTGATCCGAATCAGCTTTTTCCCATCAGCCGCACTTTGGAACGTTTTAACAATCCCGAGTCCGCCAATCACACGACTTCGGCTTGCGGGTTGGAGATTTATCGGGGTGAGTTTTTCGGGAACGTGCAAAACGCCTTTGTTTGCGAGCCAGTCCATAATCTAGTGCGGCGCATGTGGGTCGCTGCTGACGGGGTTACGTTTGCTGCGCGTCGGTCCACCGATGAGGGAAATAACGAATTTCTCGCGTCCAAAGATAATTGGTTCCGGCCAGTGGAAACACGCACTGGGCCCGATGGCGCTTTGTGGATTGTCGACATGTACCGCTTCGTCATCGAGCACCCACGCTGGATTTCCGCCGATCGCCTCTCCCAATTGGACGTTCGCGCGGGCGAACACATGGGCAGAATTTATCGTGTCGTTCCCAAAGGAAAAGTCCTTCCGCCCATTCAGGACTTGACGCAACTCCCCCTCACCGATTTGGTTCAGGCGCTGGAATCCTCATCAGGAACTGCCCGGGACCTGGCGCATCGTGAACTGATTCGGCAAAAAAATCCGGCCGCAACACCTTTGCTCCGAAAAATGGCTTTGAAGAGTTCCCGGCCAGAAACTCGGATTCAGGCGCTCTGGATCCTGCAGAATCTCCAGAAATTGGACCAATCCCTTATCTTCAGTCTGTTAAAAGACACGAACCCCATCCTTCGTCAGCAGACCATCAAGGCTGCTGAATCGCTTCTCAATGCGCACTCTGCCATAGGCCGGCAGATGCTTAAAGCGGCTGATGACCCCGATCCTCGTGTCGCATTCCAGTTGGCTCTGACCTTGGGTGAATGGAATTCACCCCGCATCGGCCCTGTTCTTGCCGAACTGGCGCGCAAGCGAGCCGAGGACTCGTGGATGCGCGCCGCCATCCTTTCCTCCGCTACCAGGTATTACCAGGAGTTGATGCAAGCAGTGGCCGCGTTGCCTGCCGAAAATGAGGGAAGGAATCCCATGTTGGCTCAGTTGCTCGGAATGGCTGTGGGCTCCGGGAAACCGAACATGCTCGAAACCTTTTTGGCCGAAGCCGCCGGGGCCAGCATGTCATTGTCGCAGGTCGGGTCGCTGCTGCAGGCCTTGGAGCGCGCTGGGGTGGACTGGACCACTTGGTCGGATTCTAAAGCTCGGTATCGTCCCATGCTGGCCCAAATTCGCTCTAGCCTCGCGGGGGCCAGGCGCGTGGCGGGCGACTCTAAGGAATCCGAACTCATGCGCAAGGATGCGATCCGTCTCCTCGGCTCGGAGCCGAAAATGGCGGATCAGGATCTCGGATTGTTGCGTTCATTTCTCGAGCCCGGTACGGCTCCGTCCCTCCAGGAAGTTGCTGTGGAAAGATTGCGCCAGGTGCGGTATCCCCAAGCAGGCAAGGTTTTAGTCTCCAGATGGGCCGCTTACTCTCCCGGAATTCGAACCCGGCTGCTGTCCTTGCTCATCAACCGTGAAGCCTGGACTGCCGACCTGCTCGATGCCTTGGAAAAGCAAACGATTCTTCCTCGCGAAATTCCCTTGGATGTCCGCCAGCGTTTGCTCAATGCACCCCAGCCCTGGATTCAGCAGCGCGCTGCCGCTCTTATCCGGCAGAATAGCTCGGAAGGTCGCGCGCAAGTGCTGGCTCGCTATCAACCCGCGGCTTCGCTTTCGGGCGATGTCATCCACGGAAATCAAATTTTCGACCAAACCTGCTCAGGGTGCCATGCTTTGCGGGGACGCGGGCACGCTGTTGGGCCCAACCTGGCGGAATACCAAAGCAAAAAAGTCGAAGACTTCCTTCTCGCGATCCTGGACCCTAACGCGGCCATCGAGCCCAAATACGTCAGTTACGAAGTGGAGATGAAAGACGGCCGGTCTCTCACCGGCTTGATCCGTAACGAAACAGCCAGCTCATTCCAACTGTTTCAGGCCGGGGGGCTTTCCGAAACGGTTCTTCGCACCCGTGTCACCTCCGTGAACGCCTCCAAAATGTCTCTGATGCCCGAAGGTCTCGAGGAAGCGATGTCTGTCCAGGATATGGCGGATCTCGTGTCCTATCTCCGTAAATCCATTCCTGGCTCTTTTGGCGGGGCCAGCCCCGGACAGGCAGCTAAAGCTAAGGCTGAGTTCATGGGGCTCCGCCCCGCTGGATGTAAAAAGCTCCTCGCCGCTGCTGAGCAAATCGATTATCCAAGCTGGCTTGGAAAGGTTCCTTTGGCTGTCTGTCGACAAACCGACGGCAAATCTGTTCTCAGTTGGGAAACCCCAGTCATTGAAACTTCCACCAACGGCTATCAAAAGTTTTACCTGCCAGCTGCCATGGGCTTGGTATCGGACCGCAAGGGTATTTTCCGTTTTGGCTTCAACAAGCGCGCAACAGTCGATCTGGACGTCTCCCTTACCGATCAGGCATGGCAAAGCAAGGATGGCAAGCTCAGGCTTACTTACACCGTTAAAGAGAACAATGCCGAGGACAGCAACGGAATTTTACTCATCGAAGCCAGCCCTGAACTTGTCGAGGCAGGGAAACCCGCGCTGATTGAAGTGACCGGATCTTCAGCCAATAGCCAGCGCTGGTTCGGGATTTATCTCGTCCAATAAACCCTCACGCCACTGTTAAAGGCCCATCAAACATGGTGAGGCTAATTACCTCGCTCCTCGCCACGTGAGGACCATGACGTTCCCCTTTGGGTGCAAAGAAATAAGCTCCCGTCGTATATGTTACGCCGGATTCCTCCCATTCACCGGATAAGACATAAACAGATTCATTTGCGAGCGGATGTGTATGCGCCGGGACTGTCACCCCGGCATGGAACTTCCGAAGCACCGTTACTCCGCCTGTCGCCTCGTTTTTATGCAGAATCATCAACTCCACACCCGGATAAGGCCCGGGCACCCATTGCTTATCGCATGCCAGCGCTGTGTATTGGAACATTGACCTATGAAAGTCGGTCCACCCTGAAAATCAAGCCTAAGATCCTCGCTGACATCATCATGGCTCAAATTGACCAGGCTTCAAAAGCTTGACATTCCCTTCCTTCGAGATGCGTATAAACACGTATTATACCAGTGCGCAATTCAACACCCTTCCCGATTGCGCATTTTACCCGGATTGAATGTATTTAAGTATTCTTGCTACCGTGCCGTCATTGTTATAGGGCCATCTGTCATTCCACTCAGAGGCACCCGGAAGCCCCACATTGGCGGCGTAGTTTTACGCAAACGAACATGGACGTGCCAGTGGGCCCTTGGAAGGTGAAATACCCCGGGAAAATAGATCAGGCGCAAGCTCTGGTGTTCGTGGCGGGGACATTCCCGTGAAGCAGGCCAAATTGATGGATCGTTTGTGCCGATAGATTCTCTAAAACAAGTCAAGGATGTGAATCGCCTCCTGTGCTGCCGCATGGGCGGTCTTATTTTATTTGGCCAGTCACCGAGAGATGTCGAAGATAAAGCTAGCAGTGGAAGACGAAAACATAAAAGGCCCGAAAGGGCTGAACAGCGCAGTCCCGCTGCCGTTGGAAGCACGCAAGTGTATCGGCGGCGCGTCGTGGCCGTGGCAGTTGCTTGTCACAGCTATTTTGGTAGGTGTCGCGGCGTTTCTCCTACAAGTAATCGGCGACGCGCGAATCTGGGTCTTCCATCGCATGGAAGTGCTGCTTGCCATGACCGGAATTGCATTCTGGCGATGGAGCTGGTTTGCCATCCAAAATGCTCGCGCGGTTATCTATCGTTATATTACTTGGCCGCGGCTTAGGCGGGAGGCCCAGGAAGCTATTCGCAAGCATGGCCCGGTGCCGGAAGTTATTATTCTCGCTACCACCTATCACGAAAAAATCTGGATCACCCAATCCGTTTTTGACTCGGTCTACTATGAACTCAGCACCTTAAAGGGACTCCAACGGCGGTCTCGCCTGGTCGTTGTGACGGGCGGCGAGGATGACGATGAGAATCTCCGTGCAATTCACCACCAATGGTGCACGCAGGCCAAGCCAGAAATGCCCGAATTTTGGCCCCCGGAATTAGTGTTGTTGCGTGGAGACAAGGGCAAACGGCCAGCCTTGGCTACCGGGATGAAGGAGATCGCAAGTCGCCATCCACACAAAGATGGCGTGGTTGTCGTTTTGGACGGTGACACGCTCATGCAACCGGGGCTGCTGGATAAAGTGCTGCCGGTATTCCGGCTTTCTCCAGCCGTGGGTGGGACCACCACGAACGAAAATGGTTTCGTGAAAGGGCCAGCCTGGTTTGCCGAATGGACCGCTTTGCGATTCGGACTGCGCCACCGTTCCATGTGCTCGGTCTCGCTCTCTGGAAAACTCCTTTGCTTAACCGGACGGTTTTCGGTTTTTCGTGCGTCCGTGGTGGTGGACCCTTCATTCCAACTCCAGGTCGAGCACGATGTCATTACCCATTGGCTTTGGGGTTCCTTCGAAATGCTGAGCGGGGACGACAAAAGTACTTGGTTCTGGCTCTCTGCGAATGGGCACCGGATGCTCTACGTGCCCGACGCGATGGTGACGACCTTGGAGGTTGTCGCCGGTTCGTCTGTCCGCCGCGCCACAGCCAATATCCGACGCTGGTCAGGTAACAGCATCCGCCATAGCTGGAGAGCCATTAAGCTCGGTCCAAAAAAACTTGGCTGGTTCCCTTGGTGGTGTTTGGTGGACCAACGGTTGACCACTTTCTCTGTTCTCTTTGGTCCAGCGGTGGCTATTCTCGCGGCCATCAGCGGACGGTTCGAAATGGTCGCCGGCTACTTTTTGTGGGTGATGCTTTCCCGCGTCAGCCACGCTTCCATTTCGTGGCGGCAGGGCCGCAGGTTTTCAGCCTGTTACATCCCTCTGCAGATTCTGTCAGATTGGACGACCGCCCTTACCAAAATGTGGGTTATGTTTCACCCGGCCAAGCAGAACTGGTTGAACCGCGGAGGGCGCACCCTGAACACGACTGAGGGCTCGGCATTTTATAAGTTACGGACCGGCTTCGCCCATTACCTTTACGTATTTTCCTGTGCGGCACTGGTTGCTTTCATTGGGCTCTTTATCGGCTTTCTCCCGCTTGCCCGGGAGGCTCGGCTGTTTCTCAGCCCCTCTCATAAGGCGAAGCCCGTTAAGGACTCTGTCCAATCGCCCTCTCGCCCGGTTCCGATGTCCAACACTAATCCGACGCCAAGCGTTATCTCACCTGGCGAGACAAAGGTGGTGGTTGCGCTCAAACAAACCTGGACCGCTCCTTCAGTCAATCTCCCTGGCCAGCCCGCCACAATTAATTTAAACCGGAATCTTGAACAATGAACGACCATACAACTACCTCCGTCGAAAGTCCCGCTGCGCCACCGAAGCCGAAACCATCCTCAGGCGGCGCCACCCGTATTGTGGTGATTGCGATTGTCTCCCTTTTGACATTGGCAGCACTGGGCGTTGGGGTGCCGTGGGGGTTTTATCGGTACAAACACATCGTTGTGAGTGAGGCGGCGGTTAAAGGTACTATTACCAAATTGGGAGCCCGGATCGATGGACGGATCAAAAACATTGAGGTGCAGCCCGGCCAGGTCATTTCCAAAGGCGAGGTCTTGTTGCGCATGGAAGATCACCACCTCCAGGCTGCCCTGGATCGCGCCCGTGCGGAGTTGCGCTCTGCCGCGCAGGATCTCGACAGTGAGAAGAAGGGCATTGTTCAAACCCGTAAACGCCTCACCGCGGACATTGAAAGGGTCAACGGAACACGCAAAAAAATAGCCGCCGAGCTGGAAGCCCAGAAAAGCATTTTATCCAGAACTCAAAAACAGTTTGACCGCATGACCTCCTTGGCCAAATCCGGCGCGGCTTCCCTGGCAGACCAGGATACCGCTCTCTCTGACCGCGACAAAGCGCAAGCTTATGTAAATGGGGCCATGGGCTCCCTCGAAGCCGCTGACTTTAATTACCAGAAAGCCATGATTGATCTGGAAGGATTGGCCGTCCGGGAATCTCGTCTTGGCGTCCTGGAATCGCAAATGGAGGTTGCAAAGGCCAAGATTGCTCAAGCTGAGGCAGACCTCGAGGCCACGGTCATCAAGGCGCCGGAAGACGGCCGTGTTCTGGAACGGATGGTAGAAGTAGGCGGATCTGCCAAAGTGGGGGAACCCATGCTTAGTCTTTGGATTGGAAAACCCTGGGTTGAGGCCTGGGTGGATGAACGAGACTTGCGAAAATTCGCGGTTGGTACCCCCGTCGACGTTTCTCTCGATGCTGAGCCGGATCAGAAATTGCCCGGCAAGGTCATTGCAGTCGGACTTGAGAGTGACAAGCAATTTCAGCCCACTCCCGTGCCTGCGACGCTCCATTCATTTCTTCGTCAAAATGCCATGGTCCCTGTGCGCATTGCCTTGGACGAAAGCCATAACGGCATTCAACTCGGCCTCTCAGCCGTGGTGGGGATCCGAAAAATCTCCGAGAAACCGGACACGGCCGTGGTGAAGCAGGAGCTTCCCGAGGTGGGCCAGGATGCCCAGAAGCTAACCAAGGTCACCCACAAACCCTAATTTGAATGCGCGCGTATGACTGCAAAACGATTTCCTGATCCGGGCAACGGCCCCAATGACGGCAAAATCAAGGTCCTGCTGGTCGACGATCATATGTTTGTGAGGGAAGGGGTTCGCTCCTGCCTGCAACGTTATGGTCAGTTCCAGGTCGTTGCCGAGGCATCCAGCGGCCATGAGGCAATTGACCGAGCCAAGGAATTTTCGCCTGATATCATTATCATGGATATCAGCATGCCTGGGATGGATGGTTTGGAGGCTACCAAGTGTCTTCGAGCTATCTGCCCCGGTTCCAAGGTCTTAATCCTGACCGTCCACGAAAAGAAGGAGTTCGTCCGGGAAATGATCCAATCGGGGGCGCGCGGTTATGTGCGGAAGAATACGTCGCCCGTCGAACTGGTTTCCGCGATTGAGAGAATCCATCGCGGCGAAACCTTTTTTATGCCCGACGTGGCTCAGGCCTTTTTCGAGGAATATGTTCTCAGCGGTGGCAAAATGGAAGAGAGCTATCCGAAGCGCCTTTCAGAACGGGAGCGGGAAGTTTTAAGCTTGGTTGTTTCAGGCTTGGCCAACAAGGAAATTGCGGATCGCCTTTCGTTAAGCGTTCGCACGGTTGAAAAGCATCGCCAAAAAATCATGCACAAGCTCGGGATTCATAAGGCGACCGAGTTGGTGAAGTACGCTATAACGCAGGGAATCGTTAGTTTAACAACATCCCCTTGACTGATTCATGCTTTCACAGGCTGTCCTCTCGCCCTCACTGTTCGGGGCGGTGCCCCGGATTTTTGGAATGCGTAAAAATGCGTAGACAATGGTTGCGTAGTTCAGCGATGATGGAAGGTGCGCACTTTACCCGGATTGAGCACTCTTTTGTTCTTTTGCTAACCTTCGCTATCGGTTATCAGCGAAAATGGGTTTCTGCAAGTCTCTTTTCCATCCTGGGGTGGCTTGTCCCAGGTCTGAGCCGCGTGAATGGCTGTGAACGGTTGCGGCAACAGTGCCTAGGGGCTTTTACAGGCCTTTTTAATGGTGAAAACCGGGATCGGATACCGCTTGGAATTTAACAGTGTTTGACTGAGAGTATGGACCAGCCGGCCCGGGAAGTTCCCGCTCGCTGGAAAACTTAAATGGCCAGACGGCCATAGGATCAAATTGCCAAGGAGGCGCATCACAATTATTAAAATGCTTGAATTATTGAATATGAAGCTCGGCGCCACCGGAGTTTTTGACCAAGGGGTACACTCAATTTTGAATTTAAAACAACTCAGCTTGGGGGCTGGATTGTCCGCGTGCTTATAACTCTTCAATAAACAATCATTCAATTAAAGAAAGTATATCAAATGAAAGTTAGTATCTTCGGCTTAGGATATGTCGGCTGCGTGACAGCGGCCTGTCTGACCAAGGATGGCCATGAAGTTATTGGTGTCGATGTCATGACCTCCAAAGTGGAGAGACTCGATGCTGGCAAGCCCACGGTGGTTGAAACGGGCCTGGAAGACATGCTGGCTGAGGCCCACAAGCAGGGCCGCATTTCTGCCACGACCAATGGACGTGACGCTGTGCTAGCCACCGATGCCTCCATCATCTGCGTGGGTACTCCCACGGGACCCGATGGAAACATGGACTTAACTGCATTGCGGCTCACAGCCGAATTGATTGGCCGCGCCATGAAAGAAAAAATGGAGCGTCATGTCGTCATCATGCGCAGCACCGTTCCTGCCGGCACGGCTGAGTCCTTTGTCTTTCCGCTTCTCCATCCCGAAGCGCCAGGCTCCAGTTTATACCAGAATAGTGACCTGGTTGTTGTCCCCGAATTTCTCCGCGAGGGCACTGCCATCGCCGATTATTATGACCCCCCCTTTACCGTCGTCGGCAGCGCGACCGGCCAGCCCGATGACAACAAAGAAGCTGTGGAAGACTTGTTTGGTGGTGTGACCGGTCACATCCAATGGCTGCCGTTCCGTGAAGCCGAGATGCTCAAAGCTGTTTGCAATGCTTTCCATGCTCTGAAGGTAGCTTTCGCCAACGAGGTAGGCGCCCTGTGCTCTTCGATGTCGATCGATGGACATTCGCTCATGTCCCAGTTTGTCAAAGACCAGAAGCTAAACGTTTCAGCCGCCTATCTGCGGCCTGGTCTTCCATTCGGCGGTTCCTGCTTGCCGAAGGATTTGCGCATGCTTCTCCAGGTAGCGAGCCGCTCCGGCGTGGAACTGCCCCTCCTGCGCGGCACGTTGTCCAGCAATGAGGCTCACCTCAAGCGCGCCATTGACATGATTCCGAAGAATGGGAAGAACCGCATCGGACTCAACGGTCTCGCCTTCAAATCCGGCACGGACGATCTCCGTGAAAGCCCGATTGTCCTGATTGCCGAGCATCTCATTGGCAAGGGCTTTGACGTTAAGATCTACGATCCGGCGATTGAGACCTCCATGCTGAACGGCACGAACAAGGAATACATGGAAAAGCATATTCCCCACCTTTCCAGCCGGATTGTCCCCACCCTTGATAATTTGGTGGAACATGCCGATATCCTTTTGATTACTCGGGATGCCGAACAGCTCCTGGATCGGGTGGTCGCGCTCGGAAAGCGCCCTGCCATCGTGGATCTGCGTGGCCAGAACAGCAACGTGAAGAAAATGTTGGAATCAAAAAAGCGCGCGAAGCCAGTCGTTCGTGAAGAATTGAAGGAAACGAACGGGCTTGGCCATCGCATTCTGATGCCGCTGAAGGAGCAGTCAGGCAATGGTAAGCACAAACCAATATGCAAGGCCTGACCGCTGAGCAACTCAATCAAAATTCTGTTTCCCTGCCGCAAAAACAGTCGGCAGTCTTAACCGGGTTAGTAATTCTGCTGGCTCTGCTGGCATGGCCGCTGACCAGCGAAGGCGTGAGCTTTCGCTGGTCAGAGTCGTCATGGCGCATCTATGTCGAGGATCCCGGTACCGCGACATTGAGCGACATTAAAACGTTCTTACCCAAAGCCCCATTAACCCAGGTTTCGCCCGGCGTTTGGTATCTTGCTGCCGATCTCCAGGTCGCTAACGGCGCCCGGCTGGAAATTCATGGGACGAAGATTGGCGGAGATTGCAACGAGTTGCGGCTCAAGAGCAACAACGAGTTCCAATTCCATACCAACATCGACACTCAGGCTATACTCGACATTAACATTTCCTTCATCAGTGTGGATTGGGGTTTTCTGGACATTCGGAACACGAAAATCACTTCCTGGAACGAGGCGGATAAAGGCCCTGATCTTGAGCATACCAAGTATCATCGCGCGTATATTCGCTGCCGCTCCAGCATGGATCCGGATGGCGTCACGGTTCACGAATCCCGCATGGACATTGTCGATAGCGATATCGGTTACCTGGGCTCTCATAACGCTGAGGCTTACGGCCTGGTTTGGAAGGTTGCCACCCCCAAGATTAATCCTACCTACGGCACGCTCACCAATCTCTACAACATGTTGAATGTCTACGGAGACATTATCCGCACGAGGATTCATCATAATTTCTTCGGCATGTATTCATTCGGGTCCTATGGCCAAATCATGGTCGACAATGAACTTGACCATAATGTCGGTTACGGGTTTGACCCGCATGACGACTCGGACTTCCTCGTCATTGCTCGCAACAACGTTCATCACAATGGCTGGCACGGTATTATCGCCTCACAGCGCTGTAACAACCTGATAATCCGCGACAACACGTCATGGGAAAATGGCCGCAATGGAATCATGCTGCATCGCTATTGTGATGACTCATTGGTGGAGAATAATAAATGCCTGAACAATGGTGATAGCGGTGTCGCGCTTTTTGATACCCAGCGCGCCACGGTTATCAACAATAAATGCATTGGAAATTATAACGCCGGGATCCGCCTGAGCGTAGGCGCCTCCTATAATTTAATCGTCAGCAACGAGTTTGCCAATGGCGCCAGCTTTGGCCTCTACCTCTACAAAGGTATCGACGCTCCGAAACCTGGAGATGATGGACATCCCCGGGGCAACCGATTTTTTAACAATTTGGTCCACGATAATGGCGGCAACGGCATTTTTGTTACAGGCGGTGACCAAAATATTTTCTCTGGGAATCTCTTTTACAAGAATAACCCTGTTTTTTGGTTTGTGAACGGGCAGGGAAACAGGATGGATAGCAACTCCATTCCACGGGACGCCATTGTGCGCTCCCAGGGAGCGCCGAGCGTGCCTACCACCACCTATATTCGAAATCAACCCTACGCTCCGGTACAATTGGATTCCTTTAGCACCACTACCTTCGAGGATAACTCAGGTAGGATTTATGATCCCGATGATGCGGGACTTTTCACTACCGTTACTCCGAGCGGGACGAGCCTGACCTTGACTGTGGCCGATATTCAAAAGGATTCCCATGTTTACACCCGAAACCTCCAAGTCACGCCCGACGCGGGGCTTGCTCTCGTCAATATCCTGATTTGGAACACTAGCGGCGACCTCAGCAAGCGTTGGAAAGTGCAGGCCGGGTCATCCACGCACTTAATTACTTTCAGGATCGGCGATCTCGATCCGAATAGAATTTATGTGGTGAGCAAAAATGGCATCAGTGCACAGATCACCGCCAGCGAGACCGGATTTCTCACATACCAGGACAGGTCTGTGACAACCGGGTTGACTGAATACACTTTAACACCGCTTTGATTGGGTGATGAATCTCGGAGCTAAAACGGACTGAAGCGGACAGCGGAGCCTGGAAGCAGCTCCTCTGAGGATTATTTATATCATGACGAATGCGTTAACGCGCCAGATGGTGAGAGTGAATCGGCTAGCCGTTTGGCTCATGGCTTTGCTGCTGCTTTTATGCTTTTCCCGGTTTAGCAACGCCGCTCAGTACGTGGTTGCCAATGTTTCGGATATCTCAACACGGATGACGGCCGCTTTGCCCGGCGATACTTTGATCATGGCCGATGGTCTCTGGCTCGACGCCGATATCCTCCTGCGTGGAAATGGTGCTCCTGGCCAGCCGATTACTCTGAGGGCTCAAACCCCGGGGAATGTGTTTTTAAGCGGCAACTCGAGGTTGCGCATGGCCGGAAATTACTTGGTGGTGGACGGTCTCACCTTCACAAACGGTTACCGTTCATCCGGGGATGTCATTGCCTTTCGCTACTCAACATCGCTGCTGACGGAGCCGGCGAATAATTCCATTCTTACAAACTGCGCGGTTATTGACTATAACACGCCAGCAGTCACCAATGATACCAAGTGGGTTTCCCTTTTTGGCGTCAGCAACCGGGTGGTGAGCTGCTATTTTAAGGGCAAAAGTAATCTGGGGAGCACGATCGTGGTTTGGGTGGAAGATCAGCCAAATTATCATCGGATTGAGCGCAATTACTTCGGGTTTCGACCCCTGCTGGGAGTCAACGGCGGCGAAACGATCCGCGTTGGCAGTTCAGAGGTTTCTACCAATAGCTCCCACACCATCGTAGCTTTGAATTACTTCGATCGCTGCAACGGCGACGTTGAGGTGGTTTCGAATAAGTCCGGTGATAATGAGTATCGCCACAATACCTTCGTGGACTGCGAAGGTGCTCTCAGTCTTCGCCATGGAAACGGCTGCTTCGTGGAAGGAAATTTTTTCTTCGGCCACAACAAACCCCGCACTGGCGGCGTTCGTATCATCGCCGAGGACCACAAGGTTTATAATAATTACTTTTCCGAACTTGCAGGGTCCGGATCTTACTCGCCCCTCGGCATCATGCAAGGCCTCGTAAATAGCCCTTTAAATGGCTATTTCCAGGTGAAGCGGGCCCAGGTTCTTTTCAACACTTTTGTGCATTGTTCCAACAGCATCGTGATCGGCCTGACCGGCACGCTGACCGGTGGCACGGACGTCACCACCCTCCCGCCTGTTGATTGTTTAATTGCGAACAACCTGGTCTTGTCTGAGGGCAGCAAAATCATTGATAAACGTATTGACCCGGTGAACATGCTGTGGCAGTCCAATATCCTTTTCGGCGGTTCACTGGCCGGTTTTACGAACGGGAATTTCCAAGTTGACCCCCAGTTGTCCCTCGGCTCTGACGGATTGTGGCGCCCCGATGGAACCAGTCCTGCCCGCGCCGCAGCCGGTGGAACTTACAGCTTTGTCACCGCGGATTTTGAAGGGCAGCCACGGATCGGTGCAAAGGATATCGGCTGCGACCAGGCCTCGGTTGCCCCTGCGCTCTACGCGCCACTTTCATCGGTCGATGTAGGACCGACTTGGCTGCCCACCCACCAGACTTTGCTCGCGTGGAATACGCCTGGTGACATGCGCTACGGCACACCTCTCAGCTCGGCGCAGTTGAATGCTACTGCGAATATTGCGGGAACTTTTACCTATAACCCTCCGGCTGGCACGATTTTGCCGCTGGGAGAAAACCAGATTCTGAGCGTCATCTTTACTCCGCTGGACGCGGCGAGCTATTCGTCCGCGACTCAGGCAGTCGTCATTCGGGTGATTCCAGGTATCCCTTCCATCACATGGACGAACCCGGCTGACATCACCTTCGGTCAGGCGCTTGGATTGGCGCAGTTAAATGCCTCGGTAAATGTTCCTGGGAATTTCAGTTATTTTCCTGCAATCGGAACAGTTTTGGAGCCTGGTAACTCACAAAACCTTTCTGTAACTTTCACTCCGTCTGACACTGTCAACTATTTGGCCACCACTCAGACAGTGAGCATTAATGTTCGCAAAGTCCTGCCCGTCGTTACGTGGCCAACACCCGCCCAAATCTCAGCCGGCACCCCTTTGGGCTCCACTCAGCTCAACGCTGCCGCCGACAGGCAGGGTACGGTCATCTACGTTCCACCCGCGGGCACAATTCTGGATCCGGGGTTTGGCCAGTCTTTGTCTGTCATCTTCACGCCGGACGATTCCGCTCACTATTTCACGATCACCCAGAAGACAACCATCAATGTCCTTAGCCCTGTCAAATTGGATCCTGTTCTGTCCTGGGGAAACCCCGCAGATATTACCTACGGCACGCCCTTGAGTTCCGCTCAACTCAACGCTGCCTCGGGTGTCGCCGGAACTTTTGCTTACAGTCCGCCGGCTGGAACGGTGCTCAATGCGGGCACCGGCCAGGTTTTGACAGCCGCGTTTACGCCCTCCGAAACCTTTAACTACAACTCGGCCGCAAAATCCGTGACGGTAAACGTTCGTAAAGCTAATCCAACGATCGCTTGGGCTCAGCCGGACGCAATTGTCAGCGGAACTCCACTCGGCCCTGTTCAATTAAATGCCACCGCAGACGTAGCTGGAACATTCACTTATGCTCCGGCTGCCGGCACCGTCTTGGGCGCTGGAAACGGTCAAATGTTGTCCGTTGTATTCACGCCGGCCGCATTCGCGAACTACAACTCCGTCACCCAGGCGCTCACCATCGATGTTGGAACCCGCACAAATCTCGGTTTAGTTCGGGTTGCGTATCTTATTCCTACGAACCGGGTTGCTCAAAGTAACAGTTTGGCAAATCTGAAGAGTGCGTTGCTTCTCTATCGGGATTGGTTCCGTGATCAGATGCAACGCAACGGTTTTGGACCCAAAACCTTTAACCTTGAAACTGAAGCTGACGGCATCACGCCCAAGATTAACATGATCCGTCTCGCTCAAACGGATTCAGAGTTGTTGTCCGATGTGGATGGCTCGAAAATTATTCAAGCAGCCACAAATGTCGGCGTAACTATAGGAGCTCGAGGGCAGGTCTGGTGGTTAATTCCCGAGACTCATTATGAAGTTTCAGATGGAACTGTTATTGGAAGTGCGGAAAGCTCGTTCAGTTTTGGTGGTTCCAGTGAGGACCCGGGCTGGGCGATGCAAGGAAGCGATTCCCTCCCATTTCTTCGCACGGATTGGTTGACTGGTTACTGGATGACTAACGACCTTGCCTACAATGGTCTTGTCGTCCCCGAATTGGGACCGTTTCCGCTTCAGACGGGGGTTTCGTTTCCATGGTTCCAAGGCACGACCCTGAGCAGCATCAGTTCCTATGCCCATGGCATGGGCCTTTGCTCAATTTTGGAAGGGCTGGATCTTGGCCATGACTTTCGCAATGATGAGAATTTTAATGGCAGCGTGATGGGCTTTGGTTTCAGCGGCTTTCGAGGCTCCATGTTCCCCAAGCTATTTCCTTTCAATGCTGCCCGGCTGCCTTATGGCATGGCACTCGCCTTGAGTGTGAGTCCTTATTTCAACCCAGGCAGGGCCGTGACGGATGAGGTAAAGCCGGGCGTGACGATTGCCACCTCTGGACCTCGCACGCCACAAAATGGTTTGATGCGCATTGCCTTCACGGCCTCGGACGCAGGCAGTCTGCATTCCGCGCTGCTTTATTGGAAACAGGGCAAAAACTGGAACCTGGTGGACGAAATGGTTTTGTCCGGCACTAGCGGCAGCTTCTCCTTCGCCACTGCTTATTATGATGCGGGCTTGACGAACGAATTCCAAATTCGAGTATATGACCGCCAGGGGAACCGTGGAACCGCCTCAACCATCATCCTGCCTGCCTCAGGGCTGAACAATGCCCCTTTGGCATCCATTACTGTCACCCCTGTTAACGCTGGCATGGGTGAGGACGTGGTCCTGGATGCTTCGGGGACTTTTGATGCCGAACACAGTACCTCACTTCTGGAAGTGGAGTGGGACCTGGATGGCGACGGCAACTTCGATACTGCCCCTTCCAATTCATTGCTGTTTACAAATCGCTACTACAAACTCGGAGCAAACATGGTGCGTGCTCGCGTGAGTGACCCCGCCGGTGCCAGCGCGATTTCGGCCCCGATTCCGGTCAATATCACTCTCTGCGCCGCTACTTTGTCCCCTGTCGGTCGCTCTCACGGATTTGGATTGACCACTGGAACGGTTACGGTCGGTACAAGCCCAAGGTGCACGTGGAACGTGATCAAGACGAATGATTGGATCACAATTCTCGGTGGACCTGATTTCGTTGGCACCAACAAGATCCAATATGTCCTGCAAGCAAATTCGAGTTTGTTGCCTCGTGATGCAACCATGATGATCGCTGACCAGATCTATAGCATTCACCAGGATGGTATTATATGCACCTATAGCCTGAGTCCGACAGCCCGTTTCCACGGCTTCGGAGCCGCAACCAGTACCGTCAAGGTTTCAGCGAAAGATGTATGCGCCTGGACCATCCAAAACACTAATTCCTGGGTTACTATAACGTCGCCTCCGGATGGCAGGGGGACTGGTACGGTTACAATTCAATATTCTGTGTCCACAAACAAGGTTGCCAAGAGTCGCTCGGGCAACCTGCTGATTGGCGATCAGGTTTACACGGTAACTCAGTGGGGTACCAATTGCGCCTTTGTGCTCTCAGCGGCCAATGTCGCTCACAGCGGAAATGGTGAAACTGGCGCCGTAACTCTTTCCACCAGCGGCAATTGCCTTTGGGACACCGTCAACACGAATAGCTGGATTCATATTATTTCTGGGGACACCGGCTTTGGATCCTCGAATATTACTTACGCAGTCGATGCGAACTCAGGAGGTTTGCGTAGCGGAACAGTCCTGCTGGGCGGCGAACCTTTCACCGTTATCCAAGCGGCTTGCTCATACGCGATCCAACCAACAACACGTTCTCATAGCAACCTTTCCGAGACAGGTAGTATCGTTTTGACAGCAGGCGGCGCCTGCCCTTGGACCGCTTCCACCCCGAATTCTTGGATTACAGTCCTTTCCAGCCCAACAAACTTGGGAAACGGCACCATCATTTACAAGGTTTCGGCCAATCCGACTTATGCGGATCGCACGGGAGTGATCTCCGCGGGCGGACAAGCCTTCGCTGTTTTGCAGCAAGGCATTCCTTGCACTTATACCATCTCCACCAATCTCGTCCGTCATTCCGAGGCATTGGAAATCGGAGAGATTGATGTTTACGCCGGGGCTCAATGCCCCTGGACCGTTTCCAACACGAATGATTGGATTGAGATTCTATTTAGAACAAATGGTGTCGGCAACGGCAGCGCAACCTATTCCGTCGATGCGAACCTGGGCTTGTCGAGGACGGGTTTTGTGAGGGTGGCTGGCTTTCTTTGCCGAATCGAGCAGGACAGGGGTTTGCGGGTATTTCGTGCTACGGATATGTCGTTGGCGGGCGCTCAAACCAATTGGGTCAAGCTCATCTATGAGGCCCAGGGCACCGGTAACTCGATGGCCTCCAGCCTTTGCTATGATCCTGCCCTCCTCACCTACATTGGGGCACGGCTCGGTTCCAACCTGCTCGGCAGCACTCTAACCATAAACACCTCCCAAACTTCTCAAGGGCAGGTGGGCCTCAATCTGAATTTGCCTTCGGGCTGGGCGTTCACCGAAAGCACCCAAGCTGTCGTTGAGGTTGGCTTCCGGGCCGCTATGATCAGCGGCATGGCTACCACGACCGTCGCTTTTTGTGATTCGCCTGTTTCAAGAAGAATTCTGAATGTTGTCGGTCAACCAGTCCCGGTCAACTATTCCAACGCAACCGTTACGATTGTTGGTGATTGCAGCCTTGCTGAGTCCCTGGATGCTCCGCAGTTCATTTGGACAACCAACGGGACCTGGTTTTGCCAAACCAATGTCACGCATGATGGCATGGAAGCCGCCCAGAGCGCGCAGATCGGCGATGGACTCACGACTTCTTTTCAAACCGGCATCAACGGCCCCGGCACCCTCTCGTTCTGGTGGAAAGTGTCTTCGGAAACGAATAATGATACCCTGCGGCTTTTTGTCGCGGGCACCGAACAAATCAGGATATCCGGCGAGGTGGATTGGCAAAAGGTCACATTTTCCTTGCCCGCAGGGAGCAATACAGTTCAGTGGCGATACGCTAAGAATGGCAGCGTTTCGGTCGGGCAGGATCGTGCCTGGGTTGACCAGGTTCAGTTCACCCCTGCCGTCGTCAATATCACCACCCAGCCAGTTGGAGCAACCCTTGATCAGGGAAACACTGTCTCCTTGAGCGTCGCTGCCACCGGTTCTCCTCCTCTCTCCTATCAATGGCTCGTGAATGGGAACCTCATCTCCGACGGTGGAAACGTGAGCGGAACTGCAACTGCTTCGCTCCGTATTACGAATGCCCAGCCCAGCCAGTCTGGCGTCTACTCGGTGCTGGTCGGCAATCCGATTGGCATAGTGGCTAGTTCAAACGCCCTTGTGACCGTCGGCTCGATTGTGCCGTTGGCGGAAGCCTTGGACAAACCTGATTGGATTTGGACGGCCAGCGGCACACCGTCATGGGCCGGGCAGTCGGCCTTGAGTCACGATGGCCAAAGCTCGGCCCGAAGCGGAGCGATCGCGGATAGTGGCACAACCTCCATCAGGGTGGATAATGTGGTCGGGCCTGGTACGCTTACTTTCTGGTGGAAAGTCTCCAGTGAAACCAACAATGACCGACTGCGCTTGTATGTCAATGCCTCCGAAATACTTCGCATTTCCGGCGAGGTGGATTGGCAATTTCAGACCTATAATTTGGGAGCAGGGACCAATTCCCTGGAGTGGCGCTACACCAAAAACAGCAGCCTGAGTGCGGGGCAAGACCACGGCTGGGTGGACCAGGTCCAGTTCCTGCCCATCGCGCCGGCTATCACCACGCATCCGCTAACCCAGGCAATCGATCAAGGCGCCGGTATCACGCTTACAGTTCGTGCCTCGGGTTCCTCGCCGCTCAATTATCGCTGGCAATTTAATGGCGTGAATTTGGGCGATGATGCTTTTGTGACTGGCTCCGGAACTGCAACTCTCAAAATCACGAATGCTCAACCTGCGCACGCGGGCAGCTACTCCGTGCTGGTCTGGAACGCATCGGGCACCGTCTCAAGCTCAAATGCAACTATCACCGTCTCGCCGGTGCTCCCACTGGCTGAAGCACTCGACGCTACCAACCTTAACTGGACTGTTACCGGAACTCCCCCTTTCGTTGGACAAACAAGCGTGACCCACGATGGTGTGGATGCTGCGAGAAGCGGCGCCATCCCGGATGGCCAGACAACCAGTTTTCAAACCGCGGTCTACGGTCCCGGCGTGTTAAGCTTTTGGTGGAAGGTTTCCTCGGAACCGAGCAACGACAAACTAAGGTTTTATATTAACGGTTCCCAGCAGGAAAATATCACCGGTGAGGTGGACTGGACCTGGCGGACGTATGCTTTGAGCAGTGGAAGCAATTTTATACAATGGCAGTACGTCAAGAACAGCAGCATATCAGCAGGCCAGGACCGTGGATGGGTGGACCAAATCATCTACATTTCGAACAGTGTTCCGACGGCCCCTATTATCGCGTTGCAGCCCGTCAGCCAATCCGTTGTTTCCCCTGGAACAACCACCTTCCGAGTGGGTGCCGTGGGCAGCGCTCCGCTCGGGTATCAATGGTTGTTTAACGGAACGAACATGCTCAACGGCGTTGGCGTGAGCGGCGCCACGACGACCAATTTGACTCTGACCAGCATTCAAGCCACCCAGGCTGGCGCCTACTCTGTCATCGTGAGCAACGCCGCGGGCACGGCGCTGAGCGCAAATGCAATTCTCACCGTCATTACCTCTCCGGTGATTACTAATCAACCCGCCAGTCAAAATGTGCTCGCGGGCGCTACGGTTACGTTCAAAGTCGGGGCTGTCGGCAGTGGCACCTTGGGCTACCAATGGCTCATGAACGGCACCAACCTGGTGAATGGAGGCAAGATTAGTGGGACTACGACCGCCACCCTCAGTATCTCGAGTGCTCAGGCGGCGCAGGCGGGCGTTTATTCCGTCCTCGTCACGAATGGGGCCGGGCAGGTTTCCAGTTCTGGAGCCTCGCTCGTGGTCAGCACGGCTCCGTCCATCACCCAGCAGCCTTTGACGCAAACAGTTGTCGCGGGAACCAACGTTAGCTTCATGGTGACGGCGGCCGGTTCGGCTCCGCTCATTTATCAATGGCGGTTGAATGGGACCAATCTCCTAGACGCCTCGGCTTCGACTTCTCTCCTGACGCTCTCGAACATTCAGCCGGCCCAGGCCGGGGTTTACTCGGTGTTGGTCAGCAATATGGTGGGCAACGTCACCAGTTCAAATGCCTTCCTCACAGTAATTACTCCACCCGTGATTACCACCCAGCCCCTCGCCCAAACTATTCAGGAGACAGCGACTGCCTCCTTTAACGTTTCCGTGAGCGGCTCTACTCCATTGACTTATCAATGGCGTCGCAATAATACAAACTTAGTCGACGGCGGCCCTGTCAGCGGTTCGAGTTCCCCAGCTTTGACTCTCCTCGGTGCGGTTCCAGCGCAGAGCGGGTCCTATTCTGTTCTTGTCAGTAATCTCGCCGGCATCGCTATCAGCTCCAATGTTGTTCTGAAAGTGATTCCTGCCTTAACGCTCTTCGACGTCCTGGATGGGCCTGGCCTTGCCTGGGCCACTTCGGCTGCTGCCCCATGGAAAGCCCAAACAAATGTCACTCATGACGGCTTCGATGCTGCCCAGAGCGGCAACATTTCGGCCAATCAAAACACCTGGACTGAGACCACCGTCAACGGTCCAGGTATACTCCGGTTCTGGTGGAAAGTTTCCTCCGAGACGAATCACGATTTCCTGACTTTTGCACAGGATAGCCAGCCAATGGCCAGCCTCTCGGGCGAAGTGAACTGGCGCTTGCAGGTTTTTGAAATCCAATCTGGACCCCACACCTTCCGTTGGACTTACTCCAAGGATTCGGCGGGCACCAACGGCCAGGATCGCGCCTGGCTGGATGATGTGGAATTTATTCCGACATTTGGCCCATCTCAGCCGGCATTCACATTGCAGCCATTGAGCCAGCAAGTAGATGCCGGGTCCACGGCCACCTTTGCTGCCGCCGCTTCGGGTGCCGGTCCCATGAGTTATCAATGGCATTTCAATGGGGCCATTCTCAACGATAGCGACAGTGTCAGCGGTTCCAAGGAACCTGTTCTTACGGTGCTTGGCGCCAATCCCACACGGCAAGGTTTCTATGCCTTGGTCGTCCAGAATGATTATGGCTGGGCGTTCAGTTCCAACGTGGCTTTGACTCTTACGCCAAATTTCCCGCTCTCGGAGGCGCTCGATACCACTGGCCGCGTTTGGGTTGCCGGCGGTGCTTCGGCTTGGATTGGTCAAAGTTCCGTTACTTATGACTGGCTGGATGCCGCGCAAAGCGGTCCTCTCCTGAATAATCAAACTAACTACATTGAGACGACTGTTCTCGGGCCGGCATCTGTAACTTTTTGGTGGAAGGTATCCTCGGAAACCAATCATGATCGGATCCGGTTCCTCGTTAATGGCATCGAGCAGGCCAATATTTCAGGCGAGGTGGATTGGCGCTGGCGCAGCTTCGACTTGACCAATTTCACTCAAGTTCTTCGCTGGGCCTACACGAAGGATGCCACTGGCTCTGCGGGCATGGACCGCGGATGGCTCGATCAAGTAATTATCGGACCTGCCGCCCCAGTGATTGCACGGCAACCCGTGAACACTACTGCCGATTTGGGTGCCTTGGCCTATTTCAGTGTCGGGGACACCGGCAGCAAACCAATTAATTACCAATGGTATTACAACTCCCTGGCGGTCCCCGAAAGCTTGACTTATAGCGGCACTACTCTCGGAACCCTGAGGATTACCAATGCCGATCCTTCGCAGGCTGGGTCTTATGCCGTGATGGTCATGAATGCCGGTGGCCGCGTCCTTAGTACCAACGCTTCTCTCGGTGTTTATCCGAATGCCCCCATGTCCGCGGCTTTGGATACTGATTCCAACACTTGGAGTTCAGGTTGGATCACAGCCGGGGAGGCCCCCTGGGTCACTACCACTAGTGTTACACACGACGGCATTGATGCCATGCAGAGCGGGTCCCTGCTGGATGGCCAGAGAGATTGGATCGAAACCACGGTTATCGGCCCTGGTAAGCTGAGCTTCTGGTGGAAGGTTTCTTCTCAAACGAATGCTCCGGGACCTACCGCTTCCGGCGATAAATACCGATTTTTTATCGGCAACCTCGAGCAGGCCAGTATTTCCGGTGAAATCGATTGGCAATTCAAAGTGTTTGATGTTTCTAATGGTGTCCAGATTCTTCAGTGGCGCTACCAGAAGGACGGCTCCCTTGCTGCCGGTGCGGACCGCGCCTGGCTGGATCAGGTTCAATTTGCTCCGGTCCTAGGACCGGTCATTACGAACCAGCCTGTCGGCATAAGCATGGACCCTGGAGCTACAGTCAACTTTACGGTGGGTGCTGCGGGCTCGCCTCCGTTCTCTTACCAGTGGCGGCGTAATGGTACCAATCTCTTGAACGCCGGAAATGTCACCGGCGCCAACACCCCGGCGCTCAAATTATCCAGCATTCAAGCCGATCAAGGCGGTCTTTATTCTGTGATTGTGAGCAACGCCGCTGGACTAGTTGCCAGCTCGAACGCGTTCCTTGCGGTGACTCCTACGCTCCCATTGCGCGATGTTTTGGATAGCCCTGATCTATCATGGATCACGAGTGGTTCGCCTTTCTGGCTGGGGCAAGCTGTCGTCTCTCATGATGGCATTAGCTCCGCGCGCAGCGGTGCCATTGCGGATGGAACCTCCACCGCAATCCAAACCACTGTCAATGGACCTGGCACTGTGACTTTCTGGTGGAAGGTATCCTCGGAAACGAATAAGGACGTCCTAATCTTCTACATTGGCAGTACGGAGAAGGCCCGCATCTCGGGAGAACTGGATTGGCAGCAAGTGTCCTTCCCGGTCCCTTCCGGAAGCCAGACCCTGCAATGGAAATACACCAAGAACGGCAGTCTTGCCGTTGGGCAGGATCATGGCTGGGTGGACCAGGTGCAATTTCTCCCAGCGGCTCCAATATTGAGTTCTCAGCCCGGCGATAGAACCGCGGATGCTGGAACGACCGTTACCCTCAGTGCTTCTGTTGTTGGCACCCCGCCGTTAACTTATCAATGGTTTTACAACGATGCTCCCTTGGCAAATGCAGGAAACGTCAGCGGCGCCACCACGCCTTCGCTGATAATTACCTCGGCTCAAACCAACCAATCCGGCAATTACAAACTGCAAGTGATCAATTCAGTGGGCAGCGTCACAACCTCCAATGCTTTGCTCACCGTCGTGCCTTTTTTCTCCCTTGTCGACGCCTTGGATAATCCCGCGCTCGTTTGGGCCACCGTTGGTACACCTGCCTGGGTCGGCCAGCCAACTGTTACTCATGATGGCGAGGACGCCGCGCGCAGTGGTGCCATCGCCGATGGCGGCACCTGTACCATGCAAACAACTGTGAGCGGCCCGGGAACCATCACTTTTTGGTGGAAGGTATCTTCCGAGACCAATAATGATGTGTTGCGGTTTTTGGTGGGGGGCACCGAGCTCGCCCGTATCTCCGGTGAAGTGGATTGGAATCAGCGCTCCTTCTCCATCTCAAGCAGTGGAACAAGCACCCTTGCTTGGACTTACAAAAAAAATGGCAGCCTGTCAGCGGGGCAGGACAAGGGCTGGGTTGACCAGGTGCAGTTCCTTCCCACGCCTCCAACGTTCAGCTCTCAACCCACCAACAGGACTGTGGAAGCCGGAACAAGTGTGACCATCACTGCTTCTGTGCTCGGCACACCGCCCTTGAATTTCCAGTGGTTTTACAATGGCGCTCCGATGACAAATGGCGGAAACGTCAGCGGCGCCGCGACAACTGCCCTCACCATTTCCTCGGCACAAATCAACCAATCAGGCAGTTACAGCCTCCAGGTATCCAATTCAATAGGCAGCATCACCAGTTCAACCGCATTGTTAACAATCACGCCAGTTGTTCCTTTGGCGGATGCCCTCGATGCTCCCAATCTTATTTGGACAGTCACCGGCACGCCCCCGTTTGTCGGCCAGACCGCGGTCACCCACGATGGTGTGGATGCCGCGAGGAGCGGCGCCATTCCAGACGGCGGCACAACGGCATTTCAAACCAGCCTCAGAGGGCCTGGTGTGTTGACCTTTTGGTGGAAAGTCTCTTCGGAATTGGGCAGCGATAAGCTGAGGTTTTATATCAATGGTTCTCAGCAGGAAAATATCTCCGGCGAAATCGATTGGACCAACCGAAGTTACATCCTGCCAACCGGAAGCAATTTTGTGCAATGGCAATACACCAAAAACAGCAGCGGGTCCGCCGGGCAGGATCGTGGCTGGGTCGATCAGGTGCAGTTCTCCACTAATGCCGCCGCTCCCATCGATGGAAATCCCGATGTCTCGGGCCCATCGACTTCCACCATTGCCGCCAATATTACTTATATAGGCAACCTGGTGTCGATCTCTTGGGACGCTAACCCCCAAAAGGTTTATCAGCTCTTTTACAAGGACAACATTGCCGATCCCGATTGGCAAATAGTGGATGGCGAGGTGCGTATTCGGTGGAAACTCCTGGATGAGCAGACCATCGATCCAAACTCCGTCATCGCCACAATGGATGACGTCCTCGGCAGTCAGTCCCGCTATTACCGGATTGTTGAATATTAGGTGCCGCACTCCGTTTAATTGAGAGCTTAGGCTTGGAAAAACCGCCTTATCACTCCAGAGTAAATTTACTTCGTCAAAATCTTGAGAAATCTGGTCTATGGGGAATGTGTTTTGCTTGGCATTCAACAGGATATGCAGGAAATTATTGGCAAAAGAGCATCAAAACCTTCTCTCATGGCTGGCAATTCTACGATTTTTGGGTTTATCAGGATCGGGGCGTCGCTTTTTGCGCTGATCCTCTCGTGCGTTTCTCCGCTGTTTTCGGCTGAAATGCTCTCTCGGACCAATATGGCTGGGACCCCTCCGCCTTGGCTCACCCAACCTTTGTCCCTTCCGGACGCTTTGACGACTGCCCTGCAAAGGAATAGTGCTATCCTCAAAGGCCAAAGTGATTTGAAGGCCGCGCATGGAATTGCCGTCCAAAACCGCGCCATCGCTCTGCCCAAGGTTCGTGCCCTTGGTAGTTACGCCCACAACGAGGCCGTGGAGGTATCCCCATTCTCCATCATCAACCCTCCAAGGGACGAATGGTCGGGCAACGTGCGCATCGAGCAAAGCATCTACGAAGGCGGCAGGATTCTTTCGGGAATTCGTACCGCCCGCCTTATCCGAGAGCAGGCATTGCTCCGCTACCAAACTACCCTGGCTGACACGTTATACGATGTTCGTAACGCGTATTATACTGTGCTTCAAGCCGAGCAGGAAATCTTCGTCCGTGAAGCTTCTGTCAAGCTGCTCAATCAGGAACTGACAAACACCATCCAGCGGTTCCAGGCTGGTGCGGTCCCTCGATTTGATGTGCTGCGCGGCGAAGTCGAGGTAGCCAATGCCCGGCCTCGCCTGATCCGCGCCAGGAATGGGTATCGCATCTCAAAAACCGGCTTGGCCATCCTGCTCGGTTATAATGTGCCCGCCGGGGTAGGGGAGGACATTCCCCTCACGCTCACCGACAAATTGGAATCCATTCCCTACGACGTAAATCTGTCCGCGGCTCTGGCTCAGGCCATGCAGCGAAGACCGGAGTTGGGCGTCCTTAAACTCGAGGAAAGTCTCCGCCATGAATCGGTCACCGTGGCCAAATCAGGTTACAAACCTTCCTTCCTGATCTTTGCGGGTTATGGTGGCCGCAACACCGCGTTTCAAGACGACTTTTTCAAGGATGTTTCCGGGCCTATGGCTGGGGTGGAAATGCGTTGGAACATCTTCGATGGTTTTGCTACTCGCGGTCGGGTCATCGAAGCGGAAGCTAACCGTGAGAAGGCCCATTACGATCTCGAGGACGTCAGCCGACGCATCGAGCAGCAGGTCCGGACGTCCTATTCCACCTTTGTCGAAGCTCGCGAAGTGATCGAATCGCAGAAGAAAGTCCAGGAACAGGCCGAGGAAGCCTTGCGCCTGGCTGGGGCTCGTTATGAAGCAGGCACAGGCACTCAACTGGATGTTCTAAACGCCCAAACAGCCCTCACTGAAGCCCGCACCACTCAGATCGAAGCACTTCGCAATTACCAGGTCTCGCTGGCTCAGCTCGGACGCGCCATTGGTTCAGACACGCCTCAAAACAGCTCGCCCCCCGCGGGCAAGTAACTATGTTGATTCAAAAACCCATCCTTAGCCGTCTTGCTGCACTCCTGCTTGCGGGGCTCTGGTTTGTGGGTTTAGCCGCTTCCCATGCGGATGAGTTCGACGCGCTCCGCTTGAAGCGCCGCGATATGCTGAACTTCGGCACGAATGCCTCCTCGGCCGACCCCAATTATTCAAATTGGATTTCTTCGATTGCTGTTACCGCTCAGCGTCATTGGACCTCTTTGAACACTTCGGCCAGCCGCGCCTACCTCTGGAGTGACCGTAATCATCTCGCCACCGATTCGAGCGACATTTCCGCCAGCTTCGGACGGCTCCAAATCATGGCCTTGGCTTGGTCCACTCGAAACTCTTCGTTGGAAACCAACGCGTCTCTGCTCACCGCCATCACCAACGGCCTCGATTGGCTTTACGCCAATTCCTACAACGAAACAAAAATCGAGTACGACAACTTCTTCGATTGGGAAATTGCGGCCCCTCTCGCTTTAAATGACACAGCCGTGCTGCTCTACAGCAGGCTTTCGCCAGTCCAGATTGCAAATTACATGAATGCGGTGGACCACTTTTCGCCCACTCCCAATCTGACTGCCGCCAACAAAGTCTGGAAAGCTTCCGTAGTCGCCCTCCGTGGAGCGATTGTGAAAGATGCGGCAAAGATCGCGCTGGCCGGTCAGGCCCTCAGCGATGTCTTCCAGTATTCCACCGCTGGCGACGGTTTTTATCCGGATGGTTCCTTTATTTTCCACAACGAGTTTGCTTACAATGGGGGCTACGGATCCCAGCTCCTTCAAACCATCGCGCCTCTCATGCAATGGCTCAAAGGTTCAAGCTGGGAGATAACCGACCCGAACCAGGCAAATGTCTACTGCTGGGTCTACGATAGCTTCCAACCTTTCATCTACCAGGGCGGCTTGATGCAAATGGTTTCCGGCCGCTACTACACACGCAGTGGCGATGACCACACGGATGGCCATGATTTGATTGCCGCCATCCTTCAGGTGGCTCAATTTGCTCCCACCAACGATGCTCGCGCCTTCAAAGCAATGGCTAAGGCCTGGATTCAAGGGGACACTTACCGCAACTTCATTTCTACTCAATTTCCGCCTTTCAACATTTGGGCTCAAACCGTTTTGAATGATCCCTCAATTTCTCCAACGCCCGGCTTGGTACGTCACTATCAGTTCCCTCAGATGGATCGGGTTTTGCACTGCCGGCCGGGCTGGGCTTTCGGTGTTTCCATGTCTTCCAGCCGGGTTGCTAATTACGAGTCTATCCGCGGTGAAAACCTTCGCGGTTGGTACACCGGCGATGGCATGACGTGGCTATACACTCCGGAAGAAAATTATTACGCCGATGGCTTCTGGCCAACGGTCAATCCATACCGCCTCCCCGGCACCACCATCGATACCCAGACCCGAACCAATGCCTCGGGTCAGAGCTACACCGGCCCTAATAATTGGACTGGTGGTGCATCCCTGCAGAATCTTTACGGGCTTTGCGGCATGCAACTCAATGCCTGGGGAAGTTCCCTCTCCGCTCGCAAATCATGGTTCATGTTTGATAATGAAATTGTCTGTTTGGGAGCAGGCATTAGCACCGTTGCCGCGGATAACCACTCCGTCGAGACAATCATTGGAAATCGCCGCCTCACCTCCAATGGCAATAATCCTTTCACGGTGAACGGAATTCTCCAGTCCCCCGGTTTTCCCTGGTCTCAAACCCTAACTAATACCCAATGGGCTCACTTGGCGGGAAACGTTTCGGGTTCTGATCTCGGCTTTTACTTTCCGCAGCCTGTCACCATCAATGGCCTGCGCGAGGCGCGTTCTGGAGCAATGGCGGAGCTAAACACGACCTACGGGAGCACCAACCGAATCAGTCGCAATTACCTGACACTCTGGTACGACCACGGACTGAATCCATCCAATGCCAGTTATTCATACGTCCTCCTGCCCAACAGCTCTGCCTCGCAGGTTTCCACGTATGCCAGCAACCCCGATATTCAGGTCTTGGGAAACAACACTACCGCTCAGGGCGTTAAAGAAAACGTCTTGGGCATCACGGCGGTCAATTTTTGGAAGGATGGCACGAATCGCCTCGGTGGCATTACGGTCGATAAAAAGGCCTCGGTGATTATGCGCAACGATGGGTCCCTGCTGGATGTCGGGATATCTGATCCTACCCAAACGAACACTGGTATTATCAATTTGGAACTCAGCTCGTCTGCTGCCGCGTTTTTGACCGGCGACGCTGCTTTTTTAGTTCAGCAACTCACACCCACCATTAAGGTGGCTGTGAACATGAACGGCTCCGCCGGCCAAACCCTCCACGCTCGTTTCGCCATCGGGACTCTTCAAACCGTCACGCTCTTTCCAACTGCGGACGCCTACGTTCAAAATGGCGACCAAACCAATGTGAATTTTGGCAGTTCCAGTTCCCTCGCCGCCAAGGCTGCCACGAGCTCTTTAGGTCGTGAAACTTTCATGCGTTTCGATCTTTCCTCCGCTCCCGGGCAAATCCTTTCCGCCAGCCTCCGGCTCTATCCGTTTACCGTGCAGGATCCAATCAACCACGGTTTAGCCCCTTTGGCCGACAATTCATGGACGGAAAATGGCCTCACCTGGAACAATAAACCGGCTTCGGGGCCGGAATATACTCAGTGGCTGGTGGCCGCTTCGAACACCCCCGTCCTGATTCCCATCACATCCCTGGCGCAGCAGGCAGCTTCCGCGAATGGCCAGCTCTCCCTGCGCATTTACAGCACCGGCTTGCCCACTCCCACCAACGGCGGCTACACCGCTTATACTTCAAAGGAGGGCTCGGCCGCCAATCGTCCTCAACTGATCCTCACGATGCCCCGCATCCCTCCTGTCGTCACTCTGAGTAATCTCACCGGCCTCTCCTCCTTCGATGCCCCGGCCGCGGTTCTCTTGGGCGCTGATGGCCAGGATTCAGACGGCGCCATCACTAATATTTCTATTTACAAAGGTGCCACAAGAATGGCTCAGTCGAGTTTTGCTCCGTTTTCCTTTGCGCTCACGAACCTTTCCGCGGGTCAGTATGCTTTCACCGCGGTCGCGGTGGACAATTCGGGCTTGGCCTCTACCAGCGCCCCCGTCTCGATTTCGGTCTACAACCCGGAACCCAATGGTCGCGGCACCGGCCTCATGGGCGAGTACTTCACCAAGACCAACCTGGTCGGGCTTGCCGTTACACGGACGGATTCTAACATAAATTTTTCCTGGGGTGCGGGCAGTCCTGATGGTTCCATTCCGGTAGACAATTTCTCTGTTCGGTGGAGTGGTAAACTTCAGGTCCGCCACGCTGGGAACCATAAATTTCACCTGATTTCGGACGACGGTGCCCGGCTTTGGCTCGGCGGCCAACTGCTAATCGATAGCTGGTCTTCTCACATTTTATCCGAAGACGTTCAGTCTATTTCCCTGGTGCCTGGCCAGTATTACGACCTTGTCGTCGAATATTACGAAGGCACCGGCTCCGCCACGGCTCAACTTCTTTGGACCGAACCCGGTGGCGCAAAACAGGTCGTTCCCCAGTCTCAACTCTATCCTGCGGTCAGCGGGTTGCGCGGCTTTTACTACGCCAGCACCAATTTCCAGAATTCTGCCTTTTACCGGGTGGATGACGTCGTTAATTTCTTTTGGGGCGACTCGTCTCCAAATCCCGCGTTGCTCCAGGGACCCTTTTCGGTGAAGTGGGATGGCAAAGTTCGGGCCAACCAAACGGGCCTTTACACCTTTTATACCCTCAGCGACGACGCCGTGAAGCTCACCGTGAATAATCAGATGATTATCAGTAATTGGGTGCCACACACGGTCACAGAGAATAGCGGAACCCTTTCCCTAAACGCCGGCCAGTTCTACAAGATCACCATGGAATTCTTCGATGCGAATGGAAGCGCTGCTGCCGTTTTGATGTGGCAGCCTCCGGGCGAGTCAAAACAGGTCATTCCGAATTCAAACCTCACTCCCTTGCAAAATAACCGGCCGCCTGCTTTATCCGCCATCCCCAATGTTGCGTTAAATCCAGGGCAAAATTTCGCCTTCGCCAACACTGCTTTGGACGCCGACCTGCCCTACCAGGCGCTCTCTTATTCCTTGGACCCCGGGGCGCCCGTTGGCCTTTCCCTCAACGCCACCACTGGAGTCTTAAGTTGGTCTGTCCCATCAAACCAGCCTCTGGGTGATTACTCCGTGACCGTGAGAGTGACAGACAACGGAAATCCAGTCATGACAGACGCTCAAACGTTCCTTGTCACCGTTAGCTCAAATCTGACGACAGCCTACTTTGGCCTGATCCCGACCGGTTCCGTCTGGAAGTATCTGGACACAGGTGTGGAACCCTCAGCCTCCTGGCGCAACAATAATTTCAATGATAACTCATGGAAATCAGGCTCCGGCATTCTCGGTTATGGCACAGGAGGAGAAACAACCACCGTTAGCTTTGGCCCAAACTCAGGCGCCAAATACCCGGCCACCTATTTCCGCAAACTCCTGTTTGTTCCCGATGCTTCCAAGGTTTTCAGTCTGGATGCCAGAATCCTCCGTAACGACGGCGCTGTCGTTTACCTGAACGGCGCTGAAATCTGGCGGGACAACTTGCCTTCTGGCACAATCAGTAATCAGACTCTCGCCTCCATTCCTATCACGGGCGTCGACGCATCGACCTACATAACCAAGTCCTTTAGTCCATCCATCCTCCTCGACGGAACTAACGTCCTGGCGGTGGAACTTCACCAATCCGCTCCGAATGGGCCGGATGTGGCTTTCGATTTTGAACTTAAAGGTTTTGCTACCATTCCCACTCAAGTCCCTCTCACCATCGGCCGCTCCACGAACGCCGTAGCGCTTGCGTGGCCAGGCGATGGGTCCTGGTACCAACTCTTCACCGCCACGAACCTCGCTCCGGCCGCTTTTTGGTCGCGAGCAACAAATGTTCCCACCCTGTCCAATGGCCAATGGTCCATCCAGGTGCCAGCCTCAACCAACCGTGCTCAATTCTTCCGACTGCAGTTGCCTTGAGGGTCAAATCCTGACCTAAATTTGTCATCCTCCGACACCTTCTTCGTCTCCCCACTTAATGTTTCACTTTGTCCCTGTTCGGCTCTTCGTCTGACCACTTTGTCTCAGCTCTTTGTCTACCGCCACTCACTTCACTCCGCCTTCCTCAACTCCACTTGTTTGTCTCCCACAAACTGAAATCGCACATTGTTCAACGCCGCAAGCGATTCGAGCCCAAAGATACAATCCTGTTGTGTTAAAGGCTTTCTCGCCTGAAACGATATTCTGACTTCCGGTATCTCTGCTGGGATGGGCAATGCCTGTCGGCCAGTCAATTCCGCATAAAAACCGAGCAGGCTTTTCAGGGGCACACGATCGAATTTGAGTTGCAACAACTCACCCTTGGCGCTCGCCTTGGCTGCCAGCGCCTTTTCATCATAGGTCGGCAGGGTGTTCGTCCGGTCCACCGGCACCACGAACATAAAATCTTTTCCAGCAGGCACGGTCGCTATCTCACCGAGTCTTAAGGCCGCGCTCATCATCCAGACTGCTTGCCCGCGGTTCATGGCCGTTTGGCTCCGGATGGTTACCTTTCCTGCCGGCAAGGCAGGAGTGCTCAGCAGATTTTTGTCACTCAGCTCAGCGAAAAAATCCAAGACCTGATTCAAATCCGTTTCTTGGAATTTAATCAATCCTGGTGGAAAAACCTCCAGGGCAGGGGACTGCTTCCCACTTGCTGCCACTTCCGGCTGCCTCGGAACACCCAGCAAGGCGTTAATTTCCTCGCTCGGCACCACAAAGACGAAATCCCCCCGGTGCTCGACGATGAGCCCGCTGTCACTTATGACATTCTCCAACATTTGCGCAGCCTGTGCCGAGGAAAGACCAGCCTCACTTTGCAGGTCAATTCGAAAGGAAGTTAGTTGCGGAGGGCGGATGACGGTGCGGTTTCCTACCATCTGGTAGAGCTCCAGGACCTGCTCCAATCTTGCCTGGTGCAAATTGATCGTTCGGTCAGTCGGCGGTTGATTGGTGTAAACCCGAAGCGTCTCCTTCCCAGTCGGGCCATTCATCACGGCGATGCCGTTCGTTCGGTTTACCGTAATCAACTCGAACGCTCCATCCCGCTCGCCCTCGCGCAGTATGGGTTCTGAAACCAGGCCGCGGGTCGGCTCTGTCAGCTCAAACAACGCTAGAGTGCTGTTCTCTACCTGGACAATCCCAGTCAGCTTCGGAGGCACGGGCGCACCCTGCGGCCTGGAACGAGCAGGCACACCCTGAAAATCAGAAGGGGCAGGCGCTCCCTGCAGCCAATTCGCGCCCGCGATCATAATCCAAACAGCCGACCAAGCAACCCGATGCCGGCGCGAGCCCCGGAACCACGCGACCCCTCCTTGGCCTGCTGCGTTTTTCACACCCCGTATCCTTTTCGATATTTCTTCGTCAGCAACCGATTGGCGTCCTTGTCGTTCGTCACTTTCATCTTCTTCGCGTTCCACTCGATTTTCTTACCTGAACGCAAGGCCACATTTCCGAGCAGGATCATTTCGGTTAACGGACCCGCATAGTCGAAGTTGGAATAAGCTTTTGGCCCCCCTTTGCATGCCATGATCCATTCTTCGTAATGACATTTGTCAAAATTGGATGCCTTGGGCAACGTTTCCGCCACCGATTTGAAATCATCGTAAGTTGACCCGGACAAAAACTCTCCTCGTCCCCAATAGCTCGGCACGAACAAGGTATCCTTGTCTCCCACCAGGATAACGCCATTGGTTCCCAACTTTTTGCCCTTCACCAGCTCCGCGCTCGGCTTTCTGCCGCCGTCGTACCATACGAACCGCGTGGCGGACAGCCCTTCGCGTTCTCCAAATTCATAAGTGATCGTCGAGGCCTTCGGTGGCGATTCCTGCGTCATCCCTTCTTGCTCCGCTACCACGCTTATGGGCGCACCCAGCTTAAGAGCCCAGTAGGGCATGTCATAAACATGGCATCCCATGTCCCCGAGTGCTCCTGTCCCAAAATCCCAATAACCACGCCATTTAAAAGGGACATACGCTGGCGAATAGGGTCGCTCCGGGGCCACTCCCAGCCACGCTTCCCAATCCAGGGTCGAGGGCACGAGCGTGGAATCCGTCGGCCGGTTCACCCCTTGCGGCCAGATCGGGCGGTCCGTCCAGCAATGCGCCTCCCGAACTTTCCCTAGCACTCCGGACTGCACCAACTCTACATTTCGGCGCAGCCACTTGTCTGAATGCCCCTGGTTGCCCATCTGCGTCGCCACCTTATATTTCCGGGCTGCTTCGGTCAGTCGGCGCGCTTCCTCGACGGTGTGCGTTAAAGGCTTCTGGCAATACACGTGTTTTCCCATCTTCATCGCCATCATTGCCGCCGGAAAATGCATGTGATCGGGCGTGGAAATAGTGACCGCATCGATGCTCTTCTCCTGTTCCAGCATTTTCCGAAAATCCTTGTAAAGCTTCGCTTTTGGAAACTTCTGGAATGTTCCCGCCGCATTCTTTTCATCCACATCACAAAGGGCATAGATATTTTCCGAACTGCACCCATCCACATCCACCGCTCCTTTGCCACCCGCTCCAATTGCAGCAATATTCAGGCGCTCATTGGCTCCCAAAACATTCCGGGTTGAAATGAAAGGAAAACTCAGCGCAGCCGTAGCCAGCGCAGTGCGTTGCAGAAAGGAACGACGATGAATCTGGTTCTTTTTCATAGCTTGTCTCATTGGATTGCGGTTCAGCCTCTCACATTCAATCCAAAGCGCAATCTAATCCCTTTGGCCCTGCATTTCCTTCCCAAAGCGTAATCATAATCGGTCCCGGTTTTGTTCACATCACGGTGGAACGGCTCAGTGCACCATCAACGCTCGCAGATGTTTACTTGTAATCCTAATCTTCCCCTTTTTATCCTTTCCAGTTTCCATTTCCCATGCCCCTGCCTTTTTTTCTTCTTCCCTTACCCTGCGCGAATGCAACCTTGCTCAAAACCTCATTTGCCTTTAAATCATCCCCGAGATGAAACGATTTGCCCTCTGCCTGTCCCTGTGCTTGGCCCTAGTGGGCTACCGCTCCGCACTTGCCCAAAACGATCCCAGCAACGAAGCCCTTCCCGCGCTGGTCCAGGTCCTTGGGCAATCCGACGATCCCCAGTTTCAGCTCGATATTCTTAAAGGCATGAGCGATGGCCTCAAAGGCCGCCGGGGTGTCAAAATGCCCGCTGGATGGGAGGAGGCCGCCACTAAGCTTGCAAAAAGTTCCAATCCCCAAATCCGTGAGCTGACCCAATCGCTTTCCCTCACCTTCGGTAGCGCCTCTGCCTTGGCCTCCTTGCGCCAAACCTTGGTGGATCCTAAAGCCCTGTTCCCAGCCCGAACCAATGCTCTGGATGCGCTCCTTCAATCGCGGGACCCTGCGCTCGCCGCACCGTTGCGCGAACTCCTTGGCGACGCCAAACTCCGCGGCACGTCCCTCCGCGCTCTCGCTGCCTACGATGATCCCAAAACTCCGGGAGCCATTCTTAACGTATATTCTTCCCTCAGCCCCGTGGAGAAGAAGGACGCTCTGACGACTCTCGTCTCACGTCAGGTCTTTGCCCGCAATCTTTTGGGCGCCATTGCAGAAAAGAAAGTCCCCGCTAAAGACCTCAGTGCAGACCTCGTCCGGCAATTGCGGAACCTGAAGGATAACGACATCAATCAGCAGGTCGGAAAAGTCTGGGGCGTTTCCCGAGACACTGAAGCCGACAAGCTCAAGGAAATTGCTGCTTTTAAAAACCTCGTCCAAACAAAAGGCTATGGAGATCCCCGGAGTGGACGTGGCGTATTCAGCCGCACCTGCCAACAATGCCACACTCTCTTTGACACCGGCGGCAAAGTCGGCCCCGACATCACCGGCTCCAACCGCGCCGACCTCGATTACATCCTCCAAAACGTCATCGATCCGAACGCGATCATTCCCAACGATTACCGGACCTCCACTCTCGAAACAAAGGATGACCGCGTCATTACCGGCATCGTCACCCGCCAGGACGACAACGCCGTCACCATCGTCATTCCCAACGACACCCTGGTCATTGCGCGCCCGGACATCAAATCCCTCACCCAGGGCGAAATCTCCATGATGCCCGAAGGCCTCCTCCAGGCACTGAGCCAAAACGAAGTCCGTGATCTCCTCTCCTACCTCAAGAGCCCCCAACAAGTCCCCATGCCCCCGGAAGCCGCAAAGTAACCGAGATTTCCAGAGCCTAATAAAACGCATCACACCGAACATCCGGATCGCACCACCCTCTCATTAACACCGCCGCTTAAGCGCGATGTCAGGCGGACCGAACGCAATTAGAGCCGTTTCAACCGCTTTTCCATCCCTTTTTCCAAACCGTTAGGGCGTCTCGTTTCGTGAGGTGCTCTCCCTATTTGCGTGATGGGGAAAGATTTTGCTCAATAGCTTCTCAAGTCCCTCCTGCATTTGGTCTATTTCCTCAATCAAAGATCTTTTGCACTTTCAGCAAAGCAAAGGCTAAAGTCCTACTGTGAGAATGTGGGCACTCACCCGTATCGGAGGATGGTTCGAGAAGCACGGCACGGAAACTTTCGCTGTCGTTGACATAATGCACAGTCTGCTTTCACAAGAAACCCGATCCCTTATCATTCTGCCGAATCGGATAGAAAAGCCTTTTGGCTAATGCGGGGTAAAGACTTTTACCAACAACCAAATCCCAACCGCTGCTGGCAGGAAGTTGAGTGCCGCGCCAAGAAGACAAGGCCAAGCGGGACGCTCATCTCTCACAATTCCGTAAACTCCGATTGCAAGGCTCGGGATGCAAGCCACACATCCAAACCCTATACCTGCTATTGCCCTATTGTCGCCATGCCTTCACTATGAAATACGATGTTCAAAGTTGAGAGCACGCCGATACCGGAAGCGATGCAAAAACCCACTAAGGACAGTGAGCCTGCTATTGGCCTTTTGTGCGGAGGCGTTTCAATCGAAGCACCTGCCGAATCCGTGACTGATTCCAAAACTTCTGAGACTTCAAAAATAGCACCACACCCCGTACACTTTACTTTCATTCCGCGGAACGCGGATTGGAAAAAAGGCGAATTCCGCATTTTGAACAAGTGATGGCGACCATTTGCTTCCTTGAGGTTCATCAGCTTAAGGCTTCCGAACATCTTCATCGGGTGCTTTGCTCTTTCGAGCGAGATTTTTGCTTGGGTCAAATTCAACGTTGCGGGAATTAGGCTCGGGATTGATGTAATAGGTAAACAGGATAAATGATGTTTTAGAGTTGATTGGGTCTATCACGAAATCACCATACACTTTACCATACAGTGCCGACTTGATACCTCCCGTATCATCCAATTTGCTTCGGATTCGAAAGTAGTAATTCTGCTCTGGGATGGAGTCTTGCTTCCAGCCAAGACCGGGTGTGCGGCTCAAAACTTTTACGACCTCTGCCTTAAATGCACCTTGCGGAACCGTTCCAGGCATTCGAAGCTCGCTCCCTTGGTCTAAGCGTACAGGAAATTCCATTAATCCGTCGGTCGGGGTGGTTGCCGAAACTTTCAAAACGTATTCAAAATCGTTGCGGCTCTCCCATCGGCGATTCACCTGAAACATTAGGTCGGTGTGAGTGCCAGTGCCGTGAGGGGTCACCCAATCAGCTTGGAGCAAATCGAACCCGATAGGTTTGCCAACTTCAGGGATTTGGATTTGTAGCCTGCGAGCGTACATGGGGATGGGCTCGCCTACCTTTTTGAGGATAAGGGTCAGATGTGGATTCTGCTTTTCCGGATCAAACCCAACTCCGAGTTCATGGCGCTGGAACGTAGGATAAAATCCGGTCTTTTCAGCACGAACTTCCAAGTCAATAGATTGGCTTTGTTCAGCAGCTCTAAAAACCCCAGCACGGTCGGTTAATCCAGTTGCTTTGGCCATCCGTACAGTTTGCGCTTCAAAAGGAGTGACGTGGTAACCAATCGTCACTTTCGCGCCTTCGATGGGGTCGCCAGCCTCGTCGACCACCTTGATGGTTGCTCGCCACAATGACTTCACAATGCCAGGATCTTGGGCGTGGCCGCAACCGCAGAACATGCTGACCAGAACCAGGATGAGAATCTGTTTCAAGGAATCTCGCCGCGCCTGATAATTATATTGCACATGACTAGTGGGCAATATTGTTCGACTCCTTGTGGAGTTGAGAGCCTGTTACCCATCCCTTTTATCAAGGTTCTTCAACTCGTTCGGAAGGGGGTAAGTTTCCAAATAAATTCTTCGAGGGGTTAAACTCTAGATTTCTTGAATTTACCTCAGGGTTAAAAAAGTATGTAAAATCCATAAAATCTCCGTAGATTTTCCCATAATTGGCCGACTGGATATTGCCGTTCGGGTCCAGAACTGTTCGGACCCGGAAAAAGAAGTTCCGGTTCTTGTCTGCGTCGTTTTTAGTTCCTTGACCTGGTTTGCGGCTTAACCTTCTCACCACCTCTCGCTCATATCCCGAGTCTGGGGCTTCATACGGCGAGCGTAATTCACTCGTGAGGTCAGCAGGTACTTGGAATTCTTGAATGCCATCGGATGGATTTGCAAATTTGATAACCAGCTTATAATCAAATTCTTCGTTGGATTTTTTCTGAAGCTGCCCCAAGAAGATAAAATCCTTCTGCTTCCCTTTTCCATGAGGAGCAACCCAATCTCCTACGACAAGGTCGTATCCGACTTCTTCATTAAACGCAGGGGGACCATTGAAAATCTTCTTAGCGTACATTGGGATTGG
>JAQGOV010000195.1 GCA_028293425.1 Verrucomicrobiales bacterium
TCAATCCAGTCACGGGTCTTTTCACCTGGACCCCCAGTGAAGCGCAGGGCCCGGGCACCAACGTGGTGACTATCCGGGTGAGCGACAATGGCACGCCGGCTTTGAGCGCTTTTGAAACGATTACGATCGTTGTGAGCGAGGTGAACTCGGCTCCCGTCCTGACGAGTATCGTCAACAAAACCGTCAAAGAAGGCAGCCCTTTGGTGTTTGCCGCGATTGCGTCGGATGCGGACATCCCGGCACAGACTTTGGTTTATAGCCTGGACAACGGCGCGCCCGAGGGTGCCTCCATTAATCCAGTTACAGGGCTTTTCACTTGGACGCCCACGGAAAGCCAGGGTCCGAGCACTAACTTGATTACTATTCGCGTTACTGATAATGGCAGTCCTGCAGCGAACGCCAGCCAAACGTTCACAATCATAGTTACCGACGTGAACAGCGCGCCTGTGCTGCCGCTGATTTCGACAATGACCATTGATGAAGGAAGCCTGCTCAGCATTAACGCCGCGGCAATAGATGCAGACTTGCCGCTTCAAGTGCTAACCTACAGTCTTGGCGCTGGAGCTCCCGTTGGCGCCGCGATCAACCCCACAAACGGCCTTTTTACCTGGACTCCAACTGAAGCCCAGGGCCCAAGCACAAACTTAATCACGATTCATGTAACGGATAATGGTTTGCCTGCGCTCAGCGATTCCGAAACGTTCACAATTGTGGTCAACGAAGTGAACTCGGATCCGGTGCTTGCCCCGATCGGCAATAAGATTGTGGCCGAAGGTAACTTAATCTCCTTCACCGTCCTGGGAACCGATTCCGATATTCCGCTCCAAACGCTTAGCTACAGCTTGGATGCGGGGGCTCCTGCCGGGGCCACGATCAACCCAACGAACGGGCTGTTTACATGGACGCCGACGGAGGCCCAAGGGCCGAGCACCAATACGCTTACAATCCGCGTTTCGGATAACGGCTCACCGGCTCTTCAGGGTTCGCGAACCTTCACAATCACGGTATACGAATTGAACACACCGCCCGTTCTTTCGCCTATCCTGGACAAGGTAGTCGCTGAACGTAACTTGCTGACCTTTGTTGCTCCAGCATTGGATCCCGATCTGCCCGCTCAAGACTTGATTTTTTCCCTTGAACCTGGGGCTCCCGCAGGAGCCGCTATCAATCCTGTTAGCGGTGTGTTCACGTGGACGCCCTCGAATGCCCAGGGTCCGAGCACGAACCTAATTACCATTCGGGTGACGGACAATGGCACGCCACCTGCCACCGCCAGTCAGACTTTTCGCGTTGTAGTAACCGAGGAGAATACAGCGCCTGTGCTCGTGCCGATCGGCAACAAGGCTGTGTCTGAGGATAGCGTTCTTTCGTTTACGGTCGTAGCAAGCGACTCGGATGTGCCAATGCAGAATCTTACCTTTACTCTGGAGACGGGGGCTCCCGCAGGGGCGGCCATCGATCCAACGACCGGTGTGTTTACCTGGAAGCCAAGCAATTCGCAGGGACCCAGCACAAACTTTATAACGATTCGCGTGGCTGACAATGGCTCTCCCTCCTTGGCCGCAGTGGAAACAATTCAAGTCATCGTGACAGATTTGAACACTGAACCGCATCTCGCGCCAGTGCTAAACCAAACCGTTGCTGAAGGTGATTTGCTCACCTTTACTGCAACCGCGTCGGATGGTGATTTGCCAGCACAAACTCTGACCTTCAGCCTGGCCCCGGGAGCTCCAGCAGGCGCAAGCATTGATCCGATTACCGGCATCTTTGCCTGGACCCCGAGCGAAAGTCAGGGCCCGAGTACCAACCTTATCACGATTGTCGTGATGGATGATGGCATGGTGCCGCTGAGCGATTCAAAATCGTTTGTGGTTGTTGTGACTGAGGTGAACTCGGCTCCTGTGCTGGGCATCATTCCTGATCAAACGATTCCGGAAGGGGCTCCGTTCACCTTTGCCGCCGTTGCCAGCGATTCTGACCTCCCTGCACAAAAGCTTGCCTTTACTTTGGGTCCGGGCGCACCAATTGGTTCATCAATAGATCCAGACACCGGTGTCTTTACCTGGACTCCAACTGAACTCCAGGGCCCAAGCACGAACCTTGTCACTATCCGTGTCACGGACAGTTGGACCCCGGCGGCGACAGTGAGCCAAACTTTCACCATTGTAGTCCTGGAGGTGAACACTGCGCCGCTCCTCACGCCGATCCCCACCAAAGCAGTTGGCGCCGGCACACTTTTGACTTTCCAGGTAACAGCGACAGATTCGGACTTGCCCGCTCAGAACCTGACCTTTGGCCTCGGAGGCGATTCGCCTGCCGGCGCAGCCATTGACCCTGTGACTGGCCTTTTCACTTGGATGCCATCACCAGGGCAAGCTGATACCACCAATCTAATCTCAATTGTGGTCACGGACTCCGGCACCCCGAACCTGAGCGCGATGCTAACCGTGCGCATTCTGGTTGTGGACATGCCGAACCTTACGCTCTCCGGTTCTGCTTCAGCCGGATCGATAGCGCTCGGCAGCAATGTTGTTTATCACCTGGCGGTGTCCAACCAGGGCCCTTCTACCGCATTTGCGGTGTTCTTGACGAATTATTTGACTGCGGAAGCCTCGCTCGTCTCCTCCGTGCCCGATGTTGCTGAAACCCCGACCACCGGCACTGTGGTGTTTGACCTCGGCGACATGGCTGTCGGTGCTGTCACTAACATTTCCCTGACGGTTACCTACTCTGACGCGGGGACCTTCACCGCCTTTGCAAGAGTAGGCGCCAATAAGATGGATGTCGACGTAGACGACAACGAGATTAGTCTGGTTACTGCCGTTGTGGATAGGCCGCCGATTGCGATCGCCAATTTAGTTGATAATTCCGTTATTCTCGCACCGACGAATGTCGTTCTCACAGCCTCCGTCATGGATGTTGTGGACGCCGTCAAAGTGGAGTATTTCTCAGGCAGCCTGAAGATTGGTCAGGCACTCACGCCGCCGTTCGCATTTACCTGGTTGAACCCGCACCAGGGTAAACATAAACTCACCGCGAAGGTTACCAGGAAGAACGGCCACACCGAGTCCTCTCGCCAAATCACTGTGGACGTTGTTCCCGCGCTATTCATCAGTGATGCGCGAATTTTGGAAGGTAACATTGGGAACCTCCAGGCTCGCTTTGCTGTGCGCCTTTCTGCCGTGGCCACCCAGACCGTGCTCGTGGACTTCTCTACCTCCGACGGTACGGCCTGGGCCGGGTGGGATTATGTTCCGGTCAGTGGAACGCTCATCTTTAAGCCAGGGGTCGTGAGCCAGGTCATCAGCGTGCCGGTGATTGGAGATCTGTTAAGCGAGTACACCAATTCCTTCATGGTGAACTTGAACAATCCTGTTAATGCAGGAATTGCCGATCCTCAGGGTATCGGTTACATCCTGGACAACGACAGGGTGCCGGGCCTCTATGTCAATGACGTGGTAGTTTCCGAAGGTGATGAGGGAATACAAACAACTGCTTTCCTGGTCCACCTCTCCGCTCCCAGCGAGAGAACCGTCACCGTTAATTTCGCCACCATGAATGGTACTGCGACCGCTGGTTTTGATTTCGTGCCGACAAATGGGGTCCTGACTTTCCTGCCGGGCGTCGTCAATCAAACCGTCCCTGTCGCAATCTTTTCGGATAAGCTGAACGAGGTTAATGAGACGTTCTCCCTGGTGCTCAGCAAGTCGGTGAATGCAATCATTAGGGACGCTCAGGGGATTTGCACGATCATGGACAATGATCCAGCGCCCTCGATCACGATTGGTGATGCCACGGTTACGGAAGGCACCGGCGGCTTCACCAGCGCCTTCTTCAACGTAAGCCTGTCTGCTCCCAGCGGCAGGCCCATTTCCGTCCGTTACGCCACCGCCAACGGTTCGGCCCTGGCTGGTCGGGATTACGTGGCAGTTGCAGGCGCACTGACATTCGCTCCAGGGGTAACCAGCACTAATATTCGTGTCAGCATCACTGGTGATACCTTAAGTGAAAGCAATGAAACCTTTGTCGTGAACCTGGCTGCCCCGGTGAACGCCAATATTGCCCGTGCGCAGGGCGTTGGAACCATTATCGACAACGATCCAGTCGTGTCTCTTTCCATCAATGACGTCACGGTAACTGAAGGCAATGGCGCGTTTGTGTATGCAACCTTTACGGTGCGGCTATCGGCTCTCAGTGGCCAGACGGTGTTGGTGGATTATGTAACCAGCGATGGCACCGCTCAAGCAGGCAAGGATTATATCTTCACTAATGGCACGGTGGCGTTCCCGCCCGGGACGGTAGCCAGGACAATCACAGTGCCGGTCGTGGGCGATGCTTTGAGCGAGAGCAACGAGTTCTTCTTTGTGAACCTGCTTAACCCGGTGAACGCCCACATGTCCGACAGCCAGGGGAAGGCCACGATCCGGGATACAGATCCGGCCCCATCCCTTTCCATTAACGATGTCAGCGTTGTGGAGGGAGACGACGGCAGCGCCCAAGCTGTCTTCAGTGTCAGGCTCTCAGCCCGCAGTTCCAAGCCAGTTACGGTGAGTTATGCAACCGCCAATGGGACGGCTCTCGCCAGCCTTGATTATAATGCAACAAACGGAGTGGTGACCTTCCAGCCCGGAGAGACGAACCAAACAATCTCAATCATGGTTCTTGGCGATACGTTGAACGAAGCAAATGAAACGTTCTTCGTGAACTTGAACCAGGCCGTGAATGCGACAATTGCAGACGGGCAGGGGATGGGCACGATTCTCGATGATGACGCGGCCCCAACGATCACAATTAGTAATGCAGCCGTTGCCGAGAGCAGCAGTGGCGTGACCAACGCTGACTTCAATGTCACTCTGTCCGCTCCGAGCGGCAAGTCCATAACAGTCCATTTCGCTACCACCAACGGTTCGGCTATTGCAGGTGCAGATTACGTGGCTGCAGCCGGCACGCTGACCTTCGCTCCGGGTGTTACCAGCACTAACATTCACGTCAGCGTCCGCAGCGACACCTTGGTCGAGAGCGACGAGTTCTTCCTTGTGAACCTCACGCTGCCGGTGAACGCTGCGCTTGCGAACTCGCAGGGAATTGGCACGATTTTGGGGGCGAATATTCAAGGGGCCTCGGCCAAGTCCCTTTCTGACTTGAAGATAACTTCGATTAAAGTTTCGGGAGCAAATGTTCTTGTGGCCTTCCCGTCACTGAAGGGCAAAATCTATTGCCTTGATTACACGGACAAATTGGCTGGCGCTGCTACTAAATGGATCCCGGCGGGTGCTAATGTGGCAGGAACAGGGGAGTCTATTGCTGTGACGCATTCGGACGGAGCGATGCGGTCCAGTTGCATCTACCGAATTCGGGTCGTGGAATAAGCTGGGGCGGCAGGAGTTTTGTCTGGCTGCGCGGCTCCCGTCCAGGGGCAGAGTAAAGCGTCAGACGTAGAGCGCGTTTTGAAGTTCGTGCACCAGCACGCTCATGATTGGGTGGCGTTTGTCGGGATCACGCTCGAGGCATTTCATCACGGAGCGTTCCAGCGCGGGAGGCACATCTGGGTTCAGCGTTTTCGGTGTAGGAAAGTCCGAACCCCTATAGAGCTGCTTTCTGAGGATTTCGTCAGGAGTGTCTCCAATAAAAGGCTTCTGGCCCGTCAAGAGTTCGTATGCTGTCACGCCAAAGGCGAAGATGTCCGCCCGATGATCGAGGGGCTCACGCCTCAATTGCTCTGGAGCCATGTAGGCCGGGGTACCGGGGTTCCTGCTGAGTTTTTCGGGCTTTTCTGGCTTGGGCCTCGCCAGATCAAAATCCACCAGGCGTATATTTCCGCTGCGGCTGACCAGCACGTTCTCCGGCTTAAAATCCATGTGCATGAAACCGCTGTCGTGCACGTGTTCAAGCGCGATCGCCATATCAATCAGAATGTTGCCAACAAACTCCTGTAGAACCGCGTCCCCCAGGGTAATCATTTGCTTTAAGTTGGAGGATTCCAGGTACTCCATTAGGCAATAAGGCGAGCCGTTGATTTTCCCGTGCTCGTAGTATTTGATGACCTGCTCGTGATTGTGGATCTGGGAAAGAATCACGCATCCCCGCATAAACCGCCGCCTGTCCACGAAGTTGAACTTCAGGCTGTCCTTCAGTTTGCGCAGGGCGAAGGTTGCTCCCGCCTGGTCCGTCGCGAGCCAGATGTCTGCCATCCCGCCGCTATTGATCAACTCCTGCAGATAAAATTTTCCGAAAGCCCCCGGTTTAGGGGCTGGCTGCAAGTCCAAATTGCTGTTCTGTTCAAACGCCATTCAGGTGCCGGCTTTCATAACACGTATTTGCCCGCTTCGCAAAGTTTTCTGGTAAAGCCCTACGGTTCAGGACTAAAAATTTAATATTCTTATTTGCAGCTTGGCAGGGTTGGCACGCCTTTCTACCTTCCGATGGAAATGCGCCCCGTTCGAGCATTGCTCGTTTACCTTCTGCTTGTTTTTGTGCTCGGAGCTCTTTTGGCCCCGTGCCTTTTTTGGGTCGTTCAATACCTCGCTCAACATTTTTCCGGCTTCAGCCACATGGCTGCGAATCCTTTTCACCGCTTCGTGAACCGCTCGCTTTTAGGGGTGGCGGTGATTGGTCTTTGGCCTTTCATGCGCGCTTTGGGTATTGGCTCATGGGAGTCGGTTGGCTTCAAACGGACCCCCTCGACCAGCCGGGAACTAATCCTGGGGTTTTCCTGGGGATTTGCATCCCTGGCTTTGGTTGCGTTGATTGCTTTCGGCTTTGGGGCGCGTAAAATCAATCCAAATCTCACGGCGCTGCTGTTGGTCTGGGGCCTCCTCAAAGCTCTGGCGTCAGCAACCGTGGTAGCTATTTTGGAGGAATTGTTGTTTCGTGGTGCTCTGTTAGGCTCGCTTCGGCGAATCCACCCATGGCTAATGGCCCTTTTGGTCAGCAGCGCTCTTTACGCAATTGTACACTTTTTTCAGCGGCCTCAATCCCCAACGGACATCCATTGGTTTTCAGGCTTTGAAATACTAGGCCGCATGCTCCATGGGTTTGCGGAGCCTGAAATATTATTCCCCGGGTTTCTGACGCTCACGGTGGCCGGGGCCATCCTTGGGCTGGCCTTCCTTCAAACGGGCTTGCTTTACCGCTCGATCGGCTTGCATGCAGGCTGGATTTTTTGGCTGAAGTTCTATAGCCTGTTGAGCGTCGAGCAACCCCTTTCCGCGAAGCATCGCTTGTTCTGGGGCAGTGGGAAACTCTTCGATTCAATGCTCGCGTTAACGATTCTTCTTCCAGTTCTGGCGGTTTTTTGGCGAAATTACGTCCGTTCCCATGATTCCAGCATGGCTAAACGGTCTGAAAAGCTGGCTTGATGCCGGTCTGGCCTTTTTCTATCCTGAGGTCTGTCAGATCTGCCGCGATGAGCGTGCGACGGTTAGTGACGGATTTGTCGGCCCGAATTGCTGGAAAAATGTTGAGTTCATTGAACCACCGTTTTGTGAAAGATGCGGACTGCCTTTCGAGGGCAGCCTTACTTCCACCTTTGAATGCGCCAACTGCCGGGAACTTAAGCTCCTCTTTGCTTATGCCCGATCGGCCGTCGCTGCCAAAGGCATGGTTTTGGACATCATTCACCAATACAAATATAACCGCGCGCTCTGGTTCGAGCCGTTTCTGGCCAGGCTGCTTATCCAAGCCTCTTGCCCAGTTCTTAAGCCCGGAGATTGGGATATGATCGTCCCGGTTCCATTGCATCCCATCAAAGAAAGCGAGCGGGAGTTTAATCAGGCGGAACGGCTGTCCCTCCATTTGGCAGAAGCACTCGGCCTACCGATGCGCCATAAAGTCTTGTGCCGAGTTCAGCCCACTCGCACCCAAACCCGCCTGACTCGTGCTGAGCGCGCTGCCAATGTTCGCAAAGCCTTCAGTTTGCGTGATTCGGTCGCCGTTCGTGGCCAGCGGGTAGTCCTTGTGGACGATGTTTTCACGACGGGAGCTACTACAAGTGCCTGTGCGGAGACCTTGCTGGCTGCCGGAGCCGTCCGGGTTTGTACATGGACGGTCGCACGCGGTCTGTTACACTAAATTTATGGACAAAGATATGGGTACAACCACGTTCACCAAAAAAACCCTTGGATTGGAAACGGTCGAACCCGCTGTGACTCCACCGCCGCCTAATTCGGAGACAGGTTTCACAAAGAAACCCAAGCTGGGTGGTGGTAAATCCCGGAAAAGGGAAATCCCGGAGGGTCTTTGGACCAAATGCCCGAAGTGTGCCAACCTTGTTTTTGACAAGGAATTGGACGAAAATCTCAAGGTTTGCCCAAAATGCCAATATCACTTTCCAATCAGCGCTCGCGAGCGCATCCATTCCTTGGTTGAGACCTGCTCCTTCGAGGAAATGGACGCACAGATGATTAGCGTGGACATCCTCCAGTTCAGAGGCGTCGCCTCCTATAAAGATAAGCTCGAGGCTTATCAACGCTCGACCAATTTGAAGGATGCCGTTATCACTGGCATCGGAAAAATTGCTGAGTTTCGGGTGGCGCTTGGCGTCATGGATTTCTCCTTTTTGGGAGGCTCAATGGGCTCGGTGGTTGGTGAAAAGCTGACTCGCCTCATTGAGGCGGGCACCGAAAAAGGGTTGCCGGTCATTATTATTTCCACCAGTGGCGGAGCGCGCATGTATGAAGGCATGTTCAGTCTCATGCAGATGGCCAAGACCTGCGCGGCCCTGGCGTACCACGGCCGAGCCAAGCTTCCTTATATCAGTGTGCTCACTCACCCGACTACCGCTGGCGTCATGGCCAGCTACGCCAGCATTGGAGACCTCATCCTGGCCGAACCTGGAGCCATGATTGGCTTCGCTGGCCCACGTGTGATCAAGGACACGACCCAAGCCGAACTTCCTCCGGGCTTTCAAACCGCCGAGTTCCTTTTGGAACATGGGCTTATCGACGATATCGTCGCTCGCAAGGACCTGAAAACCCGCTTGGAATGTTACTTGGACTTCATGACGGTTGATCGACGGAAGCTCGTCGCCATAGGTGCTTAAATTTCGATTCAGGCACACAGGCTTTTGGCAACATCCTGGAAAGAAGCTTCAGAAGGGCTATGATTACTCTGAAACCACTGAAAACCGCCATTTTACCCGTGTTTCGATACCCCCTGCGGCTGGTTCCATGAATTTTATGGGGATTACCCTAAATTTAAATCTGTAACCTGAATAAGTTTTAAGCCGTCTGATTCAAATGTCAGAGATGACATTAGTATCAACATCTAATAAAAGTATGAAAAAATTCTTAGTTTTAGCCCTGAGCCTTTGCTGCGCCACATCCATCACTCTTCGTGCCGCGGAAGGCAAAAAGGAACTCACCGAAGAGCAAAAGAAAGCCCGCAAGGAATTGCTCGAGAAATACGACGCTAACAAAGACGGCAAGCTCGATAAAGAAGAGCGTGCCAAAATCAGCGACGAGGACAAAGCCAAGCTGAAGGAAGCTGGCCTCGGCGGCGGAAGGAAGAAACAGCAATAATTTCAAAAGCCTTTGGATTGACCGGCGGCGGCAACGTTGCCGGTTTTTTGTTTGGTATCGTTTCCAAGGTCTGGCTCATTACCACACCCCGAAGCACCCGCTATCGTCCCAAAGGCGAGAGCCCCGGTACCGTTTCATTTGGCTAATTCCCTTCCAGTGCACGGATCCGTCGAGCAAACCCACGTTTCCACCAGTTGCTCCGATTTCTCTGGAACTCACTCCCGTTGCCAGTGGATTGCTGAAATCATTGTTTTGCAGCACCGGTCCGTTTGCTCCATGAGGCGCAAAAGTTTTCCCAAAACCTGGTGACCAGTCGTTGATGTCGGTCACAAGCGCCAAGTTTGGGTCGTCTCCCAGTGTTTGCGGTGAAATGAAGCCTGTGAACCCTGAGTAATCCGGCCACGGTGTCTGTTGATGGCCACCCAGATAATTATACCCAATCACAAACCCATAAGTGTCATAATACCAGCCCTCCGGCTGGCCAAAAGGCTTCCCAAGGCTGGGGCACTCAATCATTCGAGGGTCACCGCTGTAAAAGAACAACTGGGTGCGGACCAGTGACGATACCACGGGAATATGTTCATCCTCTGGATTGCTGTTGTCGGAGAGCCCGGAAGGGAGCTTATCTTCCTCATCCATTCCGTAGAGATGCGTTGCGATAATAAATTGGCGGATTTGGTTCTTGCAGGTAACCCGCCGAGCCCGTTCTTTGCCTCCGCTCAAGGCCGGCAACAAAATCGCCGCAAGAATGGCAATGATTGCGACGGTTACCAGAAGTTCAATCAAGGTGAACGCTGAGGTGAAAGGGGACGGCCTCTTCGCAAGGCAGGGGAGATAGAATGCGCGTTGTGGGTCTGAAAAGTTCATATTCCGTTCCTCCGGTCCGTGGCCATCACCACTGGTATCCGGAAGATCGGCTCGTTCCAGCTTTTTTCAAAGGGGTGCTTAACCCCAGCGGTCGGGCCTACATGGTAAAGCTGAGAATTCGGGGCTGCGCTACCCGCTCAAAATCTGCAAAGCGCATTTTGATTAGCTCCGTATGAGAGCCAGCATTGAACACGATTTCTCCGCTCTGAGCGAGCGCTGGCGCAACATACACCTCCATGCCATAAAGATTCCCCAGGGGCGGCATTGCCCCGATTTCACAATCCGGAAACAGGCTTTTCATTTGTGCTTCGCTAGCCATGTGGGCACTGGATGAGCCGGTGATCTCCCGCAAATCATCCAGGTCCACCCTCCGATCGGCGGGGAGCACAGCCATGGCAGATTTTCCATCAATCTCTACAATCACCGTTTTGGCGAAAGCCTTTCCGGAAATATGAGCCGATTCTGAAGATTCCTGGGCGGTAAACGCCGGTGAATGCAGAATCGTCGAATAGCAGACGTTCTCCTTCTCAAGGAAGTTTTTAACTCTTGTGCTTGGCATAATGTCTCCTTTTTTGCTCATGGTACGCTAGCTTTCGTGGGCTCGGATTCAACTGGTTTTTTCTCCCGGGTGCCATGGCGAAAGACCGTGCATGCTTTAAAAAGTGCAGCCCATGTCCTCGCATCCTCTGCACGGATTCCCTCTCTATCGCAATTGCTTACGTGCGCTACATTGGATCTGCCTTGTATGAATAACAATTGGAAACTTTGGACCCCTATGCCTCGCGGCGTTTGCGAGGCGCGCTTTGTTCGTTACGGAACTGCTATTCTTTTACCGATCTTATGCGTCATTCTCGTCTACACCCGCCCGGTGCTGATGCAGAGCCCATTTTATATTTTCCTTGGTGGGATCCTCTTCACTGCCACCTTTGCCGGCGTTGCGCCTTCCTTCGTGGCTACGGCTGTGTCCGTTTTCCTGGTCCGTTTGCTCTTCATTCAGCCCTATTTCTCGCTTTATCACAAAGGAAATGTCCAGGATGCCGAGCGCATCTGCTGGTTCACTCTCATTGCGCTAATGCTTGGATCGCTGATCGCCGGGCTTCGAAAAGAACGCAATTATTTGCGCGATAGCGAAGAACGATACCGTATTTTGGCTGAGTCCGCTTCCGACGCAATCATTGTGATTGATGAACAGGAAACCATTCGCTTTGTGAATCCGGTTGCTGAACGTTTGTTCGGCGCCACGGCCGAAAAACTCCTCGGTCAAAATCTTGCCGACCTCCTTCCGGACGAAGCCTACCAGCGGCCATTGGCAGATCTAAAGCTGCATCTGGACAGCCGGCAGCCTGCAATTGCTGTCCAGCTCCCATGCCGTCACACCAGTGGGAGAAATATTCTGGTCGAGATGACCCTCGGGAGCTTCGCCAAGCATGGGCAAAATCTCTTCACCGCGATTCTCCGGGAAATCACTCATCATCGCAACGGTCATGGTGTGCATCAGCATAAATAAGCACTGCGATCCGCTGCCTCGCTAAACTGGGTTTAGGCTGCTTGCTTGCTCGTTCTCGAGCCGTTACACTCGGCTAGGAATTAGGGAATATGAAAGCAGCATTCATCCGTCAGACTGGACCTCCGGAAACCATCTCCTATGGAGTCCTTGAAAATCCAAAACCCGCAGCCAAACAGTGCCTGATCAAGGTAGCCGCTGTTTCCGTAAACCCGATCGACATTTATGTTCGCTCTGGCTTGGTAAAGGCAGACCTTCCAATTCCCTTTATTGTTGGCTCCGATTTCGCCGGGACCGTTGTTGAGGTGGGACCGGGGGTTCATCACATCAAACCCGGTGACCGTGTTTGGGGCACGAACCAGGGCCTGCAAGGGAGACAGGGGACTTTCGCGGAATTTGCGGCTGTTGATGAGCAATGGCTTTACAAGTTGCCATCCGGGGTGAGTGAAGAATCAGCCGCAGCCGCGGCTCTCGTTGGCATCACGGCACACCTGGGTCTTGTCCGAGACGCCAGACTCAAATCCGGTGAAACTCTTTTTGTGAATGGGGGCAGCGGAGGGATTGGTTCCAGCGTTGTGCAGATGGCTAAAATTATCGGCGCCCGGGTCATAACTACTGCGGGAAGCCCGGAAAAAATCGAAGCTTGCCTCCAGATGGGTGCGGACGTTGCCATCAACTACAAAACGGAAAACGTGGATGACGCCATCCAAGATTTCGCTCCAAGCGGCGTGGATGTCTGGTTTGAAAGCCTGCGAGAGCCGAATTTCGACCAAGCCATTAGCCACCTCGCCATGCGAGGAAGGATGATTGTCATGGCGGGCCGGGAAGCGCGTCCCGTTTTTCCAGTCGGACCTTTCTACGTTAAGGGTTGTACGCTCCAGGGCTTCGCCATGTTCAATGCCACCGCGGATGAACAACGTTTCGCAGCCCACGATATCAACCGTTGGCTGGCAGAAAAGAAGTTGAAACCGAAAATTGATCGCGTCCTCAAGCTCTCTGAAGCTGCGCAAGCGCATCGCCTGCAGGAAGAGAACACGATTGGTCGAGCGGGCACTCTCTCCGGTAAAATTGTCCTGAAACCCTGATTAAGTCTTGGGAACCGGCCTCTCTCGGAGGACTTCCTTGGCTTTTTTGTCGTCTCGCAAGCCAAGAAACACGGGATGCCTCAGCCCCCCGTCTGCCGTCCATTCCGTAAAACGGATTTGGCAAACCAATTCAGGTTGCAGCCATGTGCAACGTTGCATTTCCGCCCTGCTTAGCCCATTGGCTGATTTGCCTTTACGCAGGGTAGGCAAATCGGAAAACGGCACCTGGTTGCTTTTTAACTTTTGAAATTGTTTGTAAAGGGATTGGAGCAACTCATGGTCAAAACCGGTTCCCACTTTTGAGGCGAATCGCAGGTCGCCGCCTTCGTGGTAGCCCAGGAGCAGCGCGCCGAAATAGGATCGAGTTCCCTTTGGCTCAGTATACCCACCAATCACAAATTCCTGTTCCAGCACGGTCTTCAGCTTTAGCCAGGCCCCGCTTCTCTGGTCTGGTTCATACGTTGAATCCGTCCGCTTGGCAATCAGCCCCTCAATACGGTTTTTTTGCGCCTGCTCGAGCAGTACCTTGGGATCGCCGGCAAAATGGGCCGAGTAACGAATGGACGCGGGAGCCTGTTTTAGTGCCGCCTCCAGGAGTTGCTTTCGTTGGAGCAGGGGAAGCCCAGTAGTCGCTTTCCGCTCCGCGTTCAGCAGGTCAAAAACGTAATATACCAGCGTGCTCGGCTGTGCTTTCTTGGATTGGTTCTTATAATTTTGCAGCAGCTGGAAGGAAGCCTGCCCGTTTGCATCCAGCGCTACGATTTCGCCGTCGAAAATCCCTTCTTTTACGGGGAGCTGGGCTACTGCCTTGGCTATGCCTGGAAAATCTGCGGTAACCTCGCGCGCACGCCGGGAATAAAGCCGAACCTTGCCGTTGCTTTTCAAGGCCAAGGCCCGGTAGCCATCCCATTTTATTTCATACACCCAATCTCCTTCGGAAGGCACATTTTCCACGAGTTGCGCCTTCATTGGGGGAATGTATTTGATCGCTTTCTTCGGCAACTCTTTCAGGGAAGGCGGCGCGGAAGATTTTGGCGAACGTTTGTTTGCTGCTGTGCGAGGCTGCTTAGCGGGTTCGGCTTTCCTCGGTTTACCGGCCTTGCTCTTCGCGATCCGATTGGAGTTCCAGACTCTTTTTCCTTCTGCGATCTCCTCCATTTTTTTGCCCGAAATCACGGAACGATCATCCTCTTCGACGGAAACAGGTGGAATGTCCCTGCCGCTCTTGATCAGCAGCCATGGTTCTTTGCCTTCCTCCTCCCGTCCGCGCATCCGGACTAGGGACCAATCTCCCTTTAGTTTCTTCCCTGATAATGCAAAGCGGAGCTTGCCTTTTTTGTACGCCTCCAGCGGGTCTTCATCCAACCCCTCATACGTGCCGGCGTCCCACAGCATCACACTCCCAGCGCCGTAGTTTCCTTCCGGGATGTTGCCCTCAAAAGCGCCATACTCCAGGGGATGATCCTCCACGTGCATGGCGAGCCGGCGGTCTCCTTTTTTATTTGGTACGCCTTTAGGGACGGCCCAGGATTTCAGAACACCTTCCATCTCAAGTCGAAAATCATAATGCAAGCGCCTCGCATTATGTTTTTGTATGACAAACGCGAGCGCTTTTTTGTGCTGCTTTGGTTTATGCCCTTCAGGCTCGGGTGTGCGGCTAAAATTTCTTTTTTTCTGATATCGAGTAAGGCTCATGTGGCTCCCTTTTATTTCGCCTTTTGTTTGCGCGCCTTGAGGATCGAGCGTTGCAACTGCTTCTTGAGCGAATCACCGCTTTTTTCCAGTGCCAGGCGCTGCTGTAACAATCCCAGAACCAGCCCTTCCTCAGGCTGCATATGTTGGAGGGCTCGAACCTCCGCCTGTGCCCTCCTTTGTAATGTTTCCAATAATGTGCCGTCCATGTAGGAATCGAGCACGGCGGGATGAACATAGCATTTTCGGCAAACTGACGGCGTGTTCCCAAGCCGTTCGGAAACAGCTTCAATCGCGCGCAGAATATTTTTCCTGGCCTGTCCTTGGTTGCCTACTTTTTTAAACTCCTGCAAAGCCCTGGCGGCCAATACCGTTCCGGCCCACGTCCGGAAATCTTTGGCTGTGAACTCCTCGCCGACGATCGTGCGCAAATATTCATTCACGTCCTCTGATTTAACGTCCTGCTGTTTGCCCGACTCATCAAAATATTGAAATAAATCTTGGCCGGGCAAGTCCTGGCAGGACTTTACAATCCTGGCTAGATGCGAATCTTCAATGCTAATATCATGATCCTTGCCGGATTTCCCCCGAAATTTGAATGTAACTTTCCCTCCGCGAACCTTTGCATGCCGGTCCTGCAGGGTGGTTAAACCATAAGATTTATTATCGCGCGCATACTCTTCGTTGCCCACCCGTATGAGGCTGACCTCAAGCAATTTTACAATCGTCGCCAGCACTTTGTTCTTGGACAACCCGCGCAGCTTTAAATCCTGGTGAATTTTTTTGCGGATTTGCGGCAGCGACTTGGCGAAGGCGATCATTCTGGCATACTTTGTCTCATCACGCACCTCTCGCCAGCGCGGATGGTACCGGTGCTGTTTCCGTCCGCGTGCATCACGGCCTGTGGCTTGTAAATGACCATTCTCGTACGGACAGATCCAAACCTCCGTCCATGCCGGTGGAATAACCAGGCTGTTGATGCGGGCTAGATGAGCAGGGTTCCTCAATCGTTTGCCCTTCTCATCAAAGTAATCGAAGTGCTTGCCCTTTTTCTTCCGCCCCAAACCCCGGATTTCATCAGTAACATAGCGAAGGCCAACAGCCTTCGCCGAATCCACGGGCTCCGCCTTGATGGGCAAACCAGCGAACGCCCCACTCTCACGCAAACTCATAGGGCAATCTACTCCCCATCACAGTCTTTTCCATGGGTGTTACATTCCATTCATGAGCGACCTTTATGTGGGAACAAGTGGCTGGATTTATAAAGGTTGGGCTGGAACCTTTTATCCGCCCCGGCTGAGCGCTGCTGCGAAGTTCGCTTTCTACTCCAGCCATTTCTCGACCGTCGAAATCAATAATACCTTCTACCGGCTCCCCACTGAAAATGCAGTCCGGGGCTGGCATGAGCAGGCGGCGCCTGGTTTCATTTACGCTGTCAAAGGCAGCCGCTTCGTCACGCAGATGAAAAAACTCAACATAGAGCAGGACAGCCTCGACCTGATTCTCAACCGGATTGCCCCTCTGAAACAATACCTTGGGCCCGTGCTTTGGCAGTTGCCGCCGAATTTTGGCATCAATGTTGAACGCCTGGAGCGTTTCCTCAAAATGCTGCCCAAACGTTTCGAACATGTCATGGAATTCAGGCATCCCTCATGGATGGACCGCAAAGTCTTTTCCCTGCTCGAGCAACACCAAGTCGCGCATGCCTCGGTCAGTTCGCTACGCATGCCACTAAACCTGACAGTGACCGGACACTTCATTTACCTTCGTTTCCACGGGCTCGAGGGCGGTGCCGCTCACGATTATTCGCGCGCAGAACTGCAGCCATGGGCGAACCATTGCCGCGAGGCTTTGCGCAATGGCCTGCGTGTCTTTGCCTATTTCAACAACGACATCAACACACGCGCTCCGGACAATGCCAGGATGTTTATCGATATGGTTGGCGACCCGCGGCCGCCAAAACCAAAGCGGCCCTTTTCAATCCGCAAACGTCCGCATCTTCAGGGAGTGTAGGGCAAGTTTCATTTGCCATCTGCGGGGTTTACCCGATGTGCTATGCAGCGCTCCCCTGTTATCCAAGAGGGCATGAATGCCACACTCTTTCGCAACCTGGACGTTGTAAACGGCTCTTCGCCAAAATGGTTGGAATTGATGAACAAGGCCGTCGAAAGCGGCGGGAATTTTCTGATGGTGCTCCCTGAATCGGAAGTGGATCAGGCTAAAATTTCGGGCCTGTTCCTTTCTGGTCACAATCCTGAGCCCCTGGCGCGGTTCACAATCATCCACCTCAGCCAATATCTCGAGCCTGAGGATTTTGATTTTCTCATGCTCGCGCTCGACTCAGGGCGCAAGTTGATCCTCGTGGATCAACTTGAGCTCGCTTTGAACATGCCTCCCCGTATCCGAACATTTATGGTCTATTCGGGCACGTTCGGCATCCTGTCCCATCATAATGCCCTGAGCGATGCCCGTGCCTCCATTGGGCGGTTTGAAGACAGCACTTTTAGCTGCCGTCATAACTCGGATGCCTGTATTTATCTTTGGGACGACCGATGGCTCCTCCTCGATGAGGCGTAAACGGAACCTAAAGCGATCCCCGAAAGCCGTGGGATAAGGCTCGCTTGCCAGGCCGAAACAGCAACTCAAAATCCTGATCACCGTTTCGCTTTCAGCTTGTACGCCGTGGCATAAACTTCCTGGGAAATGGCTGCGCCGCTTTGGTCTTTCAAGCTGTATTTGATCCTAATCTGGTCTGCTGGTTGCAGATCGGCGATGTGTAAAACCACTGTTCTTCCGTCGGCGAGCACCTGTGCTTCTTTCACTTCCAGATGATCATGCGCTTTCTGTTCTGGGTTCGTTACGGAGTACTCGGGCGATCCGTAATTTCCGGTCCATCGATAATTCCACCGTTCCACGCTGTAATTCGCTGCGTCCGCCGCGAAAGCTGTATCCAACGGGCAGGTGAAAGTGAGTTGCACTCCCTCCTTCGACGATTTGTAATCCGTCGGCATCCGCACTGGCGCACCGGAATAGCGCACGCGGTAAAAGCCGCCATCCCGGGCTGCGCTCGTCTGCCATCCCTTCAGACCGCAGAGGTAGACTTGCCCATCTTTCGGGTTCACGCGTCCGCGCATCACACCGCTGTTGAATTTGAAAGGAAGCTGGATCATGGCGCCCTGGTGTGTTCCATCCACCACTTCAGGCATTACCTCAAACAGGGTGCACTTGCCATAGCTCATGAATAAGAGGTGTCCGGCCAAGGGACCCCAGCGCTTGTCTGCAGCCCACACTTGGCCGCCACTCGAGTTGTCCATAGGCATTGGCAGCCAGCACATCGGTTTGTCATAGGTGAGGGGAGTGGGCGCCTTGTCACTGCCCCAGGCTTTGAATTTGAAGGCTGCCCGATCCTTTGGATCGCTTGGATTGGCTGTGAAATTTGTTCCATCACGCCTCATCTCCAGCTTCCGCTGCGCCGATGGCGTCATGCCGTAGAACCCGCCTTTTTCCACCCAGTTGAGCTTGCTCGAAGGCATCCAATGGCCTTGATTATCGCTGACAGTAATCTCGTCCTTGGGTCCCACCGTCATCCCATTGGGAGCGCGGAAACCCGTGGCAATGATTTCCATCTTGCTTCCGTCCTTTGCTACCTTGAAAAGACACCCTTGGTGCGGTGACGTGACTTCTGGTTCCCATGGCGCGCCTTTCACAAAATAAAAATTCCCTTGCCGATCCGTATGCAAATCCAGGCAAAACTCATGATAGTTTGCCGTGACGACAGTGTCGTTGTTGAAATTCTCGTATTGGTCCGCTTCACCGTCATTGTTCAAGTCGTGCAGGCGGGTAATCTGATCGCGGCCAAGCACGTAAACTATGTCTTTCACAATTTTTAAACCGAGCGGCTGGAACATGCCGCTCGCAAACCGCTTCCAGGTCAGCTTCTCCAGGGAATCATCGATTCCGGATACCACCCACACGTCGCCATGGAAAGTGCAGATCGCCGCTCGCCCATCTGAGAAGAAATCAAAGCCGCCAAAGAATGTTTTGGCATTATATGGGTTATTTGCGGGCTCGGTGAGAACATCCACCACATAAGGCTCCTTGCTCTCGCTCCGTACGCCTTTGGTTGTCACGGTCTCGGTCCAATGAGCCGGTCCGCCTTTGCAAAGACTTTTCAGGTCTGGTGTGCCCGGGGTGGATTTCAGGACCGTTTGAAGATTGGCAATCGCTCCTTCCTCGGCGGCGGCAGTCAGCGCCAGCCGGATTTGCACGGGTTTATTGTGCGCCGGAATTTCCAGGCGCAGGTCGTTTGGGCCTTTGGAGAACTTTGTTCCAGCGGGCGCCCCACCAAAACCTGCCGCTACTTTTCGCGTCTTGCCTACAACTACCACGCTCGCGGTGGCATCTTGTTGGCTCTTCTCCTGATTCTCAGGCTCCGCATCAAATCCGGTGACCAGAACCAGCATAGGCTGTTTGGACGCGCCGATGTTGAGGTTACGGACGAAGACTCCCTGATCATTTACCATCAGGTATTCGGGACACTCCAATACTTCCGTTTTGCCCACTGTATAATTCAACACGACCTTGTCGCCATTTTGATAAAGGCCCCCGTAATGCGCCCATTCTTTGGGCAAAGGCCCCTGTAGGTTTGGCCGCGGGTCAGCCAACGAATCGCCGGAGGCCCAGCCTGGCCCAGCCTTGGTCGAGAAAATGGGTGTGCCTTTCACCTGCGGTGGGGGCGGCCAGGCGATTGTGGTGAGCGTATTGCCGAATTCCAGGAATTGACCGGTCCAAAGCATTGAGACCCGCAGCAAATCCGCGTCGTAGCAGACCCAGGCATTCTTGTTGGTGCCCACCGTCACGACGATCCCTTTCATCGCTATTGCATCATTCATTTTCGGCCCACGGATCGTTCCGGAAAAGAAAGGGCCTCGGACGGGGCCCTGGCTGCCCGCGGATTGGGCTAAGCCCGCAGTGGCGCAGGCCATGGCGCCGAAAAAGCACATTGCTGTCTTGAAAGAAGCTCTCATAAAAGTTTGCACATCAGGATCGTCATTTTGGACTGGGTACCATGAAACTTATTCAGCGGTTCCGGTTGGAACAAGCCTGATCTTATCCCGATTAAAAGCAAAAGCGCGTTTGCTGCATGCAAACGCGCTGCTTGTGTGATCGAAGTTGCTTAGTGCTTGGCTGCTCCTGGCGTGACACCAGTAGCCGAGCTGCTGGGATAATTGCCCGTGCTGTTGGGCGAGTTTCCGGTGCTGGAATTGGTGAGCGATTGGGAGCTGCTGGCGGTGCTGCCTCCGATGGTGCTGCTCTGTGAGCTCGTTCCTCCCTGGCCGGCTGCGTTGTTTCTTTGCATATCCTCGCTGGCCGCCCCTTGTCCGCGCATAACGCCGCTATCGGGCGATGTCGCGCCTTGGTGAGACGTTTCGTTGTGAGCGCATCCAACCATCAGGCCAGCCGTTGCTAAAACAATAAAGATTTTTTTCATAGTTCCCTACATTCCTCCGCAAACTTATGTTCGCAAATGGGGTGTATGCCCGGAAATTACAGGTGCTTATACCTCGTTCTTCATTTGGCTATTTCCCTTATCCGGCAGTTTTGTTCGCTGTCTAGGTTTGAATGACTTGCCAAAGCCTGCGCCAGGTTGCTATAAAGCGGCCAGTTCGGTTAAGTCGTAAAAAAAATGCGGCCCTCCGCACCTATATCTGTTGAGCAGCAGATCGTTCAGCCTGAACAAAAGTTCTTCATGTCTTCCAAGGCTGAAAATCTCCGGCATGCCACCCTGCGCAAAACAGGTCTCTTTGGTGATCTGGTTATGATCATCGTGGGCATCCGTCACCGTTCGTCCGCCAAACGCGGGCACTTTGGTCTCGCGGGGTTCAACTTGAATTAGCCCCAGACCGGGGTTTTAAAAACGCTTCCCGTCTTGCATACTCCACGCGACTGGATTAACGTCCCAACCTTAAATTTTAGTGCTGGTTGCCCACTTAAACCGAAACGAACATGGCTTACCTGAACGATAATTATTTGAAACTGAAGTCGGGTTATTTGTTCCCTGAGATCGCCCGTCGTGTCCGTGAGTTCTGCGAGAAAAACCCGGAGTCGGCCAAGCGGCTGATCCGTTGCGGTATTGGCGATGTGACGGAACCATTGCCCCCGGCCGTGGTTGCCGCTCTGCACAAGGCGGTGGACGAAATGGCGAAACGGGAGACTTTTCGCGGGTATGGTCCCGAGCAGGGCTACGAGTTCCTCCGAACGGCCATTGCGCAGAATGATTATCGCAGCCAGGGGATCGACATTGCCGATGACGAGATTTTTGTTTCCGACGGATCCAAGTGCGATTGCGGCAACATCCTGGACATCCTGGGAGCGCAAAACAAGATTGCGATGATGGACCCCGTTTATCCAGTTTATGTGGATACAAACGTGATGGCTGGCCATACGGGGGCCGCTAACGAAGGTGGCGCTTACGCCGGGCTGGTTTATTTGCCTTGCACTGCCGCGAACGGGTTCGTCGCGGACATTCCGAAGGAGAAGGTGGACATTGTTTACCTGTGCTATCCGAACAATCCCACGGGAGCGGTAGCGACCCGGGACCAACTCACGAATTGGGTTCAGTATGCGCTGAAGAACAAGGCCATTTTGCTTTATGACGCCGCCTATGAAGCCTACATCACGGACCCAGCCGTTCCTCACTCAATTTACGAAATTCCCGGTGCCCGTGAATGCGCCATCGAATTCCGAAGCTTCTCCAAAAACGGCGGCTTTACCGGAACCCGCTGTGCCTTCACAGTGATGCCGAAATCCCTGATGGCCGCCACCAGCGACGGACGCTTCACAAGCCTGCATCCGCTCTGGCTGCGACGCTCCACCACCAAGTTCAACGGCGTGAGCTATCCCGTGCAACGGGCAGCAGAAGCGCTTTACACCCCTGAAGGAAAAGCCCAGGTAAAGGGTCTCATAGAGCATTACATGGGCAATGCACAGGTCCTTCGTAAAGGGGCTAAAGCGGCTGGCTTGAACGTTTTCGGCGGTGTGAATGCGCCTTATATTTGGGTCGAAACGCCAGCAGGTGTGAATAGCTGGCAGGCTTTCGACAGGATTCTGAATGAGGCAAATGTCGTGATCACTCCTGGAAGCGGCTTCGGCAAGAACGGCGAAGGTTTCTTCCGTATCTCTTCATTCAATAGCAGGGCGAACGCGGAAGAGGTGGCCCGCCGGCTTCAAACATTGAAATGGTAGGGTTTCCGCTCGAGCTTATGCCTTGGGCTGCCTGCCGAACAGGAGCCGAAGGCTGTTCATCACGACTATGACCGTGCTGCCTTCGTGACCCACGACCCCGAGGGTCAACGGAATTCGCCCAAGCAGCGCGAAGGTCACCAGCACCACCACGGTCGCCAGTGAGATGAAAAGGTTTTGCCGGATGACGCGGCGCGCCCGCCTGCTGAGACAATAAGCGGCGTGGAAATTTTCCAGGCGGTCGTGCATAAGCACGATATCAGCTTGCTCCAGGGCTGCGTCTGCTCCCCTTGCTCCCATCGCGACGCCGATATGCGCCGCAGCCAGGCTTGGGGCATCATTTACCCCGTCGCCAATCATCACCACCTTGTTTCCGTCCTTGCTCAGTTCGCGGATGGCAGCGACTTTTTGTTCGGGCTTGAGCTCGGCGCGAATCTCATCCAGGTGCAAATGCGTTTTCAGGTGCTCGGCAGCGGCCTGGCGATCCCCGGTAAGGACCACTGTCTTCAAGCCCTCCTGCCTCAACCTTTCAAGAACCGCTTTAGCCTGTGGGCGAATATCATCGCGGAGCAAAATGCGGCCCCTCAGATTGGGAGAAACAACCCAGACCTCTGAAACCCCGGCCTGGCTCACTGGCATGCTCGCAATGGCCGGATCCTCGGGCTTAAAAATCCAATCCCTCTTTCCTAGGCGGCAGAGATCCGCCCCACGCCTGCCTTGCAGTCCCTGTCCGGTGAGTGATTCAAACTGGTCGAATTCCAGGAGCGAAATCTGCTGTTGCTTCCCATAGCGGACGATAGCCCTCGCCAACGGGTGCGTGGAAAGCTTCTCGAGTGAACATGCAAGCTGCGCAACCTCCTCCTCCCGGCCCGGAGGAAAACTTTCAACGCGCTCCACCCGGAGCTCCCCAGTCGTCAAGGTCCCCGTCTTGTCGAGGGCCACGATGGTGGCATCAGCTAATTTCTCGACGGCTGCTCCACCTCGAAACAAAATGCCATGTCGTGCGCTCCACGCGATGGCAGCGAGGATCGCTGATGGAATGGAGAGAACCAGCGCGCACGGCGATGCCACCACGAGCAAAGTCATGGTGCGATAAAATGCCGTATGGCTGGTTTCAGCGGCGGTAAACGCCGGGAGCTTGAAGCCCAGCCACCAAACAAAAAACATCGCCAGGGACGCCGCCAAAACGCTGTAAGTGTAAATCGAGCCAAACTTGTCAGTGAATTGCTGGGCAGGCGCCTTTTGCTGCTGCGCCTCTTTGATCAAGTGAATGATTTTTTCCAGGGCGCTTTCCTGGACGGGTCGGAGCACGGTCACCTCCACTGCACCCCATAGGTTGATGGTTCCGGCCAAGACATTGTCGCCCACGCCTTTGTCCACTGGGGTCGCTTCGCCCGTGAGATTGGATTCATCGCTGGCCGTCTTGCCTTTCAAAATTTCCGCGTCTACCGGGAACTGTGCGCCCGGCTTAATCAGCAGCCGCATGCCGGGGCAAAGTTGTTCTACGGCTACCTCGAGCTCCTGGCCCTTCTCGTTAAGCACTATCGCGAACTTGGGAGCATCATGGAATAATGATCGGATTTCCTTCTGGGTGCGGCCCAGCGCGTAATGTTCCAGCGCCCCTGAGAGCGAGAAGAGAAACAGGAGCGTGGCGCCTTCCGCCCAGGCCCCGATGGCTGCACCCCCAGCCGCAACCGCCAGCATGAGGAAATGCACATCGATGGCTCCCTGCTGCAAACGCTCCCAAACTTCCTCCACTGTGAACCAGGCTCCGGCCAGGTAGGCCAGCAGATAACAACCCTGGGCTAACGAGGGGTTGGATTTGTGAAAAAGAAAACCGGCCAGGCCGACTCCCCCGCACACCAACGCAGCCAGTAGTTGCATCTTCCATTCGTCGCCATGGTCGTCGTGCTCGAGAAACTCAACATCCCTTTGGACAACTTTTGGAAGGGGAATGACTCGCCACCGCCAGAATTTGGGCGCGGTGGGGCAGGTGACCCGGGCGATAGTTGTCTCGTCTCCTTCCTGTCGAATGCTTATGCGCCGCTGTTCATCGGCCGAAAGCGGAGTGCCGCAGGCTTGGCAATCACCCGTGCCCGAGAGGAGGGCGCAGGGGTATGGCTCAGGAGCTGCCTGGGCTTGCTCGATGGAATTCGCGATCCGCGCCGATATTTTTGCGTCATCGACCTTGCCGAGAGTCGCCACGGAAATCGTGCGCCGCGCGCGATTGATCGTGACAGCTTCCAGGGACGGATCTTCCGCCAACGCATTCGCAACGGAACGTGCGATGCACTGGTCTTCACTGTTTTGCTTTTGTCCGGGCTGGTTCATGTGTTGATCAACCAATTTAGTTTCAGCGAGCATACCCGGAAAGACAAGCCTTGCGATTGCCAGTCGTGCGAGCCCGGGTGCGTGAATGTCCTCTGGGCATGCGCTGATTCTTTTTGAGACACAATCATTTTTTCTCATCTCTCTGAAGACAGTAGGATCAAGAATTTCCTTTCCTAAACTACGATTTTCCGGCGGTTTTCGTGAATTTTCCCTAAGCCCACTCTGCTGGAATGCCCTTTGCTATAGGTGCCAGAATGTGCAGCTCCATTGCCCACAAAATTAAGGGAGCCAAGCGGTGTGTCTCAACGGGAGACAGTGCAAGTTTGGACAGTTCAGGACCACCGGCTAATCCAATTGAAAGTCGTACAATGAATTGTCTTTTGGTCCGTTCTTCAAGCTTGATAAAGAGCGTCGGCGTGGCAGTCCTGGTTGCTCTCACTGCCGTCTCGGCCCAGCCGAATTCGGCCGCCGCTCGCGAATTCCCGCCCGGTGCTTTGAAGCGTTTGCAGGATCTCCCTCCAGGCCGGTTGCGTACCCGCATCGAGAAGCTGCCTCAAGCCGCTCGTGACCGCGCCGTGGCGTGGCTCCAAAAATTTCATTTTACCGACTTGGATCTCAACTCGCTCGAAGCTGATACTGACGGCGGCATCTACTACTCGGATGCCTTTTCTCTTGATGCCACCGGAATGGACACGAACTCTGAACCGGTGGCCGCGCAGGCAGCGGTGCCTGTGAGTCCATTTCCGGCCAGCTTGGCCTTCCACAGCAAGCCGGGCTCATCCAACGTGTTGTTCCTAAATTTCGCTGGGGAGGTTGTAAGCAACACGGCCTGGAACAATTCCCTGGGACGAACCTCCGTCGTGGCGGTGGCTTTTAGCACCGATGCCGACGATACCACCTTCAGCGACGCGGAGCAAGTGGCGATCAAGCGGATCTGGCAGCGAATCGCCGAGGATTACATGCCTTTCGACATGGATGTCACAACGGAGCGGCCGGCAGTTTTTGGTCCTCGCACCGCGCATGCTTTGATTACCCGCTCCACCGATTCGAGCGGCGCGGCCAATCCTTCCTCTTCCGCGGGCGGCGTCGGGTACGTGGATGTTTTTGGAACTTCCTATTACGCCAAGTATCGTCCCGCGTGGATCTATTTTAATAATTTGAGCAGCAACGAATCATTTATTGCCGAGGCAGCTTCTCACGAGATTGGGCACAATCTTGGATTAAGCCATGATGGCAAAACCGACGGGACCGAGTACTACGGCGGCCATGGCACTGGCAATATCTCATGGGGGCCAATCATGGGCACCGGCTACAACCGGAACGTCAGCCAATGGTCCAAAGGCGATTATTATTTGGCCAATAACCTTGAGGATGATTTGGACATCATCGGTGCGCACACCGCCTATCGTCAGGATGACCATGGCGACACCCCCGCCACGGCTACGCCGCTGTTTATTTCGGGAACAACGAATGTTGTCTCGACCACCCCGGAAACAGACCCGGCGAATGCCAACCCCTCGAACAAAGGCATCCTGGAACGCAACTCGGACGTCGATGTGTTCTCCTTTACGTCCGGGACAGGCCCGGTCAACTTGACCATCAATCCTTGGATTATGCCTTCGGGGACCCGAGGCGGAAATCTGGATCTATCGGTGGAGCTGCGCGATGCAAACGGCACGCTTATTCAGACCAACAATCCGGACACGCTGACCACAGCGCAAATTCAAGCGGTGCTGAACCAGGGAGTTTACTACCTTTACGTTCGCAACGCCGGGGTTGGTGACCCGCTGAGCGCAACTCCAAGCGGCTATAGTCCTTACGGCAGCGTTGGCCAATATTTTATCAGCGGCACCATCACGCCGTCCGGTGCGGCACCCAGTTCCGTGCAGTTGACCGCCGTGCCCAACAACTCTGCCTGGGGAAGCGTCACTCCCACGACCGCTACCTACTCCCCTGGTTCCACTGCTCAGCTCATCGCGACGGCCAAAACCTATTACCGTTTTCTAGCTTGGACCAACGGCCTCGCTGGAACGAACGATCATGTCACCCTCGTTTTGAGTAACAACACTGCGGTCCAGGCGCTTTTTGGTGAAATGCTCACGACCAACCACCCCACCCCTTACTGGTGGCTGGCCGCCTACGGTTTCACGAATAACTTTGAAACGGCTTCCAGCCTGAGAGGCGCCAACGGAATGCCGTTTTGGCAATCCTACACGGCGGGGTTAAATCCCAACGATCCGAATAGCCAGCTCAGAATGTCCATGACTCGCGCGGCGAATGGAAATGCAAATGTCATCAATTGGACCACGGTTACTGGACGGGTTTACACTGTCTGGTTCAGCACGAATCTGGCGTCTGGATTTCAGCCTTTGAACGGTGCTGCCAACCTTTCCGCGAACGTGCGGGGCTTCACCAATACCGTCAATCCCGCGGGTGGCGCAATTTATTATCGGCTCGAGGTCCGCAAGCCGTAATTAGAGTTTGAAGTATTCGACCCGAAGCGCCGCTTTGGTGCTGTGCAGGATGGCAACCGACCGCTCGAGGTTAAAACGTTGTTTCCCAGCGTAGCCCGGGTTCAAGTAAAGCGTTTTTCCGACGACCTGTTGAAAAGGCTTATGCGTGTGGCCAAAGATTACCGCCTCGGGTTTCTCCTGATCAATTCGTTTCCGAACCGTTTCCTGGAGCGTGTGAATGTCCACAATGTGATGGAGTAAATATTTTCGCTGACCCAGCGTTACCACCTCGGTTTCAGGGTAGGGGATTCCTGAATCACAATTCCCAAGGACCGCCGTTACAGGAGCAATCCTTTCCAATTCCCTGATGATACTGGCGTTTCCGATATCGCCGCCATGCAGGATATGCTCCACGCCTCCAAAGAGTTGCGCCACCTTTGGATCCAGGTAGTTGTGCGTGTCGGAGATAACACCAATTCTCACATGTCGATTCTGCCTCGACAGCGCCCAATTATCCTCTTATTTCTTTTGCCCGCATTTTATGGCGAACGAAATCAAACCCCTTGTTGGGATAATTATGGGCAGTCAATCTGACTGGGAAACGATGCAGCATGCAGCCACCCAGTTGGATGAACTTAAAGTTCCATACGAAGTGGAAGTCATCTCCGCGCACCGTACCCCGGATCTGTTGTTCGAATACGCTTCCACCGCGGTGGATCGCGGTCTTGAAGTAATCATCGCGGCGGCGGGCGGCGCGGCTCACCTGGCTGGCGTGACCGCCGCCAAAACCGTTCTTCCCGTGTTAGGGGTGCCCATGGAATCCAAGTCCTTGCACGGTATGGATTCCTTGTTGTCGATGGTGCAAATGCCCGGTGGTGTGCCCGTCGGAACATTAGCCATCGGCAAGCCCGGAGCTGTGAATGCGGCGCTCTTTGCTACCGCCATGCTTGGAATCAAATATCCCGAGTTCCGTGCGGCGTACGACAACTTCCGCAAAAAGCAAACGGAGCGGGGAATGTCCAACCGCAAGATCAAGAAATCTTAAAAAGCGTTTTCCACCATTGAACCGGTGTCCCTGGCGCGAGCCATGGAGCACCGGTTTTTTGATCGAGAAGGATTAATTTCTCTCATTTTCAAGGCCAAAAAATGAAGAAAACTTCATTTGTTCATTCCCTTACCAGCTGGTATATAAGGGCTTTGCTTGAAAAGCCGGCGTAAAGACGACAGTGCCTCTCAGAACCAGCCCCGGGCTGGTTTCGCCTTCTTTTGGAACATTGTCTTCCTGGTCCTTGGAATGCTGGTCATGCTCCTCATCCAGCCCTTGCTGCGTTCCACAACCCAGGTC
>JAQGOV010000232.1 GCA_028293425.1 Verrucomicrobiales bacterium
GAGCGATTGTGCCGAACGAAGGTGGCCGTATTATTCCCGGACTGTTCGCGCGGCTTCGGATTCCGGCCAGCGCCAGGCACCAGGCCATGTTAATTGAAGAGCGTGCCATCGGCACTGACCAGGCGCAAAAGTTCGTGCTCAGGTTGACACCCACGAACACGGTGGAATACAGGACCGTAATCCTGGGGCCATTCATCAACGGCAAACGGGTGGTCCGTGATGGCATTCAACCCGGCGACCAGATCGTCGTGAATGGTCTCGGCCGGGTGCGGCCCGGGATGCCTGTCCAGCCTCAGCAGGCGCAGGCTGGAGTGACGAACGCAATCAGCACGGCGCAACGGTAACCAAGTAGCGAGTTTTCCATGAAGTTTTCTCACTTTTTTATCCGTCGGCCCATCTTCGCTGGCGTCATTTCCGCTCTCATTTTCCTGGTGGGGCTGCTGTCCATGTATCGGTTGCCCATCAGTGAATATCCCGAAGTCGTGCCACCCACGATTGTCGTGATGGCGACTTATCCGGGGGCTAACCCAAAGACCATTTCTGAGACCGTCGCCGCGCCCTTGGAGCAGGCAGTGAACGGCGTGGAGAACTCGCTCTACATGTCCTCGCAGGCGACGGGCGATGGTGTGATGACCTTGACAGTCACTTTCAAGCTCGGCACCGACATTGATAAAGCGCAAGTGCAAGTGCAGAACCGCGTTTCGCAGGCCCTGCCCAAACTTCCTGAAGAAGTGAGACGCCTGGGCGTGACCACAACCAAACAATCTCCGGACCTCACGATGGTGGTGCATTTGTTTTCACCGAATGGCCGGTATGACGATGTGTATATCCGCAATTATGCCACTCTCCAGGTCAAAGATGTTCTGGCGCGGATTCAGGGGGTAGGTTCCGTGCAGGTTTTCGGCTCTGGGGATTATGCAATGCGGATTTGGCTGAACCCCGACAAGGTCGCTGCGAAAGGCCTGACAGCGAGCGACGTCGTCAACGCCATTCGAGAGCAGAACGTTCAAATTGCGGCGGGCGGCATTGGCCAGCAGCCGGTGAGTCGGCCCGTGGACATGGAACTTCAAATCAATGCCAAGGGGCGTCTGCTGGATGAAAGGGAGTTCGGCGAAATTATCATCAAAACCGGACCCAACGGTGAGAAGACTTATTTGAAAGATGTAGCTCGGCTTGAGCTTGGGGCAGGGGGTTATGCCCTGCGTTCCTTGCTGAATAACAAGACGGCCGTCGCTTTGCCAATCTTCCAATCGCCTGGAGCCAATGCGCTTCAACTTTCCCGGGATGTGCGCGCTAAAATGGCGGAACTGAAAGAAAATTTTCCTGAAGGCGTCGACTTCGCCGTCGTTTACGACCCAACCGTATTCGTCAGCAAATCGATTGAAGCGGTGATTCATACTCTGTTTGAGGCCATCCTCCTGGTGGTGCTGGTGGTGATTCTCTTCCTTCAAACCTGGCGCGCTTCCATTATCCCGCTCGTCGCCGTTCCTGTGTCCCTGGTCGGCACTTTCGCGGTGATGCTGGGTTTGGGGTTCAGCATCAATGCTCTTTCGCTCTTCGGTCTCGTGCTGGCCATTGGCATCGTCGTGGACGACGCGATTGTGGTAGTCGAAAACGTGGAGCGTAACATTGCCCTGGGCTATGACCCGCACGAGGCGACCCGGCGCGCAATGAACGAGGTGACCGGGCCGATCATTGCCACCGCCCTGGTGCTGTGCGCTGTATTCATCCCGACGGCGTTTATTAGCGGCTTGACCGGCCAATTTTACAAGCAGTTCGCCATCACGATTGCGATTTCAACCGTTATTTCCGCTATCAACTCGCTGACGCTTTCACCAGCACTTTGCGCTGTGTTGCTGAAAGATCATCATGGCCGCAAGGACATCCTTGCCAGGATCATGGACAAGATGTTCGGTTGGCTTTTCCAGCCCTTCAACCGCGCCTTCGCCTGGGCAGGCATCAAATACGCAAACGGGGTAGGGACAGTGATTCGAAAAAGCGCCATCGCGATCCTGCTTTATGTTGGGCTGGTCGTGCTGACAGGCTGGAGCTTCAACAAGGTTCCGACCGGGTTCCTGCCAACACAAGATAAGCAATATGTCGTGGCTTTCGCGCAGTTGCCAGACGCGGCGTCTCTCGATCGCACGGAATTTGTGATGCGTAAAATGGCCGACCTTGGATTGAAGGTCCCCGGGGTGCAGGATGCCGTCCAATTTCCTGGGCTCAGCATCAGCGGCTTTAGCGTGAGCCCGAATGCCGGCATTATCTTCTTCGGTTTGAAACCGTTTGAGGACCGCACTTCACCAGAACAAAGCGGGCTGGCAATTGTCGGTGCGCTCAACCAGCAGTTTGCTTCCATCCAGGAAGCTTTCGTGCTCGCGGTGCCTCCGCCCCCTGTGATGGGCTTAGGCGCGATCGGTGGTTTCAAGCTCTTTGTGGAAGACCGCGGTGACCTTGGGTATGACCAGTTGAATCAAAATTTACAGACTCTGATGAGCAAAGGAGCAACAACTCCCGGCCTGGGCGGATTATTTTCCACATTCACCGTCAACGTTCCGCAGCTTGATGCCGATATCGACCGGGTCAAAGCCAAAACTCAAGGCGTCCCGCTGCAGAATTTGTTCGAGACCATGCAGATATATCTCGGTTCACTCTACGTGAACGATTTCAACCGCTTTGGGCGTACCTACCAGGTAATCGCGCAGGCCGATGCGGATTTCCGCAACCGTCCCGAGCACATCACCTCCCTCAAGACGCGCAACCAGCAGGGGCAAATGGTATCGCTCGGCAGTTTGGTGAAAGTGAAGGAATCGTATGGCCCAGACCGCGCGATACGTTACAACGGCTATCCCGCGGCTGAAATCAACGGCGGACCTGCCCCGGGTTTCAGCTCCGGCCAGGCCGAACAGATCATGGCGAACCTCGCTGCCGAAAACCTTCCCAAAGGCATGGCCTTTGAATGGACGGACCTTACCTACCAGCGCATCCTGGCGGGAAACACGGCGGTTTACGTGTATCCGCTCTGCCTCTTGTTGGTGTTCCTTGTGCTCGCCGCGCAATACGAAAGCTTCCGACTTCCGCTGGCCATCATCCTGATTGTCCCAATGTGCCTGCTGTTCGCGATTGCAGGTGTCTGGCTCAAAGGGAGCGACAATAACATTTTCACACAGATTGGTTTGATCGTGCTCGTCGGCCTGGCTTGCAAAAACGCCATCCTGATTGTCGAGTTCGCAAAGCATAAGCAGGACGAAGCCGGCATGTCCCCGAGAGACGCCGCCATCGAGGCCTGCCGATTGCGTCTCCGGCCGATTCTCATGAC
>JAQGOV010000253.1 GCA_028293425.1 Verrucomicrobiales bacterium
CTGGATGCCTCCTGAAATGTACTTTCGCCGGTGCTTGAAGTATGCAATACAGGCAATGTCATGCCGCATTCCGATGTACCATCTGAAAATGATTCCTCCTCCGGCCAGGGTTCTCCTGACGCATCGAGGGATGCTGCAAAAGCACCATTGATCATTTTTGGGGAGGTGGCATCGACCGGCCTGGCGAGGGGAGCGGCGTTTGTTTGCGATTGCCTTGATGAAGCGGTGGTGCTGCGACGTACGATCACGGCCGAGGAAACATTGAAGGAAATGGAACGATTCGATGCCGCGGTCCTCACCGCCGGGCAGGAATTGTTGAAGTTGAAAATGCAGGTTGAGCGGGACATCGGGAAAAATGAAGCGGGCATTTTCGACGCGCAGTTGCTCATGTTGCAGGATCCCTCCTTGCGCCGCGAAGTGAGCGTTCGTTGCCTCACTGGCATGGTGAATGTGGAGTCGGCGGTGGACGCAGCATTTGCAAAGCTGACCGCCATATTTGTTCGGTTGGAGGATCCATATTTTCGCGAACGAGCTTCCGATTTGAGAGAACTCAGAAAACGGCTGCTGGATATTCTGATGGGACGAAAGCCAGCGGCTAATCCCGTCCCAACCGAAGGCGGCGTCCTGGTTGCCGCGCAGATCCTTTCCTCCTTCATTGCCCAACTCGACAGCAAAGCCATTAGCGGGGTGGTTCTCGAGAAGGGCGGCCAAACGGCACATGCAACCATCCTGGCAAGGGCCAGGGGCATCCCATTGCTCATTCGGGCCGCGGATGCCACGCAGAAAATTCGCACAGGGGATCGGCTGATTGTCGATGGCTTGGCTGGGAGGGTTTTCATTAACCCGGGGCCAGTCATCCTGCGTGAATACGACCAACTGGAAGCCAACCTCCGGGCTCACCAAACGGCATTAAAGGGTTTGATCGATTTGCCATCGGTCACCACGGATGGAGTTGAGATAAAATTGGCCGCCAACATCGGGAAATCCGCGGATGCCGTGATGGCCGCATCGTTGAATGCCGATGGCATTGGGCTGTATCGGACGGAATTCGTGTTCCTGGTGCAGGACCGATTTCCTTCCGAAGAAGAACAATACACTGTTTACAAAACAACCGCCGAACGTTTCAGCTCGCGCGAGGTGGTTGTTCGAGTGTTGGACATCGGGAGCGATAAGCTCCTTCCGTATTTCCCCTTCCCACTCGAAGCGAATCCGTCCCTGGGGCGCCGCGGCACGCGTCTTTTGCTGGCGCATCCGGAGATCCTGCGCACTCAGTTGCGCGCCATTCTGCGCGTGAGCGCGACCCATCGCGTTGCCATTCTTTTTCCCATGATTGGCGGGGTGGAAGATCTGGTCGCAGCCAAGGCGGCGATCGAGAGCGCAAAAGCAAGTTTGCGGGATGAAGGCAAGGCATTCAACGCCAGCGTCTCGGTCGGCGCCATGATTGAAACACCGGCGGCCGCGATCATGACGGCCAGGCTCGCCCGCGAAATAGATTTCTTCAGCATCGGCACCAACGATCTGGTCCAATATCTATTGACCACCGATCGGACGAGCAGCGAACTGGCGTCTTATTACGAGCCCCTGCACCCGGCCGTTCTGCGCATGCTGGCCTTCGTTGCGACGGCTGCGAAGGCGCACGGAAAGACCGTTTCGATTTGTGGGGAAATGGCGGGGAATCCGGCGTTCACCCAACTTTTGCTGGGGCTGGGTTTCCGGAGCCTTAGCGTCAATCCCGGCGAGATGCTGGAGATTAAAAGTGCGATCCGGACTACAAACATGCCTCAAGCAGAGGAGCTTGCGAAACGGATTTTGGAGCTGGGAACGATCCAGGAAATCAAAGACTGCCTCCGCGCCGCAGCTCCCAACGACCCCCGCCTTGTGCAGCATTAGCCCTGAGGCCGTTCTAAGCTTGAGGGAAAGAAACCCTGACATGCACTAAGGGTTTTACCCACCTAGCGCGAACAGGATGTTTATTTAGACTCCGGCCCAGAACACAAGGACGTGAACCAAGAACAACAATCTATAGAACTAATTTATGCATGCGAGAAAACCCCCAATCCTTTTCTCAATTGGGCTCATTTCTGCCTTGCTGGCAGGTGGGCTGTTATCTACTTCGGCGCCGGCCGCCCCAGCCAGGGCGGCTAAAACCTCCGCAACCAGCCAAAACGCACACAAGTGCAGCACATCGCCTTGCCCTGTGTGCGGCAAGGGAAAACCAACGAACACGGTTGCAGCAGTGAGTTACAGCGGCCAGGCCACGGCCGTGAACCTGACCAACCTCCATGTAGGACCGCCATTTATCCTTATCGCGGATACCGGCGAACTCTCTCCAACAGGGGGAACTCTCCACGCCTCGGTTGCGACTACCAATGTGGAGGACGGCCTTCTAATCACGCTGGCTGACGCTGACACGGTGGGCGCGGACAATGAAGCCCGCTCGGAGGTGAATATTGAAGGATTCGATATCAGCCTGCTGACCACGAACAACGTCCGCCATCGGTTGACGTTCAGTGCCTTGCAGGCGGAAGTTTCCGCGGCTTGCTCCAGCACCGGGGTGGTTTTGCGCGGTGGGATTCAAATTGACGGACTGACCCTGGACGGAACGCCCGTGACGGTAACCGGCGAAGTTGGCCAAGCCCTCACTTTTGATGAATTCAGCATTGTCTTCAATGAGCAATCCTCAGGTCAGACGCTCACCAACGGCTATGGCACCATTGCCGCAATCCATATCCTTGTGAACGATTGCATGCATGGCTATGTAGGGTTCGTCCATGCAGACATTGAATGCACGGGGACGACTGCGCCGCCGGTCACCAATTGTCCGGACTTCGTTACAGGTGGTGGTTGGATCGTGACGACCTCCGGAGACAAGGCAAATTTCGGAGTCGGTGGTGGAATCCGAAAAGGCGATTTTTGGGGGCACCTCAACTATGTCGATCACGGCACCGGGCTGCATGTGAAAGGCAAGACTGTCACTGGTTACACGGTCCTGGATGCCGTGACGCGGCAAATTGACTACGAGGTAACGATCGATGGAGCGGCCGGGACGGCGCGGGTCATTGTGGCGGACATTGATGAGCCAGGCAGGGATGACACCTTCAGCATCGAGCTTTCGAGCGGTTACTCACAAAGCGGCACACTCGGTGGCGACGGCCACGGCGGCGGGAACATCCAGTTGCATAAAGGAAAATGTAATGAAGACAACGGCGGCCTGGGAGAGGATTGCGAGCATCATTGCAAGAAGTGCAGCCATAAGTGCCACAAGCATGATCACAAGCGCAAAGATTGCGACCACGAATGCGACCGCACGGATCATAAGTGCCCCTGGGACCAAAATAAGTGCGAGCATCAGTGCGACAAGTGCGACCACCAGTGCGAGCACCACGATCACAAACCCGGCAAGCACAAATGCGATCGCAAGGACCACAAGTGCCCCTGGGACCAAAATAAGTGCGTGCACAAGTGTGACAAATGCAGTCATAAGTGCGAACACCACGATCACAAACCTGGTGATCACGAATGCGACCGCACGGATCACAAGTGCCCCTGGGACCAAAATAAGTGCGTGCACAAGTGCGATAAGTGCAACCATCAATGCGAGCACCACGATCACAAGCCCGGCAAATGCGACCACAAGTGTAACCATAAGGACCACAAGTGCGACAAGGACTCCTCCAAGGATGAAGATGATTCGAAAGACAAAAAGGACTCCAAAGACAAAGGCAAATAGCCTGGACTAATTTATCAACCAAATAGCGGTGGCATCCATGGCGGCATGGATGCCACTTTTTTTTGAGGAGCCACTGCAACATGCTTGCCCACAATGGATTGGGAGCGACTGTGAATTCATCGATCGAAAGCCTTCGAGACCGCTCGGGAGGGGCGGTGGCGTGCGTCTGGGTCAGCTTAAAACAACGGCCGAGAACGCTGAGAGCTTCTGGGGAGTACCCCCCATAATCCACTAGGGATCCGGTTCGCCTGCGTCAGGAATACCCCCGTATTTTGGGCGGGTTTAGCGTTAACCTTTTCGGTTTCATCTTTACCACGACTCAGGCGGAAGTGATCTGGACTCCGAGAAGAGTCTCTGCCATAAAGATGTCTTGAGCAAATTGCATTTAGCTGACATTATCTCGTGCTGGGATACGTGTGGTGAGGTTAGGTGCAACTCCAAATGAAAGATTTTTTTTGCGCGGTATCAACCTGCAGCCATCGGTTACCTGCAGGACTCACCTCTACCATCTGGTGTGTCGTCATACTGGCGCTGTCGAGCGCAAGCACGACAGCACAGAACCGGCCCTTCAAAAACGGCGCCTTCAAGCACTCTCCCAACTCCATCTTGTATGTGGATTCCGTCGGGGCGGTCTTGGAATGCGAGCCGTCGGATGGATCCGTTTCCGTTCTTAGCGAGGGGCTTTTGCTATCGAGGCCGTATGCTATAGCGCTCCTCAAGGACAAGGATATCGTGGTGAGTGACACCGGCATACCAGCCCTGGTGCGAGTAAATATCACCTCCGGTGTGCAATCAGTGCTCGCCAGCGGCCCGAAATTAGGCACCCCTTTTGGGATTGCGGCGGATGACGATGGTAAGATCTACGTCGCCAACGGGCAATCCATCGTATCCGTGCATGCCGCGAACGGAAAACTTCAACCTTTATCGAGCGGAGGCCTGCTCCGAGCACCATTGGGGGTCTCATTGGGCACTAAAGATCGTTTGTTTGTTGCTGATGCAATGGGCGCAATTATCCAAGTAAATTCCAAGACTGGGAAACAACGTCTTGTATCCCGCGGCGGTTACCTGATAAGCCCTGTAGCCACTTTGTTCTATCAAGAGCAGCTTTTCGTCACTGAAATGACCGGACGCAAGATTTTGTGGGTGTCGCCCCAGACCGGAGAGCAAAGAGTGGTTGCCGAAGGAGGTTTTTTAACGACACCGGTGGGCATTGCTTTATTCGATCCGAATACCCTCTTCATCGGCGATCCGGACTGTAACGACTTTGCAGGTGCGCTCATCTCGGTAGACCTGACGAATGGGGCTCAGAGATGCATGGTGAACGGCTTTGGAGATTTTGTGAACCCGCGGGGCATGATTGTTGTTCAAGGCTCGGTCGGGAAGCATCTGGTTAATTAATTCCACCTCGGCAGCGGAGTTGCGAGAGGCTCAGAGCCGTTTTAGGGCAGCAACAGAAAACAGGCGGCCATAATCAGAGTGGGCGGGAGAGCGCCTAAGAGCAAACGGAGGGGCGACACGCCATCCGGGAAATACGGCGAAAGAATGGACTGTCCCGCTGGATTAGGAGCATTGGCAATAACCGTTAATCCCCCTCCCACAACAGCGCCAGCAACCACTGCATATTTAAGCTGCGGCCCGAAATCCGGCACCAGGGAAGCAAGGTAGGTAATAGCGGCGTTGTCATTGAAAGCAGTCAGGCCAATGGCGCTCAAGAAAAGGGATTTTTCATTGAGCCGGGTAAGGACCGGCTCAATCCACCAGCCTTGCAGGCCCCCGTGGATTACCAGGCCGGCCAGGAAAAAGCCCACCAACAAAGGTGAGCGCAGTTGCAGGTCAAATTGGTGAGGTTGTGTGGCTTGGGTAAAGGCCAGGTAGAATAAAAAACCGCCAATGAAGAGCACCGGAGAATGGTTGTTAAGAACCGTCCATGCGAGAAAAAGGATGTGAACGGAGGTGATCCAAAGCGGCACGGGATCTCCCTCGTGGCCAGCGCGTTCGTGAACGAGTTCAACATCGAGGGGAGGGCAGGGCGCACCGATGAGCTTCAACTCCTTCCTGAACCAGAGGAGATAGGCCAGGTTCGCGAGTAAAATGCCAACCAGCGTTTTCCAGCCAAAATGGGTCAGCATATGGCCAAGCCCCCAGCCCCATTTCGAAGCGACCATGAGTACGGGGGGAGCGGCAAAGTGCGTCAGGGTGCCCCCCACCGAAACATTCACAAAAAGTAAACCGAGCGTGGCGTACGCGAAGGTTGGCGAGGGTTTGCGTTCGTAAAACTTTTGGGCGAGCAGCAGCGCCGAGATCGTCATGGCGGCGGGCTCGGTGATAAAAGAGCCAAGAATGGGACCAACCGTAAGGATGGAAAGCCACCACGCGCCGGGGCTTCCTTTGCCGAGTTGTGCAATGCCAGACAAGAGTCGGTCCGCGAGTTTAAGGACGGGGCGACTGGCAGCAATGGCCATAATCACCACCACAAACATGGGCTCTGTGAAGTTCACCGAATGATTCACGTACTCCTTTGCGGCCGGCCAACCCTTCGCCCAAAACAGGGTCAGAAGCAGAGGGATCACCCAAATGCCGAAAATGGCTTCGATTTCACCCAGGAAGTGAAGCATTTCTGCCCCGAAGCTGACTTCGGGTTTCCTCCCTTCCGAATCAGTCAAATGAGGAGCGCCGTTGGCCTCCAATGCTCGGAGATGTTTCTCTTCCACTTTGTGCGCCAGGCGCAAGAAAAAGGGAGCAAGAAATGTGTGAACGATCGCCAGCAGGAAGAGGAGGGATGCGACCAGGTTGAAGGGTTCCTGGTGGATCCTGTCGCTCAGGACGTGGAGCAGCGAGGCTTCCGACGCCGTGTGATAGGACTCGAGGGGCGGCGGAAAAGGAGGGGTGGAAAAACCTGCGTCCGCTGCAAAGGCGGGAACATGGAACAGAAACAACAACGGTATTACCCAAAGTGGAACGATCTGGATCCGCATAGAATATTCTTAGATTGAGTTGCAGCGCCTGGCCACAACCGCTCTTAGAATGGCGGCCCGACCATCCTCATACCTTCAGAATTCACACGAATTCCGAACCCTTATTTAGGATGATACAAAACCGTTTTGCACTCGGCAAAACTTATTCGCAAGTACAGGATCAAACTCAGCAGTGGTTCGCTGAGGGAAGGCTAAGTGACAAAGCCGAGGCTCAGGATCCGCCTTCCGCAGCGTGGCGGAGCAGTTCCTCTATTTCGGTGAAAGTTTCCGGCGAGATCAGCTTTTCATAAATAATCGTCGTGCCCGGAGGAGGCGGTCCTGCGAATAGGTCTGAATCGCCCGTTGCCGCGGTCAGGAAAACAATCGGGATTTTTTCAAAGCCGGAGAGTCCTCGAATGAACTTGGTCAAAGTGGTGCCAGAGCTGTCGGTGAGCTGGTAACGGATGAAGATGATCGATGGAAACTCTGCCTTCTGGCTGCTTTGAGCTTTGAAGTAATTGAAGGCTGCCCCAGCGTTAGTGAAAACTTTTATATCGCAGGAAATGCCTGCTTTCTTGGCTGCACGCCGGAAAAGAAACTCGTCATCTTCTGTTTCTTCGCAACAAACAATTAACTGGCCCGGGTCAAACCACATGCGGATTTCATGTATATAACCTGAACGTTGAAAGCGAGGAAAAACCTTCATCAAACCACGAATTTGGGCTCCCCGGGCAGATGCCGTTGGCTCGACTTCCAGCACCTCAAGTTCCACCGCTTTTGCCTTTTGTTCCGTGAAGTTGAAATTCACCCCCAGAGCCTTCAACCTTCGAACCCCATTGCGGTAAGGCACCTTCACTTCGAACCGTTGTAGTGCGCCGATTCTGAGGTAGCACGGGCGCGTTCTGCATTTGTTTCCCCTTGCACCCCGCATGGACCGCATCTACTGTTTTCAAAACAGCATTCGACAAGGTTTTTCATCCCACGACCGTTCCCTCAAAGGGGTGGTTCCGTGGAATAAACGAAGTGAATTTCCTTACATTGCCTGAACGCGGGGCCTATTTAGCCCCTCAAACAGCCAGGAACGATGGTTTCTTGGGAGAAGGTTGGAAGGACCTTTCAGTTCCATCAATTCACTGCATGTTTATATAAACCTTGAGAATGGTTTCAGAAAAAGCGGTCTTTTTTTAGGCTGCGGTGGAACGAAAACTATGTGGGCAGATGGATTTTTGGCATGATTGTTCGGACCCAGGAGTTTTTGGCTGGCGGTGGTGAGATGGGCCGGTTGATCCGTGACCATCATTGGGCGGCAACGCCCATGGGCCCGGTTGAATCGTGGCCCGAAGCACTCGCATCTACCTTGAGCATCTGCCTGAGCGC
>JAQGOV010000263.1 GCA_028293425.1 Verrucomicrobiales bacterium
TGTCACGCCGGCTCTCGCGGTGCCATCGCCAGCGCGGAATTGGCAAAGATGGGTTTCAAGACAGTCTGCAATCTTGAAGGCGGGTTGGATGCCTGGGAAAAGGATGGACACACCGCTGAATCTTCTGTTTCCACTCCACCTCAGGCCGCATCCAAATAGGTGGCTAATTATAAAGTGTTCCAAGCTCCCGGCCACAGAGGGGACTCGAATCCAAAAGCTTTCCTACCTCCGCTCTTCGTGTCCTCTGTGCCCTTCGTGGTGTGAGGGTGCCCTTCCTTCTCCCCTTCCAAAAGGGGACTTGTGCTGATTGGGAATCAGCACAAGAAATTAGCCGGATGCAAAGGCCCCTTGCGGGACGAAGGAGCGGGCGCGAGTGAGTCATTAGGCTCCCTTTGTTTGCGACTCTGCCGAGCCAAGGCTTTGCGTTTTCGATGAAATTCCAGCGACCGCTTGTACTTGTCCCGCAGGCCAGGAACACCTAACAGCCCGTTGAAAAAGTTCGAGGCGTGCCGTTTTCGTCAAAAAGGTCGGATGGCACCACGTATCGCGACAGCGATAGTCTATTCCCGGGCAACTGACTAGTGGAGGCTTGGGAAGCCAACGCGCGACGACTGAGCATACCCGCAGCGGTCTGTAACGGAGACTTTCTTCTGCTGTGGGGAGCAGAAGAAAGGAATGCGCCTTTGGTGCAGGCCGAAGGCCGAGTGCTGTGGGCACAGCGCGAGTCCACCAACAACGCCAGACGGCCTTTTTCACGAAAACAACCCCCTTTTCTTTACTCCTTGCAGCAGAGGCGAAAAGCGGTTCCGGTGTTCCCCGGCACGTCTTGCAGTTTTTTAACGGGCTGCTAACCTGCATCCAAATGCCTGGCTGGTTCGTAACATACAGAGACATGCGCACATCAGAATGCAAAACATTTAACGGGTTCACCCTGGTCGAGTTGCTGGTCGTGGTTGCCATTATTGGCGTCTTGGCGGCCTTGTTGCTCCCTGCCCTTGCCGGTGCCAAGCAAAAAGCCCAACAGATAGCGTGTTTATCCAATCTCCGGCAGGTCTCCACCGCGGCCAGGCTCTACATGGATGACAATGAAGGCAGCTTGTTCCACCACCATGAAGGCTGGGTGCTCGATGATGGCACCCAGGTCGATGAACTTCCCACCACGATCGGCGGGGTCGCGGGTGGTGGCTCTGGCAACAGCCAGGCCGAGAAACCCTGGGTCATTCTGCTTCAACCTTATTTGCAAAGTCGTCCCGTGGCATTCTGCCCTTCTGACCGCTCGCCCCGGTCCCGGCTTCTGGCCACGGACCTGGCCAACTACAACGGCGGCATCACCGACAGCGCCCAGGCACCACCGCCCCAAAGCGAACTGGCCGCGGCCCGCAACGAACACCTCACCATTCAGAGTTATCTCCTCAATTCCATCTTCACCCACAAGGCCGCACGCTATGCCGTGGAGGGTGTCCTGAATGGCTTTGCCACCGATGCTGCCATCAATTCACTCCCCAACCCGAATGTCATTATGTTCAGCGAACGTAACTCCGAGGCACTGGACTCCTCCGACAACGGCGATTACGGCAACGTGGGCCAGGACGACTATGACGCCTGGGTCGGCGAGTCAGCCCTCGTTCAATGGGGGTCCGGCAGTTACGGCGACCAGGGCTGGATTCGCTACAATCGTCATCAGGGCTCCGCGAACTATGTTTACACCGATGGCCATGTCGAAAGGCTGCGCTGGCGCCAGGCTCGCCAGGACCATTTCCCCGACCACCGCGTCCGCAATCCCCTCGCCGGGCCTCCGAACTGATAACTCCTGACTGATTTCAAACCAGGCACCGGTTAAAATTCTCGGTAGGCCCAGAGATCGAGGGCGAATGCCCCCCCATTCCTTCCTTGGATCTTATTCACTTCTTCGGTGGTGCTTACAACCTGGAAGGGCATAGAGCAGCTCGATTTTAACAAAATTTTAACGAGTTGGGTCCCTGTTTTGATTATCCCACGGTCTGCCCTGCTGGCACCTTGCCTTGAGAAAATATGAATACCACTCTTTTGCGGCAGGAAGTCAGAAATACCACACCGACCAGGCCAAAATTGCTCGTGCCGATCGATTTTACCCGCGACTGTTTGCAAGCTCTTGCTTATGCGGCAAACGCAGCCAAGGCGTTGTCAGCCCAGGTGACTATGCTTGCGGTGCTCGACGTAAACTGCCCCACCCCACCAACCGGCCCCGTGAACGAAAGCCGTCTCCTGGCCAGCCTGAGGAATGAGGCTGCCGCAAAGCTCGCTTTCCTCGAGCAAACCTACGGCCGGTTTGTTTCGATTGATTCAGTAGTCCAAATAGGACGGCCCAATAAAGTCATAACCGAATTTGCAGCCGAAGGCGGTTATGAGGCTATCTTCATGGCCAAACACTTCCGTGGCTGGTTTCACCGCTTTTGTTCCAAACACACGGTCGAACGGGTCGTGGAGAAGGCACCTTGCGCGGTGCAGGTGCTCTCACCTGCCATGCTCAGAACAGAACGAAATCTGCAGCCACTGTTGGCAGCACGTGGCCTTGCGCTGAATCAGGCTTGAACTTGAAGCTCACTATGGAAGACCTCCTTTTTATCTCACTCGCTCTGTTCTTTTTCGCTTGCAGCGGATTTTACCTGCTGTTCTGCGAGAAGGCCTGATTATTATGGAAAACATCATTGTGGGAACCATCGCCTTTCTCCTGCTCGGATACGTTTTCGTGGCCATTATTCGGCCTGAAAAATTTTAAATCTATTGCTTATGCAAACCTCTGATTGGTTGCAGTTGATCCTTTTCCTCACGGCACTGGCCCTCATTACCAAGCCCCTGGGGCTCTACCTGGTGAGGGTCCTCGAACCGGATGGCCGCACCTGGCTGGATCCAGTCCTCAAGCCCATGGAAAAGCTGACGTTCCGCCTGATGCGAGTGCATCCAGCCGAGGAACAGGATTGGAAGCAATACACTCTTGCCATGCTTGGATTCTCGCTCATTGGCATGCTCTTCACCTATGCCATCCTGCGGCTCCAGCATTTCCTGCCCTTGAATCCCCAGAAGTTTCCGCCAATGGGCGCCGACCTCGCATTCAACGCCGCCGCCAGTTTCACTACCAATACCGACTGGCAAAGCTACGGCGGCGAGTCCACCCTTTCGTACCTGGCCCAAATGGTGGGTCTCACTCTTCAGAATTTTGCTTCTGCCGCGGTGGGCATCGCTGTTGCCGCAGCGCTGGTTCGAGGAATCGCCCGGCACTCCAGTCAAACTTTGGGAAATTTCTGGACCGATCTGGTGCGGGTCACTTACTACCTGCTTTTGCCGATCTGCCTCGTCCTGGCTCTGGTCCTGATTTCACAAGGCATGATCCAGAATTTCAAGCCTTATACCACGGCCAAACTGGTGCAGCCATTCAAGGGGAGCGTGGAAAAAAAGGATGCGCAGGGAAACTCGCTTACAGGGCCGGACGGCAAACCAGTGCTGGAAGAGATTACTATTCAGGAACAAACTATCGCGCAAGGCCCCATGGCCTCGCAGGTCGCGATTAAAATGCTCGGCACCAACGGTGGCGGCTACACCAACGCCAACGCCGCTCATCCCTTTGAAAATCCCACCCCTCTTTCCAACTTTCTCCAAATGCTCTCCATTTTCGCCATCGGCTCTGGCCTCACTTGGTACTTGGGCCGGATGGTCGGCAACCAGGGGCATGGCTGGGCCGTTTGGGGTGCGATGATTCTTCTGTTCATTAGCGGAGTGCTGGTGTGCTGGTGGGCGGAGGCGAGAGGGAATCCCATTCATCAACAACTGGGAGTCGCCTTGTCCGGCGGCAACATGGAAGGCAAGGAGGTCCGCTTCGGCATCTTTAACTCAGCTCTTTTTGCTGCCATCACCACTGCTGCTTCGTGCGGTGCTGTAAATTCCATGCACGACTCCTTCACCGCCATGGGCGGCCTGGTGCCTCTATTTAATATCCAGTTGGGGGAGGTTGTGATTGGCGGAGTTGGAGCGGGCCTTTATGGAATGTTGGTTTTCGTGGTCCTGGCTGTTTTTATCGCAGGCCTCATGGTTGGACGCACCCCGGAATACCTCGGAAAAAAGATAGGCGCTTACGAAGTGAAAATGGCCATGCTCTCTTTGCTGGTTCTTTCTCTTTCCATCCTTGGCTTTTCAGCCTGGGGAGCTGTCAGCAAGTGGGGGCAGGCCGGTCTCAATAACGCCGGCCCGCACGGATTGAGCGAAATTCTTTATGCCTGCAGTTCGGCAACCGGCAACAACGGAAGCGCGTTCGCGGGTCTGGCCGCCAATACACCCTGGTACAACACCACGCTCGCACTGGCCATGCTCCTGGGCCGATTTTTCATGATTATTCCGATCATGGCCCTTGCCGGCTCCCTCGGTAAAAAGAAGATCCTCGCTGCGAGCGAAGGAACCTTCCCGCTTTCCGGAGTTACCTTTATGGCTCTGCTCATCGGAACAGTTTTGCTCGTCGGCGCTTTGAATTTCCTCCCTGCGCTCTCTTTGGGGCCGGTCGTGGAACATTTCCTGAATTTCGAAGGCAAACTCTTTTGATATGGCTCAAAAACCTCCATCTCTTTTGGACTGGGCCCTTGTCCGGCCTGCCATTCTGGATGCTTTCAAAAAACTCCATCCCGGGCTCATGCTCAAAAACCCGGTCATGTTTGTGACCCTGGTCGGAGCCATCCTGACGACTGCCGGCATCTTCACGGAGCCCGCAAATCGTAGATTTATTGTTCAGCTCGCTCTCTGGTTTTGGTTTACCGTCCTGTTCGCCAACTTCGCTGAAGCTGTTGCCGAAGGTCGTGGCAAAGCCCAGGCCCTGAGCCTCCGCCGAACCCGCAGAAACTTAACCGCCCACCGCATCCGCCCGAATGGAAACTGCGAGGAAACAGAGGCTACCATGCTCAGGAGAGGAGAAATGGTGCTCGTGAAAGCTGGAGAAGTAATTCCTGCGGACGGTGACGTGATCGAAGGGGCGGCGACCGTCGATGAATCTGCCATTACCGGTGAATCCGCTCCTGTGATCCGGGAAAGCGGCGGAGACCGCAGCGCCGTGACCGGCGGCACTCGTGTCCTTTCGGATCAAATAAAAATCCGCGTCACCGCCAGCCCGGGCGAGGGCTTTTTGGAGAGGATGATCTCGTTGGTCGAAGGCGCCAAACGCCAGAAAACTCCGAATGAGATCGCACTGACCATTCTGCTGTCAGCGCTGACGTTCATTTTCTTGCTCGTTGTTATTACGCTCAAGCCGTACGGCATCTACTCCGGAGTCGACTTCTCCGTCCCGGTGTTGGTAGCCCTGCTGGTCTGCCTGATCCCGACAACTATCGGCGGATTGCTGAGCGCCATCGGCATTGCGGGCATGGATAGGCTCCTCCAGCACAATGTTCTCGCGATGAGCGGGCGGGCCGTTGAAGCCGCGGGGGACGTGGACGTCATGCTGCTCGACAAAACCGGGACGATTACCCTTGGAAACCGTCAAGCCGCGGAGTTCATCCCGGCTCCGGGCGTCCTGGAGCGCGACCTGGCGGACGCAGCCCAGCTTTCCTCGCTGGCGGATGAAACGCCCGAAGGACGCAGCGTAGTCGTTCTGGCTAAACGCTACGGCATTCGCCAAAGAGAAATCCATGAGCTGCCCCAGGCGCACTTTGTCAATTTCACTGCCCAGACTCGCATGAGCGGTGTTGATCTGGATGGGATTTGCTACCGAAAAGGCGCTGTGGATGCCGTCCGCCGTTTCGTGAAAGTCCCCCTCACAGCCGAGACGGACCAAACGGTTGAACGCATCTCACGGGCTGGCGGCACCCCGCTGCTCGTGGCCACCGAACAGAAGCTGCTCGGGGTTATTCACCTGAAGGATGTTGTTAAAGGCGGCATCCGGGAGCGATTTGCCGAACTGCGTAAAATGGGCATCAAAACCATCATGATCACGGGGGATAACAAGCTGACCGCCGCTGCCATTGCGGTGGAAGCCGGGGTGGATGATTTCCTGGCCGAAGCCAAGCCAGAGGATAAGCTTGCCCTTATCCGCAAGGAACAGGAAGGCGGACGGCTCGTGGCCATGATCGGGGACGGCACCAACGACGCACCCGCGCTGGCACAGGCCGATGTTGGAGTCGCCATGAACACGGGCACCCAGGCTGCCAAGGAAGCTGGCAACATGGTCGACTTGGACAGCAATCCCACCAAGCTCATGGAAGTGATCGAAATTGGGAAACAATTGCTCATAACCCGAGGCTCGCTCACCACCTTCAGCATTGCCAACGACGTGGCCAAATATTTCGCCATTATCCCAGCCATGCTGGTCGGCACCTTTCCAGTCATCTCCCCCCTTAACGTGATGCGCCTGCACAGCCCGCAATCTGCCATCCTCAGTGCGGTCATTTTCAACGCCTTGATTATTATTGCGCTGATTCCCCTCGCCCTTCGAGGCGTGAAGTATCGGCCCATCGGCGCGCTCGCCATGCTGCAGCGGAATATCCTGGTCTACGGCCTTGGCGGCATCATCCTCCCTTTCATCGGCATCAAACTAATTGACCTCATCGTCTCAGCTCTGCGCCTCGTATGAAAGATCTCCTCATAGTTCTGCGAACGGGATTTGTCGTCACCATCATTCTTGCCTTGGTGTGCTGTGGCTTTTATCCGCTGGTCGTTTACGGTTTGGGGCAGGTCTTGTTTCATCACAAAGCCAATGGCAGCCTCATCGTGGACTCCTCAGGCACCGTCCGCGGCTCACGTTTGCTCGCTCAGAATTTTACCGGGCCGGCTTTTTTCCATCCGCGCCCCTCCGCGGCCGGGGCCAATGGCTATGACGCCACAAGCTCCGGGGGCAGCAATTGGGGCCCAACCTCGCAAAAGCTGCGTGATGCTCTCAAGGTGAGAATCGAGTCTTACCGTCGGGAAAATGGATTGAAAAATACCGACGCGGTGCCTGCGGATGCGGTGACCGCTTCGGGCAGCGGCTTGGACCCTCATATCAGTGCGGACAACGCCAGGATGCAGGCGGAGAGGGTCGCAAGCGCTCGCAAGATTGATCCAGGCAAGATCCTCGATTTGATTCAAAAGCACACCGCTCCTCGCGACCTCTGCATTTTCGGCGAACCTGGAGTAAATGTTTTAGAGCTGAATCTGTCGTTGGACGCGGTAAGATAATGTTGTGACCGAAGAGAAACGTCCAGATCCGGATGCGCTCCTTGCGGCCATCCAGAAGGAGCAGGCGACGCAAAAGCGCGGTAGGCTGAAGGTTTTTTTCGGGATGGCGGCAGGCGTGGGCAAAACTTACGCCATGTTGGAAGCGGCTATCCGCCAGAAAAAGGAAGGCTCTGACGTTCTCCTGGGCTACGTGGAAACCCATGGCCGCGGTGATACCCAGGCCTTAGCCTCGCAATTACCGCTCCTCCCCAGGAAACTCTTGCGCTACCGCGAGATCAATGTTGAGGAATTCGATTTGGACGCAGCCCTCGCCCGTCATCCACGCCTGATCCTGGTCGACGAACTTGCCCATGCCAACGTCCCAGGCTCCCGCCACCCCAAGCGTTACCAGGATGTACTCGAACTGCTCGAGGCGGGCATTGACGTTTACACCACTCTCAACGTTCAGCATGTTGAAAGCCGCGCCGACACCGTAGAGCAAATCACTGGTTCTCACATGCGCGAGACAGTCCCTGACAGCGTTCTGGATAGCGCGGAAATTGAGCTCATCGACATTTCCCCGGAGGACCTGCTCAAGCGGCTGGACGAAGGAAAAGTTTATGTCCCGGAGCGGGCCGTCACTGCCATGATAAACTTTTTCCGTGCGGGCAATCTGACCGCCTTGCGCGAAATGGCGCTCAGACTTGCCGCGGAGCGCGTCGGTCAGGATGTGCGGGATTACATGCAGATAATGCAGATTCCAGGGCCTTGGAAAACCGGTCACCGCCTCCTTGTTGCCGTGAGCGCCAGTCCTCTTTCCAGCCAGCTCATTCGCTGGACCCGTCGCCTGGCCGATAGCCTCGATTGCCCATGGCTAGCAGTTTACGTTGAGCAGCCCTATTCTCTCACCCCCGAAGCTCAGACCCGGCTTACCCGCAACCTTGCCGTGGCTGGCGAACTCGGCGCCGAGGTCATTACCACCGCGGACAATGACATTATCCATGGCATCTTGCGCCTCGCAAGGCAGCACAACGTCACTCAGATTATCGTGGGTAAACCAGTTCAATCCGGCCTCAAAGATTACTTTCATGCCCGCTCGTTTCTGAACCGGATCGTTGGGGAAAGTGGAAACATCGACGTCCACATTGTGCGCGGGCAAAAACTCGTGGAGCCCGGGGCTCTCTCATCCCGCACTGTTCCTGCAAAAACCTGCTGGACTCAATACGCCTTTGCTTTCGCTGTTGTTGCTTCGGTTGCCCTACTCAACTACTTGGTCAATTCCCTGATCGGCTATCGCGCTTTGGCTCTGAATTTTCTCTTTGCCGTGGTCATTCTCGCGCTTTTTCTGGGCCGCGGGCCGGTCCTCTTCGCCGCCACGGCAAGCGCCCTCATTTGGAATTACTTCTTTCTTCCTCCCCGGTTCACCTTCCGCGTTAAAAGCCTTGAGGACGCCATGATGTTGGCCATGTATTTCGTGGTCGCGGCTGTGATTGGACAACTGGTTTCGCGCCTCCGCACCCAAGAGCAGGCCGAACGCCGCCGCGAAAGCCGGGCCACCGCCCTTTATCTCCTCACCAGGGAGTTTGTGGACGCTCATGGGCTGGAGGAGATCACAAAAAGGCTCATCGCCCATATTCAGGAGGTCTTCAAAGCCGATGCTTCTGTTGTGTTCGCGGATGCTCGGGGACACCTTGCACCCAATGCACACCCATCCAGCAGCCTCATCCTCACGGAAAAGGAATACAGCGTCGCAGCCTGGGTTTTTCATCACGGCAAGGCAGCCGGTCGCTTCACCGACAACCTCCCTTCCTCGGAAGCTCTGCACCTGCCCATTGCCACTACGGCCGAAACCCTTGGCGTCCTTTCCGTCAAACTTCAGGAACTTGAGCCCCAAACCCTGGATCAGCGCAATCTGCTGGAAGCGTTTGCCCGGCAGGCTGCCCTCGTCATTGACCGGCACAGGCTCCAGGAAACTTCCGAGCGTTCCCGCTTGGCAGCCGAATCGGAGCGCGTTGGCAAAACCCTGCTTGATTCGGTCTCCCATGAAATGCGGACCCCGATTTCCGCCATTGCTTCCGCCGTCAATGCAATCAAATCCAGTCCGGACCATTCCAAGGACCTCCTTTTGGATGAAATAGAATGGGCTGTCCAAAGATTGAATCGCCTCGTCAGGAATCTGCTTGATATCGCCAGGGTTGAAGCGGGACACTTGAAACCAAAACTGGACTGGCAGGACGTCGGGGACCTGATCAACGTTGCCGTGCAGCGTTTGGAACACGAAATGTCCTCTCATAAAGTCCAGCTCAAAGTCGCTCCTCGGCTCCCGCTCGTGCGCATGGATTTTGTGCTGATGGAACAAGTCCTCTCGAACCTGCTCCTGAATGCCGCGGCCTATACTCCGCCAGGCAGCAACATTGTCATCGAGGCCATTCAACTCGAAAACGAACTTGCCATTCGGGTGGCCGACAACGGCCCTGGCCTGCCCGAGCGGGACCTCGAGCGCATCTTCGAAAAATTCTATCGCGTTCCCGGCACCCCGGCGGGCGGTACCGGCGTTGGCCTGTCCATTGTAAAGGGTTTCACCGAGGCGCAGGGTGGACGGGTCCATGCAGCCAATCGCGAATCCGGCGGAGCGCTTTTCTCCATCTTTCTGCCTGTGGAACCCCAACCCGAGTTGCCAGAGGACAAATGAGCGAATTGCAAAACCCGGCCGTTCTCGTCATTGATGATGAACCTCAAATTCGTCGCTTGTTGCGTCTAGCGTTGGAATCCGCTCACTACCGGGTTTTTGAAGCGGCCAATGGCAATAATGGACTTGCCGAAGCCGCTTCACGGAGGCCGGAAATCATTCTGCTGGATCTCGGCCTGCCCGATATGCCTGGCCTCTCAGTCCTCAAACGCCTTCGGGAGTGGTCGAAGGTCCCCATCATTATCCTCTCCGTCCGCGAAAGGGAGGAAGACAAGGTGTCCGCTCTCGACAATGGGGCCGACGATTACGTGACGAAACCTTTTGGAACAGCGGAACTCCTCGCCCGCCTTCGCGTCGCTGCTCGGCACGCCCAGCCGCGGCCAGAGCAATCCACTTTTGTGACGGGCTCCCTCCAGGTGGATCTCATTAAACGCACGGTGCGCGCTCACGGTCATGAAGTTAGACTCACGCCCACAGAGTACTCCCTTTTGCGCCTCTTCGTTACCCATGCTGGAAAAGTCCTCACCCACAACCTCATCCTGCGCGAGGTTTGGGGTCCAAACAGCACCAATCAAAGTCATTACCTCAGGGTCTACATGAAACACCTCCGCGAAAAACTCGAGCAAAACCCCTCCGAACCCAGGTTGTTCATCACCGAACCCGGCGTTGGCTACAGGCTAATCGAAGGTCAGTAAAAACAACCCGCCAGCGTGGTTTCCTGATCCGCTCCGAATGAGAAGTGGGCCAGATAAGGAATCGGAGCGGAGCAAGCCATGGCCGGTCACCAGTACACCCTGGAACCATCCAAAAGAATATCATACGGATACTGAAAACCTAAAGCCGCACCAGTCGAGCGCGGAAATATCCGTGCCCATCCGTGATCCGTGGTTAAAAACTTTCCTTCACCCGAGCCGCGCTCGGGTGACGTAGACCCAGACCCGCGCGTCTTGCCGGGTTCCTCAATGCTTCAACCAAAGCGTATCCATGCGAGCCCGGAATGGCTATTTCCTTGAAGTTGCGCAGGTGAAGGTTCGCTCGCTCCCGGGCTCCCTTTGGCTGCGCCCTCACATTTCACTTTTTCAGAGATGACCCAGCACCTCGAAGCACATCGGGAAAACTCGAATCGCCTGCTTGGCCCGGCTTTAGCACCGCCCCCGGCACCGACGGCAAAACTGCCCGCTTGGGACGGAGCCGTAGCTCGGCAGGCAGCAGGCCTTCCGGGTTGCTCTGAATGTCTCGGAGCGGGAGGTATTGCGGGGCCAACAAATCGAATTGAATTTCAGAAAACTTGCCGGGCGGATAATCCAGGAGAATTTACCCAAGGCGATCACTCTGGTAGCGGCCAAACTTATAAATTTTGTCATCCTCCGTCACGATGAGAACCAGAACCGCATTCGAAATAGCCAGCCCGGTATCGGCATCCAACACGCGAACGAGCGACTCCCGCCGGTAGGGCGTGTCATCAGGTTCATCAAGCCCAGGCGCCTGCCCTGGAGCGTTGCCACCACCTTCCTCCAAAGTGATGGCACACAACGCGAAAAAGGCCTTCCCGAACATCGACAGCACCTGCAGGCTTTTGATTTCCTGCTGGGGTAAAGGATTGTCAAAAGTGTTCTTGAACAGCCGTAACGGCTTGCCTGTAGCCCCGTTAATCCCGTTCCAAATAATATGCGCCCTCGGGTCCAGCAAGTCAGTGCGCTTTTCATCCCCCTCCACGTGCCAGTTCCGAACATGCTCGCCATACTTGATCACAATATGACGCATCTGGCCGCTCTTATAATTCAGGCGTATCTCGGCAATGGGCGTGTCATCCGGGTCCTTGTAGCCGGCTCCGGCAATCAAGTGCAGGCGCACCGCGCGACGATTCACCGGAATCTCCCCGACTCGTGCGGCCATGAAATTGTTGTCGCGAGATGCCCCCATGCCATTCATCTCGATTTTGCCCTCCAGCAGGAATGGCACTCCATCGAACTTATGCAAGCCGCGCGGCACCGCTCCCCAGGCCTCCCGCGCTGTGTAACTCCCGAGCAATCGCTGGTAAAAACCTGCCAGTGGGACGGGATAAAACGGCTCCGAAGACGCAGCCAACGCTCCAGCAGGCCGGGTCTCAGCCGGCTCCGCCGCGTGCTGAGGCATGGTCAATAAGCCTGCAACCGCCAAGGTAAATCCAATTCGCACCATGGCCCGGCCAATCCCACGCAGCCATCCCGCCCGCACCATCCGGGAAAACCGTCGCCCTGCCCTCAAATCATGGACCGCCTCCTTCATGCCTCGACTGCCACTTCCCGGTATTTCCTGGCCCTCGTTCATAGTGTTACTACTCAGACTCAGTAGAAGTGAAAATCCAACAAAAAACTTTCACTGCTCGTCGCGAACATGCGGAGCCATTGCCTTCCCCCTCATTCGTATTATCCCGACCTGGCCGGCCACTCCTCAGGCCTTCTTTTGCCTGCGTTTCAAAGCACAGGGCGGCTGGTTGCAAAGCAGAATATTGAGATACCATGACGACCAACCCCGCCCAAATCGCTGAGAACCGT
>JAQGOV010000711.1 GCA_028293425.1 Verrucomicrobiales bacterium
ACAAGACCGCGATGACGTCGGTGCTACCGAGAGTGAGCGTGGTGGTGCCGGTCTGCAGTGTGTAGCTGAACGCCTGGCCGGCCTGCGCGAGGGTCAACGGATCGGACGTGTCCGGATCGATCGGCAGAACGAGGTCGGGGCCGTCGGCGGGCGTGCCCGGCAGCGTGTCGGTGACGACGACGCCCGTGAGCGGCTTGTCGTGCCCTGAGCCGGTGTTGGTGACGGCGATCGCGTACGGGATGTCTGAGCCGAGGGGCCAGTCGCCCGCCGGAATTTTCGTGATCTGCACATCGGCCGGCAGGTGCTCGTAGCTGATCCGGGCGGTGACGTCCTCGCTCGCAGTCCAGAGCGGGTTCGTGTCGGCGGCGTCAGTCGCTGCCGCAACGGTGACCGTCGCGGTGTTCGTGAAGACCCCGATCGTCGACTCACCTGGAGCAGGGGTCGAGTGCGTGTAGAGGTTGTCATCGACGGGCGCGCCGGAGGGCGCCACGAGAGTGGTGCGACGGGTCGCGACGAATGACACGTTCTGCAGCGGGTTGTGTGGACGCTGCCAGTTCGAGTAGTCGCTCTTCGTGAAGATGAAACGAAGTCCGCGGATGTCGGCATTGACCGTGCCGGAGGGCAGCGACGCGGGGAGCTGCAGTGTCGCCTGGGCGGTGCCGTTGTACCAGCACGCCGTCAGGTCGGTGAGCCCGTTGCACAGGGGCGTGATGCCTGTCGAGGTGTCGTAGGTGATCCCGACGAGCGCGTCCACCTCGACCCGGTTAATCGGGGTGGCGAAGGTGAGGGCGCCGAATCCGTTGAAGTTGTACGCGTTCCAGAGTGTGGCGGAGGAGTCGTCGATCGTCATCCGGGTGGTCGGCACGTTGCCGGTCGGCTGCCCGCTGAGCTTGATGGTCGCGTTCTTCGAGTTGCCGTCGTACTGGATGGCCGGGGTGGCGCCCGATGTGGTGTCCGCGACGATGACCTTGGTCGCCGCGACGCCGTAGTCGTAGGCGTCGATGTCCATGGTCGCGGTCTGGTCCGCGGACGTGGTGTGGCTCGCCGGCGTGATCACCTCAGGGTCGGTGATGCTGGCGGTCGTCGTGTTGTGGATCGTCAGGGTCGTCGCCGGCGCGGTGAGCACCGGGTTCGACGTTCCGCGAATCGTTGCCCGAAGCTGGGTGTCGAGTTGGACATCCGTGTTCGCGTTGGTCGGAATTCGGCCGAAGTGCGACACGACGATTCCGGTGGCGTGCGTGAGGTCGGTCGCCGTTAGGGCGAGCGCCTGAGCAACCGTGTAGCTGAGCGTCGGGCCGTTGTCCTGCGAGATCTGAACCGTGCTGTTCGCCTGGATCGCGCCGAGCGGGAAGCTGATCGAGTTGATCTTCGTGATGTTCACGTAGTCGAAGGGATGATCGCCCTCGGTCGGCTCCGCCAGGGAGAGCTCGTCGACCGCAGAAATCGAGACGTTCTTGCCCGAGATGTCGAGGTGCGCGGTCGGGTAGAAGGCCTGCGGTGTGCCAACAGGCGGGACGCCGAGCGGTCCGTCCGTCCAGCTTTTGGTGGCCGTGACGTCGATCGGACGATCCATAATCTGGATGGCGTCGGAGGCGGTGCCCGAGTAGACGACCGTGTTCGAGCTGTCGCGGCCATCCACCCTGGCCGAGTTCAGGACGAGGCCCGCCGCGGTGTCGTTGTAGATGGTGCCGGCGGTGGTGCCGAGCACGGGCGTGCCGTCCGAGCGCTTGGTGTCGCGCAGCTGGAAGACCAGGTCGATTGATCGCGACTCGTCGGTCGTCGCAGCAACACCGGAGCCCACCGCCGGAGCGAGCGGGTTGGTGGGGAAGCGCGTCGCGCGGGTCGGGCTCTCGACGTAGATGAACTGAACTCCGGTGGCGTTTGCGCGCTCGGTCGCGGTGAGGGTATAGCCCGGGAATGCGCCATCGCAGGCGTTACCCGCGCACGGGTTCGTCGCCGTATTCGTCCAACCCGTGCCCGGGATGTAGAGCTGAACGGACGAGATCTTGTCGTAGGTGAGGGCCGGGTCCATAGCCGAAGTGATAGCCGGAATGCTGGCGAGGTCGAACGCGTCGTAGACGCTGTCCGCGACCGCAGCGAGGCTTGGGTCGCCCGCCGTGTCCGAGATGACCACGGAGTCGAATTCCTGTGATCCGGTGCCCCAGTGGATGACCGCCGTGCGCTGCTCGCCCGAGCGCGCATCCACGATCTTGAGTCCCGTCGTCGGGTCCGGAATCCAGTTCTTCGACACGATGCCGGGGCCCCCCGGCGGGATCGGGAGCAGCTGGATGTTAGCGAGGCTGCTGGCCTGAACGGGTGAGTTGGATGCTCCTCCGCTCGTCGCAATCGAGAGCACAGTGTTCGGGATCGTCACGATGCCAGCCGTCGAGTTCGGCGCCGCGGCCGGATCGGAACGGAGCGCGGCGCGCAGGACCGCCTTGATGTTCGGCTGCACCGCGAAGCCCGGAGGCAGCGTCCCCGAGACCGGCTCGTATACGAACTGCAGACCGTCGGCGTTGGCCCGCTCGGACGACGTCAGGACGTAGGTCAGGGACTTCGGTCCGACGACGTCTGTGGTCGCGGGGTCGAGCGGCGCCCAGGTGTGCGTCAACGAATCCCAGGCATTGACGGTGAGGGTGACGCCGGTGGGGACGGAGGTCGCGACGATAGCGCTCGGATTGAAGTTGTCCCAGAACGCGTCGGTCGTTGGGTCTGCGGTGTCCTGCACCGTGAGGCTGTCCGAGCCGACCGTCGAACCGCCGTGATCGGTACCCAGCGTCGGCTTCGGATCGATCTGTGCGGGGAGAGAAATCAGAGTGGATGCGCCGGTGACGGAGTAGATGCTGCCCGGCGTCGCGGTCTTCGACACCGACGTGTTGATTCGCGCGGTGCGCAGGTTGAGCGGCGCCGAGGCGAGCGACTCTGCGGTCTGGTCGTCGATGGTCGTGACGTCGTACGCGATCGTGTTGATCACCGTGGTGTCGACGGTAACGGCCGGTGTCGTCACAACGAAGTGCAGGTTCGCGTACTGGTTCGGCAGCATCGCGCCGGTGTAGGTGACGCGGAATCCGACGACAGTCTGCGCGGGATCCGGCAGGGGGGTCGGCGGGAATGCCCCGGTCGTGTGACTGACCGTCGCCGGCGGCGCGAAGACGCCGCCCGCGCCGGCGTACAGATACTCGACGCTCTCGCTGGTCGCGCCAACCGGCCACTCGTTGGCCGAATCGTCCCAAGCTGTGAAACCGAGGCCCTGGTCTGCGAGGGTGGGATCGCCCGTGGCCGGCTCGGTCAGGACCATCTTGTTCAGCGTGTAGTCGCCCTTGTTGGCTCCCCCGACCGTGACCTCGTCGGTCGTCAGTCCGCCGACCGGGTTTGCGTCGGCATAGGACTTGTTGGCCAGCGGGCTGATCGTCACCCGGTTGATCACGAGGTCGGCCGTGGCGTTCGTCGGCACCGTGCTCACGCCCGCGAGCGTCACGAAGTCGGACACGATGTTGTGAACGGTCGTCGTGGCCGGGATCGAGGTGACGTTGCTCCGCAGTGCCGTCGCAATGTTGATGGTGCCCGCCGAGCCCGCTGCGACCGTGCCCGCCGACTTCGTGAAGATGAAGCGAAGGCCGAAGATCATGGCCGGGTCGATGCCCGTCGGAAGAGCGATCGTCGTCTTCGAGGTGCCAAGGTGCCAGACGGTGCCGTCGTACCAGTCGACCTGAACGCGATTGGCGCCACCGGGCCAGG
>JAQGOV010000287.1 GCA_028293425.1 Verrucomicrobiales bacterium
AGCTTCGAAACGTTATTGCGAATCCAGCAATGGGCGCAGGGGCGCGTGGTTCGTGGCGGCAGCCGTGTGACTATCCGCCTGGTCAAAGGCGCCAACATGGAGATGGAGCGGGTGGAAGCATCTATCCGAGGCTGGCCGCAGGCTCCTTACAAAAAGAAGCTCGAAACCGACGCGAATTACCGGCGAATGCTTCATCAGTTGCTGAAACCGGAAAGTCTCGCGGCGATCGATATCGGGCTAGCCTCGCACAACCTGTTCGACCTGGCTTACGGGCTTGTCCTGGCACTGGAGCAAGGGGCCTTGGGCCAGGTGCAGTTCGAGATGCTGGAAGGCATGGCCAATCACCAGCGGCGAGCGCTCTACGAATTATCGAAGAACCTGCTTCTCTACGCTCCCGCTTGCAAGAAGGAGGATTTTATCAATGCCATCGGCTACCTAATTCGCCGGCTGGACGAAAACACCGGTCCCGAAAATTTCCTGCGCCATGCTTTCAAACTCAAGGTGCCCAGCCCTGAATGGGACCAGTTGGAGAAAGGGTTTCTCGAGGCACTTGCACGGGTTCAGGACGGGGGTGTCGCACCGCGCCGCACCCAGGACCGTCGCCAGGCTCCTCCTGAGACTTCGCCGGCGATCCATCGCGGCTGGCAGCATTTCATGAACGAGCCCGATACGGATTTTGCTCTCCCTCAGAATGGTGAATGGGCTCAGCAAATCATTGCAAAATGGGAGCCTCTCTCTGATGAGAATGCCCCGCAAATTCCACTCGTTGTAGCCGGTGAGGAAATTTTCGACCAGCGCGCAATCAATGATTGCCTGGACCCGTCGAGGCCTGGGATGGTCGTTGGCCGGTACAGTCGAGCGACAGAGTCAGACATTCACCGCGCGGTTGAGTGTGCCTCAGCAGACCCATCCGGCTGGCGCGACCTGCCGTTTCACGAGCAGTTCAAGATTCTCGGACGGGTTGCGCTGGAAATCCGCAAGGCACGCGCCGACCTGGTGGGGGCAGCCCTCGCCAATGGCGGAAAGACACTGTCCGAATCGGACCCTGAGGTTTCCGAGGCGGTGGATTTCCTCGAATTCTACCGCGACACCGCCCGCTGGTGGCGCGAGATGCCCACTCTCAAGGCGAGTCCAAAGGGTGTCGTTGTCGTTGTTCCTCCATGGAATTTCCCCATCGCCATCCCCTGCGGCGGGGTGGCCGCTGCGCTGGCGGCTGGCAACACTGTCATCCTGAAGCCCGCTTCGGACACGGTGCTGATAGCATGGGAACTCTGCCAATGCTTCTGGCGGGCAGGCGTCCCCAAACAAGCCCTCCAGTTTCTCCCCTGCTCCGGAGGCCAGGAAGGTCGCAAACTCGTCAATCACCCCGAGGTGGATGCTGTCATTCTCACCGGCGGCACCGCAACAGCACAGACTATGCTGCACGACAATCCGCGATTGTGCTTGTTTGCCGAAACCGGCGGCAAAAATGCCACCATCGTGACCGCTTTATCGGACCGTGATCAGGCTATCAAGCACGTGCTCCATTCTGCTTTTAGCCATAGCGGTCAAAAATGTTCCGCCACTTCCCTGCTCTTGCTGGAGGCAGAGGTGTATGACGACCCGCATTTCCGCCAAACCCTCTGCGACGCCGTTCAAAGCATGAAAGTTGGTTCAGCCTGGGAGCTGGAAACGAAGATGGGACCGCTGATTCGCCCACCGACCGGCGATTTAGAGAATGCTCTGAAAGTTCTTGAGCCAGGCGAGGAGTGGGCCGTCATCCCTCGTCACGTGGATGGCAATCCAAACCTCTGGTCTCCTGGAGTCAAATACGGTGTCCAGCCCGGCAGCTACACGCACCTCACGGAGTTCTTCGGCCCTGTTCTGGGCGTCATGCGGTTCCAGAGCTTGCGAGAGGCTGTGGCCCTTGTGCATCAGACTGGCTATGGCCTCACCAGCGGACTGGAGAGTCTCGACGAACGAGAGTGGGATTACTGGCTGGAACACCTGCGCGCTGGTAACCTTTATCTGAATCGCGTCACCACTGGGGCAGTGGTGCTCCGCCAGCCATTCGGTGGATTTGGAAAGTCAGTGTTTGGTCCAGGTATGAAGACAGGAAGCTCGAACTACGTGGCGCAATTCATGAATTTCGAGGACGCAGCTCAGCCATCAGCAAGTGAGCTCTCCATGAATCCAATCCTCAAAGAGCTTGGCTTGGGGCTCCGAGCGAGTGCCGCAGAAAGCGAACTGACAAAGCTTGAAGCTGAAAAAATCGTTACTGCGGCAACCAGCTATGCGCAAAGTCAACTCAACGAGTTCAGCGTTAAGCACGACCATTTCCAATTGGTCGGCCAGGATAATTTCCGCCGTTATCTCCCCTTCCCCGAAATTCGGGTGCGCGTGCATCCGGAGGACTCATCATTTGATCTGTTTGCACGGGTTTGCGCTGCTCACGCCGCAGGCTGCCGCATTACTATGAGCGTGCCGCCAAATTTCTCCTCTCCTGCGCTTCAACTGCTTGAATCGCTCACCCAACCTTGGGCCGGACGCATTGAGTTCGTCCATGAATCGGACGAGGAACTCGCACAAGCGATGCGAGACCGTCAAACAGACCGCGTGCGCTACGCCGACCCAAAGCGGGTCCCGCTCGAGATTTTGAAAGCCTCCGCTGAGTCTGGCATCTGTGCTGTCAGTGTGCCTGTAAGCTCCGAAGGCCGCCTCGAAATGCTTTGGTACGTGCAGGAGCAAAGCATCAGTATTGATTACCACCGCTACGGCAATCTCGGCCAGCGGGCGTCTGAGTCCCGGAGCGAGCCCTCGTGAACTCGTGAGAGGCATGTACGCTAAAGGGCTCGGCAACAGCCGAGCCTGTCATTGTCTTTTATTACTCCTTTCTTTTATGGGTGATGAGGAGCGGCCATCAGGAACGGAACGCTCCCCGTCGTCACCCTGGTTGGAAAATGAAGGCCTTGGTCCTCGGAAGCGACAACTCCGGCAAAGTCTCCAGTCTTGCCATTAAAACGGACGAGGCGATTGTCATAGCAACTCGTCACATACAGGTTGCCGTCGCTGCCAAAGGCCAGACCCATGGGACCATTGAGTGCCTGGCTGCCGGGAGAAACAAACGTATCCAAATAGCTCCCGTTCTTCCCGTCGAATTTTATTACCACGTTCGCATCGCGGCTGCTCACGTAGAGGTTCCCATCCAGCCCTACGGCGATTCCTGTGGGCGTCACCAAGTCATCACCAGTTGGAACAAATACGCCCTTGAATTCCCCTGATTGCCCGTCGAAGCGAAGCACTCCGCGTTTATAATCGACCACGAACAGGGAATCCTCTCCCCGGAAGGCGAGGTCTACAAATTGTCGGCCGGTATCATTTCGGGCAGGCACAAATACGTTCATGAATTTGCCGGAATGATCGAATCGGACCACTTGACCGAATGTACCGGCCCCAGTCGGTAAGGCACTTAATGAATACAAATTCCCATCCAATCCCCGAGCCATGGCGGCGGGAGCGGTGAATTCTTTGCTGCTAAATCCACCGAGTTGCTCGCCCGTCGCCTTGAATCGCACCATCTCACCCATCCCCAGGGTATCGCCCGCGACGTAAACGTCCCCCAGCAAAGAGACAGCTATCCCATGCACACTTTCAGTGCCTACAGTCCACCGGTTTAGCACCTTGCCTGACCGTTCATCCAGGCGGAACACTTCTCCATGTCCGGCAGGTTCGGAGGTAGAGAGAACGAACAGATCAGCCTTAACGCTCGGCTGGCCTAACAGGAGTAATCCCAGAACGGCGGCAAAGCCGGTCCTTGGAAGCATATATTTTTTCATAAACGAATCTCCATGTTTTGAGCTGTGCGGGTTTGCCCTCGCGGAGGAGACAGGTCGATTCTTAAGTCCTCTTCGTTCTGCTCCCTCTACCTTCGCTCGCCAGTTCCTTTTCATTGCAATACCAGATTAGGAATCCTGGTTTAAACCGCTCGCCAAACCTTGTTCAGCATCGGTCTTTTTTTGCTTTCTAAATCGAACCGCATCACGCTGGAACACTCGAATTCCGCCAACATCTCATTAACGCCGGCGCTTTCGCTTTAGCGCGGTGTACGGCGGCCGAACGCGATCAGAGCCGTTTTAAGGTCTTTTCCGTGCCTGTGCCAATCCTGAGTGGTTCGATTAGGAGGAAACGATCTGGCTGTGTGAGCGATGTCCGGCTCAGAGGCTCGAAACGATCAGACTGCGGAATTATTTCGCTTGCTGGGGTGGACCTTTGAACCGTTTCCGTTCGAGTCCGAACCATACGACCACCATCAATACGATTACTCCTCCCACGATCCACACCGCCTGCTGGTTCGGAGGTTGCATTCCAATCACGATTAAGAACAGGCAACCCATTACAGCAACAGCGGCCAGCGGGCGATACCATCGACCAAGATGCCAGGGTCCTATGCGTTTCCAGGATCGGCCAATCGCGAAGAACCCGGCCGCAACCGGCAGCACATAAGAAATGTAAAGGAGCACCGTGCAGATAGCCGCAATGGTCGTGTAGGGAACCAGGATAGTGAAAATCGCGGAACTCACGGCCGAAACCCAAACCGCTGCCGAAGGGGACTTAGAATGCGGGTTCACGACTCGAAGTTGCTTCGAAAAAGGCAATCCACCATCTCTTGCAAAAGCAAACGCCATCCGTGAACAAGATGTTAAGGCTGCCAACCCGCAGAGGTACTGGCAGATCACAATCCCGCCGAGCAGAGTCCACGCAGCCCAGGAGGGCAAAACAGATTTGATCAGCCAGTGGACCACATCAGAACCATGCTCCACGCCTTGACGCACAGTCGGCAAAGCCAGCAGGATCGCGCAAATCATAACCCAGCCGAAAAGCCCCGAAACCCAGACCGATCGGACAATGCCTTTAGGAACGTTTCGAGCTGCATCGATCGTCTCCTCGGATGTATGAGCGGAGGCATCGAACCCTGTGATTGTGTATGCTGGCAGCAGCAACCCCAGGGCAAATAACCAGAGGAGATTGGTTTGCTTTGGAAACACCGGCCCGGTCTCCGGCAGGCCGCTAAAATTTTCGAAAGTCCAAAGGCGAGCCCAATCAAAGTGCTTCGTGGCCAGGATTAAAGCGATTGTGAGCGCGGAAGCCACCCCTAGGATTAGATAACCACTTAGATCGGTGAGTCTCGTCGTTAAACGAATCCCGTAGTGGTTGAACATCCCTTGTGAAAGCGTCATCCCTACCACAACCACGGTTCTCAACAAGGTGGCCGACGATTCAGGCGGGGTGAGGCCAAACGCGGCAATCGCAAAATCGTAGGTGCCCGCATTGATCGCTGCCAGCACGGTGATCAGCCCCGTTAGGTTGAACCAGGCTGTCACCCATCCGCAGCCTCTCCCGCCCAGGATGCTGCCCCAGTGGTACAAGCCGCCAGCGGTGGGAAAGGCGGAAGCAATCTGGCCCATGGCCATTGCCACCACCAATGAAAAGAGACAGGCTAACGGCCAGCCAAGCGCAATGCTGGCTCCCCCCACGCTGCACAATCCAACATGGAAGGAAGTGATCCCGCCAGCCAGGATGCAAATAATCGAGAGCGAGATCGCAAAGTTTGAAAACCCGCTCATCCTCCTCGCCAGTTCCTGCTTGTAACCCAATTGCTGAAGCAGGCGTTCGTCCTCAGGCTGCGATGGAGGACGCTGGGAACTGGTGGTCATACGAGAAATCTGGCAAAGCAGCTATCACAAGTCCACGGAATTGTCTCAATGCTTCAACCATGTTCACCCGCCCGGAGCCGAGGTGCGTTTTTCAAGCGTTCAACAGACCCTTGCCGCGAAAGTCTGGTTAAGATAGATTTTTTTTATGACAGCAGCCAAAGTCATTGATGAGATCAAACTCCTGCCTCCCAATGAACAGGCCATGGTGATTCAATTCGCTTTGGATTTGGCTCGTCGTCGTGCCCTGACTCCCGAAGAATTAGGGAGGTTAGCTGAAGAGTTAGCAAATGCCAGTGATCCTGCTACCATTGTTCGCCTCAAGTCCGCTTTAACCAATGGATTTTACGGGGAGTGAACCATGCCGAAAATTTTACGCAGGAACTTGCCCCGTGCGTTGTTTGTCCACCTTCTTGACCGTATCCAGCAGAGGCAGATTTCAGGAAAACAACTTGTTTTGCTGGTTGCTTGGCTTGATACAAGGCCTGAAGTGCCGGCCAGCAAATGGTTTAAGCGGTTTCCAGAAATGATTGTTTGTGGTGAAGGTGAATTGATTAAAACATTTCTGCTGCCGAGCCAATCGCCCATCGGCAAAGAGTTGTGATCACTCTCTCGAATGCCTTCTGCAAGGCAAACTCTAAAGCTCTTCCAAACCCTGCAGGAGCTTGATTTTCGCTGCATGCCGCAATTTCTTGAGCGCCTGAAGTTGACGAACGTGAATCGCTTGTTTGGCGTGTCCGATAATCGCCCCGATCTCTTTCAAAGTGAGCTCCTCTTTTCCGTTCAGCCCAAAACGCATCTCCAGCGTTTCTCTCAAATCCTGAGGCAATGCGCGCAGCATCTCAGGGAGCACCTTGGCCAGATAACGGCGATCCACCAGGTCCGACGGCAATCGCGCTTCGGGATCCGCAAGGATGTCAGCCAATTCGTTTTCCCGCCCTTCGTCTTCGCTCAACAAAGGGCTATGCAAAGAGATCGGCGGCTTCGCCAGCGTCAGAAGCCTCTCCACCAACTTTGGGGAAACATGCAATTCTTTCGCCAACTCTTCCGCGCTCGGCTCACGCCTTAACACCTGGGTGAGATGCGCAGTCATCTTTTTGATTTTGCCCACCAGATAGTGGCGATCACTAGGCAAGCGGATGATCCGCCCCTTGTCCCGCAGTCCTTCCTCAATGCCTTTGCGAATCCAGAAGATAGCAAACGTCGGAAAAGAAGCTCCACGTCGATGGTCAAAGCGATCCACCGCCCGCATCAGCCCCAGGTTTCCTTCCTGGATAAGATCCAGCAAATCCATTCCTTGGTTCTGGTAGCGCGCCGCCACATGAATCACAAATCGCAGCCCGTTCTCGATAGCATGGGTTCGATACCGCTCTATGTCCTGTTCGGCCCGTCGAATCCTGAGTGCGCGCGCTTCCAAATCATCACTGGATAGGCCGAGACTCGGGTCTAACGCCCCAATGGAGTCCTGCACAAAAGCGTTCTCTCCGGCTCTAAGGCTGGCAACGTGGTGCTTCACCAACTCGCTAAGGGCTTCAAAATGGCCCCGCACGAGGGCGAGGTCTCCTACAAACTCTGAACTCCTGGCCAGCACTCCACGGTAACGAGCGTGCCATTCATTGGCATGGCCGGTCCTGGCAGCGGTTGCATCCTGGATGGAAGTGACGATTTCAAGAGCCTCTTGGTAGAGCATGCGAAAATCGCTGGACCGCTCCAGGAAGGCAAGGAAACGCAACTGGCACATCTGTTCCACTTCCTCCGCTTCTCTTTTCGCATAAAAAGAAAAGTGCTCCGCCGTAATTTCATCTCGGCTGATTCGCTCGTACAGACTGTGGAGATATACCAGCACCACAGGATGCCCGGTGATCTCCTGCGAATAGGTTGTTCGCGCTTCTGAGAGTCTCGCAAAAAGCGTCCGCTGCTTTTCATTATCCAACAACGGCCGCCGCAACGCCGGGTCTTTTAGATAGAGGTCCATGGCGCTTTGATTGCGACCTGCCCGACGTTCGTTCTCCTCAAGGGGTTCCGCATCCTCAAGCAGTTCGGGATGGACAAAGTCCTCTTTCAGCAGATGGAGTTCCTCTGCCGGAGGATTTGCATACTTTCCCGAGGGCTGCCCAGATGATAAAGGTGCGGCAGACATGTCCATAGCTTAGCAGGATTTTTGGAAAATCAAGGCATGGCTGCACTTCCGCGGATGGGGATAGCATTGGATGCAGCAAAATGGGTTCACGAATAAGCCTTGAGCAGGCCTATTGCCAACGCAAACTTTCGCCAGTTCGCCTTGGTTTCCGAGCGTCGCGCCCGTCCAAACGGGTGAATTCCACGCATCACGCGTCAATTTTACACCTTGTCGGTCCCCTCAACCAATAACGCTGGCCCGATCCTCGTGACACCTCGAATCCCAGGTTCCTCAGGTTTACTTTCACTCTCCTGTCCTGTTCTCGCTGATGCAGTAAAGAAATCTCTCGCCGCGGAAGTACAAATCGCGCTCCACAAGCGCCGCGGAAGCGCTGAACGAATCATCGAGCTGATTCACCGCGAGAATTTTGGGGTCAGGGCCGTGGCGCAGAACGACCGTAGCCCCTTCTCGGGATGTCACATAAATCCGATTGGCTGCCGCGACTGGCGAAGCGAAGATATCGCGCAGGTTTGCCAGTCGAATGGCATCCACTCGCGGCTTGCCGCTCCTCGCATCCAAAGCCGAGAGCACATTCTGATAATGCCTCAGAAAATAAAGTGTATCGCCGTAAAGCAGCGGCGACGGCACATACGGGGTCGACCGATTCAATTTCCAGGCCACATTACTAGTCCCTGTAATATCTCCCTTGGCGCCATCCAATCGGATCGCGACCATGTTTTGTCCATCGTAACTATTCCCGGCAAAAACCATTCCGTTCCCAGCGACTGGCGATGAGACCACGTTTCCGGAGAGCCCTGCGCATTCCCAAATCAAAGCGCCAGTATGGACATCATAACCACGCACCCGCTTGGATGCACTGACCACCACCTGCGGACTTTTCCCTTCAGTCTCAACAATGATCGGGGTGGACCATGAAGTCTTTTCATCCCTCGCGACTTTCCAGATCTCCTTGCCAGTGTGTTTATCAAAGGCGTACAGGAAGGAATCTCCCTCGTGGTCCCAATTGACGATCAGGAAATCTTTGTAAAGCACCGGTGAACTGCCTTCGCCATGCGCATGCAGTGTCTGCATACGACCAAGATCCTTTTGCCACTTCACTCCTCCCGCCACATCCAGGCAATAAAGGCCGCGAGAACCAAAGAACGCGAAGATGAGTTCACCATCGGTAGTAGGCGAATTCGAAACGAGGCTCCCCATCATATGGCCCCCTTCGTGCGGAAATTCTTCCTTCAATGTCGTCCGCCAGAGAATCCTTCCATCCGTGCGCCGGACTGCAATGACCACGAATCGATGGCGTTGGCTTACCCCAACATTGTCGTGGGTTCCTGGGGCGTTGTCGTAAACCGGCTCCACCGGCGCGCCAATGGGCTCTGCGGACATCACATAAACCATATCACCCCAGACGATGGGCGAAGAATGCCCTTTTCCGGGCAAAGGGGTCTTCCACCGGATATTCTTCGACTCTCCCCATTCCACGGCTGGACTAGCCTGTGGTGCCACGCCAGTGGCCAAGGGCCCGCGCCATTGGTGCCAGTTGAGTTGGGTCAGGTCTTTCGCTTGAGATCTGGAAGCGGTCCCACCCGGAGCACCTCCACTGTTTCCATTTGTCACTCCATTTTGCCCGAACACGTTGGAGGACAACATCCACGGCATTGTCACCGCGCCGCTGGCAGCCGCCACTTGCTTAAGGAATCTTCGGCGAGGATGGTGCATGCTTTTTCATACACCACCTTGTCCGCCCGGAACAGTCAAAAGCTTAAACGTTTGAGCCGGAAGATAGGCAGATGTGTCGGCCTCCGGGCAATATTCCGACAGATACGAAGCTTGACTCTCCAGGCCCGCAGGCGTATCAGAGATTAAATCCGATACAGCTCCCTTAAAGAGGCTCTTATGAACAATTCTCATTCTCGTCGTGAGTTCCTGGCTGATGTAGGCCGTGGAATGTTGGTGGCCACCGTCGGGACGGGTTTGGCTCATGAGCTGGGACTTGCCCCGGCTTCCGCCGCTGAACCCGCCGCCGACCTGAACTTTGGTCCTCTTGAAAGTCTGGTCCGGTTCATGCAGGAAACGCCGCCGGATAAACTACTTGCGGGTCTGACCGCCAAACTCCGATCCGGCACCGACCTCCGCCAGCTCACCGCCGCGGCGGCGCTGGCTAACGCCCGCACCTTCGGAGGTGAGGATTATGTAGGCTTCCACACCATCATGGCCCTTGGGCCGGCGCTGCACATGTCTCGAGAACTTCCGACCGCGGAGCGTGCATTGCCGGTCTTCAAAGTCATTTACCGAAATACTAGCCACATTCAAGAGCGCGGCGGACGCAAAACCGAAGTGCTGCACGCAATCAAGCCCGGCGCTCTCTCCGAAGGCCAGCCCGGCTCAGAGTTGCTTCGCGACGCCGTGCACCGCAAGGACTTTGATGAAGCCGAACGCACCTTTGCTGCGCTCTCCC
>JAQGOV010000300.1 GCA_028293425.1 Verrucomicrobiales bacterium
TGCTTTTGTTCTTTGCTTTGCGCCCTTTGCGGCCCTGCTTGCGTCTTCGCGTTTCAAAAAGGAATACCCGGAACTCTGCGGAACCGCCAGGCACCGCCATCAGCCACCTGCCCCGCCGCCTTTCTTGCACGATTTCCCCAACATCCCCCTTCGGGATTCGTCATGCCTTCCTCCAGCCCGGCAGACTTGCCGTCTCGCTGCCGCCCCAACTTTATAAAGTAGCCTCAAAAACCCCAATGATTTGCGACTGTTCAAACTCAGAACCTCAATTCGGCCCAATGTTTACAATGCCATGCCGGGTGCGATATCCATCAAACCACTGTCGTTATTAGCTCCTGCCGGGTTGCCGGGTCGTAGACTATAGGGGGTGTTGGCGGTCGCGACGCGAGCGTTCCGCCCGCGTTCAGCGGGCATCACAACCTTCCGCCTCGCCGCAGCTCAAAACCGCCCTGCACAGTGCAATCATGGTGCAAAACAGTGCAACCCACCGTTCGCGATTTCCAGACCGGCTAGAGAGGTGACACTCCTTTGTGGCCTTTCCGATCTTCTGTAAGGAAATTCCTGTTGGCCCCTGGTTTCCCTTGTGTCGCCTTTTCAGTGTGAGTGCCCAACAGTGAGCGCCTGCTCATGGCCTGAAGCCGTAAAACCTTACGCCTCGTTTACGGCTTCCGTTATAAAGTAGCCTCTCAATTTATTAGGAAAATGCCCTCAGCGCTTCCGCTGACACGACTTTCGCACAATAAATACAATGGGTTTACGGGTCCCACCTACAAAATCAATAATGTTTTCCGTATTACTTACGGGTTTACGGCTTGGGAGGGGGGTGGCTACACGGTGCAACGTCAATGCAATCCTTCAGGGATCAAACTCGAACATCAAGAAAAGTGATCCAGGCTTCCACCTGCCCGGATCCAGGTCAATCCAGCCTTATCTAGGTTTATCTAGCCTTAAAAAAATTCTCCTCGATCCAGGTTTAATCCAGCCATCACCCCTTGTACTCGTAGGAGACGAGGTCACGAGACTCTAATCAACTCCATTTTATCAACGGCCCCGATCCGGTCTCACGGTCTCATTTACTCACGTTCTCACGCCCGCTCCATTGATGTCCCCTTCGGCGTAGCTGCGGAAATAATGAGGCAGAGCCTTGGCACCCGCACCGATCACGCTTTACGTTTCACGCTTCACCCCCGACACCTTTTCGCAACCCTTCGCAAGCCCACGGGCAAGGCTGCGCCAGCCCAGGCAAGGCCACGCAAGCCTCCAAAGAAAAAACGTCCGCAAGCCTTGCCTGCAAGGCTTCCTTCCTCTGCCCGATGGCAACGCCTCAACCTTTCGCGCAAAAGCGGTCCGCTTCGTTGCGCTTTGTAGCGCGTAATTGCGCGTTATTGCTCGTAATCCAGGTGCTCGCTTGGGAATCGCCCTTTCGCGCGAATGGACGCGATGGGCCAGCCAAAACGGGAACGACGTGGGCTTCACTCCCTCCCTCCAATTGCTAAATTGGGATTACAAGGTGATGCCTATCCAAAACGAATTGTAATTGCTGGCCATGACTACAAAGATCCCGCATGGATTCACAACTTGCGGGAAAAGTGGTTCTGGTAACGGGGGCTTCAGGGGGCATCGGCTCGGCGATCGCCAAGGCATTTGCGGCTGAAGGTGCACGAGTGGTTTTGCATTATCGGAACGGCAAAGGCGCCGCCGAGAAACTGGCTTCGGAACTCGGCCGCAACAGCGTGGCTCTTGGTGCTGATTTGACCAAGGAGGCCCAGGTGCGTCGCTTGTTTGCTGGCGTGCTCAAGCGTTATGGCCGAGTGGATACACTCATCGCAAACGCTGGCTTCTGGGAGACAAAGGATATCCCGTTGCACGAGATGTCGCTTCAACAATGGAACAACACCGTGGATCAGGTTTTAACATCCGCGTTCCTCAGCCTGCGAGAGTTTCTCGGGTTGGTGGCCAAACAAAAACGTGGCAACGCGGTGCTCATCGCCTCCACGGCGGGAGTCTTTGGCGAAGGCGGGCACGCGGATTATGCCTCGGCGAAATCAGCCATGGCCTTTGGACTGACACGGACTTTGAAAAACGAGATCTCCCGCATTGCGCCGCATACCAAGGATTACTGCGGAGGCCGTGTGAATTGCATCTGTCCCGGTTGGACAGTCGTGCCGCGAACCGCTGCAAAACTCAAAAACGCAGCCGTTGTGAAAAAGGTAACGGCCACCATGGCCCTGCCCCAAATCGGCCGTCCCGAAGATATGGCAAACGCAGCGGTGTTCCTGGCTTCAGACACCCTCGCCCGCCATATCACTGGCCAGACACTCGTGATTGCAGGCGGAATGGAAGGCCGGCTGCTTTGGCAGCCCCAAGAGATCAACGCAGAGATCTGCTAACCTCGACCCCGCACAGCCTCTGCTAACCAGGGCAGAATTATGCCTTATCTGAGGGTGGGCACGGAAGGATCGATGTTCGGGAGCACCCAGGGTGTGTCACGCAACACGGGCTCGGGCTCAGTGTCCTTTTTGTTCCCCGGCACCGATTTGTATTCACCTAAAACCTGCCCCCACGTCCAGACTTCACCATCGCGTGTCAGGGCTGCCCCGGTGCCATGGCGGCTCGTGGTGCCGAAGGCAGCAATGTCTTTTTGAATGGGGACGCGCTTAAATTCGATGGGCTTGTAGGGCGGCTTTTCGGCAAAGCGGTAATCGGAAACATCGAAGGCCCAAAGGGAGCCATCCCTCTTGGTGAGCAGATGGTAGAAATATCCTGAGGAAGCACAGTTTTTCCAGTCGCTCTCTTTTCCAACCCGGACCGGGGCCGGATTGATAAGTTGGATCGGCGCGCCTGTGTAAATGCCTGCGTTGCGGCCCCAGGCCCACAAAGTGCCGTCGGCTTTGATGGCCAGTATGCTAAAATAGCCGAAACAAACGTCGACCCAATTGGTATCCGGCGAGACACGCGTGGGCACGAGGAATAGATTTGGATCTCTTGTTCCTTCGCCGGTAAGTGAGCCCCAGAACCAAAGACTGCCATCGGACTGCAAACCGACCGTCTGGATCGCCTCCGCCCACACTTTGACCCAATTGGTGCTGGAACCAACTTGCACCTCCTCCACGCTATTGCTCGTCGTTCCGATTCCCAATTCTCCACCCCGGTTGCTGCCCCAGGCCCAAAGTGTGCCGTTTCTTTGCACAGCGAGACTGTGCGTGGCTCCGGCAGCCACCCGCTTCCAATTGTTTCCCTGCGGCCCAGGAACAGGGAACCGGCGTGTCGCCTTTGCACCAATTGCGCCATCACCGATCTGACCGCGAAAGTTTGCCCCCCATCCCCAGAGAGTGCCATCTGACTTTACCGCCAGCGCGTGAGAATCAGAACTCGCGACGTCGATCCAGTCGTTTTCATCGCCGATGCGGTGCAAGGATGTCTGAGGTCTGGCATTTCTTAGGCCTAAAACAGGAAAACCGTTGCCGTTTTCTCCCCAGGACCAGAGGCTGCCGTCAGAGGCCAAAATAATTCCATGGACCCTGCCCATGGCGATCACGGGAGTGTTCGTCCCGATGGGCAATCTCAACCGGCTTCCCGGTGCCGCTGGGCCTGATTCCCCGAAGAGTTCCAGTGGGGCTATAGCCGCCGCGCAGATGAGAAGCATCGCCGTTAAGAACGCCAGCGCTCGTTCCGTTATTTTTCCCCAGGCCATAAGCTTGAGAATGCCTTTTATGAGTGCATGGGTCAATGTGGATGCGGCAGCCTACTCCGCTACCTTCAGATCAATCTTTTCCTGCCCCTCGTCTGCCTTACGCACAAACATTTCGCCCACCTCCACCATCACCGAATCCCCCACCGCCTTTGCCTTCGCGCATGCGGGACTATGCTTCACGTTGTAATTCGCAGTGGCTTTCACCAATCTTGGCCTGACGCCGTTCACGCGTGGATAGCCAAAGGTGACATTGACTTTAGGAATGTCTGAACGAGGCACAATCTTTGTGGAATAAACCTCCACAAAGGCGGCGTGCTGATTCCAGAATTGAAAGTCCGTTCCTTCAAACCGCAAGCTGCCCATCCACCGGGTCTCGCCCGTGGCATGGGAACGCACCAGGCAGTGGAACCAGGTTTGTGGTTCCCCTTTTACTGACTCCGTATCGCCCTTGATTACGGAATAAGTGTACGTGCCCTTGCTCCAGGCGAAGGGTCGACGGACGCTGCAGAACTCGCCTTCGTAGCCAGCACTTTCACACAGACCATCAGAGGCCATCCGCACAAAATCCAAACCGATTGGCTTCTTCTTATCGTGGGACCACCTTGAGAAAATGGCGCCTTTGCCAACGAAGACCCTCTCCTGGTTCGTTCTGGAAGCCCAGCCGTTGATGCCCGTCTGCAGGCCGCCGTAAAAATCCATTCCATTGATTTTGGCTATCCCCACTGGAGAGACGTAGAGATTGCAGTTTGTGGGCACGTCACGGTCGATGGTGACCTCCATCGTCAGACTCTCAAAGTGCTCCGTCGGCTTGTCAAATTTCCACCAGATGTCCGCGACATGCCACGGCAGCGGAGGTAATTTGATCCCTCGCTTTTCCGCCATCTGCTGTGGGGATTCCTGTGCACTGGACAGGTCTTCAGCTCCCCGCGCCGAGGCACTCGCCATAAGCAACATCGCCGCACAACCAACCCAGAACGCGAGCCATTTCAATTGAGCGGTCACGGGATGATCTTGGAACTCTCGATAAAGAAACGCAACTGGATTGGGATGCCGTTAGGCGTTTAGAGCCTGTTTTAAAACTATTAAGGCTCCCGTTCTCAACGCGACGATGACAAATCGATAACAATACAAAACACTGTGAGACATGGGAGTTTTCGCGAAAAAGGCCGTCTGGCGTTGTTGCGACATCCCTTACAGACCGCAGAGGGTATGCTCGGGACGTCGCGCCTAGCCATCCAGCCTTTTTGGCGAAAACGGGAGCCATCCTACTTTTAAAACAGGCTCTTAGAATCTCCAGCGGAAACCGCCGCGTAGACTGTAATCGGGAACGTTTTGCAAGCCGTGGTTGTAGATGCGCAGGGGGATATCAATTCCGGCCTGAGCGCTGAAGTGCTCCCCGAGTGTAAAGACGATCTGAGGACCGAAATACCAGGAAGTATAGCCAGTTTGGTCATGGATTTTTCCAAAAACCGTGTCCTGAGCCATTGACTCATAATAGGCGTTTGCCTGGAGGCTTAAGGAGTAGTCCTCGTTGGCAAGGATGTAAACGCCCGGCCCGCCGGAAACGATAATCCAATCTCCGAATTGGTAATTATGCCCCTCGGTGCGGATGTAATATTGAAATTGCTGGTTTAGAAACCATTTCTTCCATCGGAGGTTCAGTGCGGTTCCAACGATGCCGTCGAAAGAACCTGAGCCCAAAGTGAGATCGTGTTCATGAACTCCGCCAAATTCATGAGCATGCACACCGCTGCCAAAGAAGGAATTGTATAAACGCTCCCGCGCCACTTCGTTGTCGAGCCGCTGCGTATCCCCCGTGGGAAACTTAACTCCACCAAGCAGGTTAAAACTGACTGAGTAGCCCATTTTTGCGATCTTGAAAGCAGTCCACCGCCCAATCAGGGAAACGTCACCCAGGCCAAACTCCGAGCCTTTTTCATCAAGAATTTTGCCCATGGTCGGCTCTAGTTCTACTCGATGAAAGGAGCGATAAATAAGCGGCAAGTTAAGGTTCAGCCCGAGCTCGGGACTAAAGTTATACCCTGGAACCAGGTGGGTGAATGAAGTGTCCAGTCGGTTCGCCTGGATCTCGGGAAACGCTTTATAAACTTTGCCCTCGTACTGCAAGGTATGGGCTGGGACGTACTGCTCGTTCAGGGTGAAGATCGGTCCTGAACCCGAATCACCGCGCGCGCTGCTTGCAGTATAGATCGCACACAAATCGCACGCAGCCACAGATCCAACGCCCGCCCAAAGGGCAACAAAAGATGCGAGGAACTTCATTGCCGGTATTTTAACATCAGAAGCAGCTCGGGAAGCAATCAGGGATTTACGGTTGCCCGCGCCTTCCGGTTTCAGCCGGTTGACCCAATGGAACCCCAGACTAATGAAATAGTAGACTGACGCCGGTGTTCAGCAGCAATCGATGACCGCCCTTTTTCGCCAAGCAATGTAACATGCTCATCAACTCAGGTCGCCAATGATGCCATCAGCCTGCCCTCAGATTCCGTCGTCAAGGCCGCTTGAGGCGGAAGAATTGCGCGGATTGCAGGCTGGCGGCGGGAATGTGGTGTTCGAGCATGCCATTCTTCAAAACGAAAGGAGGATTGATTGATGTCCAAGTCGCGGTTGCAGGCGTTTCCGAGGCAGATTGGAGAACATCCGGCCAGGC
>JAQGOV010000306.1 GCA_028293425.1 Verrucomicrobiales bacterium
TTGTGGCACGGCAAAGTGAGGGCCGAAAGGTGGCAATTGGTCCAATCTGAGCGTTTTTGGAGGTTCAGGGCAGGCCAATGTAAACTTGGGACTTTTAACCTGGAGCATTGCTTCATACTTTCTCCGGCGTGTCAGAAACGTCCGTGGGTTCAATTGATGCCAGCACGCGCTATTGCGCGGTTTATGGGCATCCAGTCAGGCATTCGGCATCGCCGGCCATGCAGAATGCCGGCATTGCCAAGCTGGAGCTGAACTGGCGCTATCTGGCCTGCGACGTGCAACCGAACCAGTTGCGTGGCGCCATCGAAGGCGCCAAGGCGATGAAGTTTATCGGGCTGAACCTGACGGTGCCGCACAAGCTTCTGGCGATGGAGATGGTGGATGTGCTGGATGAATCAGCGCGGGTCTGGGGCGCGGTGAATACGATTCGATTCGAAGCACAGGACGAAAAAGGGGAGTGGCTCCCGCTGAGAAGTTTTCCAAAGGAAATTCCTCCGAAGGTTCGGAGTCATGGATTCAACACAGATGCGGATGCCGTGACTCGATCCATCCGTGAAGATTTGGGGATTTCGCTGGAACAAAAACAAGTGCTGTTGCTGGGGGCAGGCGGAGCGGGGCGCGTAGCAGCCTTGAAATTGGCTGCTGAAGGGGCAGGGGAGCTTTTCCTTGTGAATCGAACCGCGAGCAAGGCGGAAGCGATTGCGAAGGAAATTGTTCAACGATTCCCAAGCGTGAAGGTTTCAGTAGGATATCCAACAGGCTCGATTGACCTGGTTTTGAACGCCACATCGCTCGGCCTTAAACCCGGAGATGACCTTCCTTTTGAGCCGGCCAAATTCCCTCTACGGCAAGCGGCTGCCGCCTACGACATGATTTATCGTCCGGCCGAGACACCCTTTCTTAACCTGGCGCGGCAAGCTGGCTGCAAGGCTGCGAACGGCATTGGCATGCTGCTTTATCAAGGCGCAAAAGCGCTGGAGTTGTGGAGCGGGCAAAATCCGCCGATAGAGATTATGCGGCGAGCGTTGGAAGATAACGTTTACCGCGGAACATAAAAAATGACACGCTACTTCGATCCACAAGTTTGGCTCGGTGTCCCGTTCCATTTTTGGTCCGTGGTTTTGTTTATCTTCGGGTCGATGGTTGGGAGCTTTCTGAATGTTTGTATTTACCGCTTGCCGCGCGGATTGAGCGTGGTATCGCCGCCCTCACATTGCCCGCATTGCAGCTATTCGATTCCCTGGTATTTGAATGTGCCGCTGGTGACCTGGCTTTACCTGCGTGGCCGATGCGCCAATTGCAAGGCGCCCATTTCTTCACGGTATTTCCTGGTGGAATTGCTGACAGGAATTCTGTTCCTGGGCGCGTGGCTGACCACCGGGCGGTATTCGACCCTGGTGGCCTTGTCACTTTGCGTCCTGCTGGCTGGACTTGTCGCAGCGACCTTCATCGATTTCGAACATTTTATCATTCCCGACGAGATTACCATTGGAGGAATGGTAGTTGGATTCATCATTTCGTTCTTTGTTCCTGCTCTGCATCAGGCGAAGACCGTGGCTGATTCGCTGAGGAGCAGTGGGCTGGGGATCATCATCGGGGCTGGAACAGTTTACGGCATTCTCCGAATCGGCAAGCTGCTCTTTGGGAGGCAGAAGCTCGATTTGCCGGAGAACTCCACCGTGGTATTTACAGAAACCGCGCTGATATTGCCAGACCAACAGATTTTGTACGAGGAATTATTTTATCGGAAATCAGATTCGATCAACGTTGAAGCCAAAAAAGTGGAATTGATCGACCGCTGTTACCTCGATGTCCGTGTGCGGCTCAGCCCGGAGAAGCTGATGATTGGCGAGGAGGTATTCGATCCTGAGAACGTGCCACACATGGAAGTCTTGGCGGACCGCATGGTGCTGCCGCGAGAAGCAATGGGCTTTGGTGACGTTAAGTTCATGGGAGCCATCGGCGCATTCCTTGGCTGGCAGGCCACGTTATTTTCCCTGATGACGAGCTCTGTGATTGGCGCATTCGTCGGCGTAATCCTGATCCTGACCAAGCGCCAGGAATGGTCGAGCCGGCTACCTTACGGTCCCTACATTGCCTTGGCAGCGGTGGGCTGGATCTTTGGCGGTCAGAAGCTGATCGACTGGTGGTTAAATGGCGGATGGATGAAGCCTTGAGCTTTTGAAACGAGTTCGCGATCGGTCGACGTTTGCCTTATACTGGCCAGCAGAATGACCAGGCGACAGTTCTGGATAGGTCTTCTGATATGGCTCTGCCTTCTGGGACTCGGAGCCCGATGGGCTCTTGGGCCGAGCATCTGGAGCGAGCGCGGCAACAATGGCGGTGCCAGCGCTGAACAGGTGGAGAAAGCGTTCCCTTTCCATATGATCGACGTGTCGCGCTCTGATCTGCTAGACTATGCCCAGCGGATGGCCGATGAGGACCTCGAGGCTGACCCGAAATTCGCGGCTGGCGACTGGTGCTGGCGGGAAACGCAAACGCGCTTCATTGCCCTTTTCCTGCTTTGGATGGCAAGCGGATTTTTCCTGCACTGGTTTATGGGCAGGATCGTGCGCGGAGAAAAGGATTATACCCGGTGAGCTACTCGCACTGCGCCTTTTGACGCAGGGCATGGTCCACCAAGACCAGGGCGGTCATGGCTTCAACCATGGGGACAGCGCGCGGCAGCACACAAGGGTCATGGCGCCCGCGACCCTTGAGGGTGGTGTTCTTCAAGTGGACATCGACGGTTTCCTGCTCATGCATGACAGTGGCCACGGGTTTGAAGGCAACGCGGAAATAGATGGTTTCGCCGTTGCTGATGCCACCCTGGATGCCGCCGGATCGATTTGTAACCGTGCGAACTTTGCCGCCCTTCATGCGAAATAAATCGTTATGTTCCCGGCCGGTTAACGTAATGCCACCGAACCCGGAACCAATATCAAAACCTTTGGAGGCGGGGAGGCTGAGCATGGCTTTGGCGAGGTCGGCCTCGAGGCGATCAAAAACGGGTTCACCCCAACCAGGAGGAACTCCCCGGGCCACACCTTCCACAATCCCCCCGACGCTATCACCCTCACGGCGCATTTTTTCAATCAGGCGGATCATCTTTTCGGCAGTCTGGCTTTCCGGGCATCGGACGATGTTCGATTCGATCTGGCTCGCCTTCACCTTTTCGGGGTCGACTTCAGCAGTGATTTTCTGGACCTGCTTGACGTAGGCGAGGACCTCCACGCCAAAACGGAGGCGCAGAATTTTCTTGGCAATGGCCCCGGCAGCGACGCGGCCAATGGTTTCACGCGCGCTGGTGCGGCCGCCGCCTTGCCAATTGCGGATACCGTATTTGGCGATATAGGTGTAATCTGCGTGAGAAGGACGAAACTTGGAGGCCATTTCGCTGTAAGCCTCAGGACGCATATCTTCGTTTCTCACCCACATGCTGATGGGTGTGCCCAAGGTTTTGCCCTCGAAGGTTCCGGAAAGGATTTGAACCGCGTCGGATTCTTTACGCGGGGTAACAATCTTCGATTGTCCTGGCCGCCTTCGATCCAGGTCTGGCTGGATGTCCGCCTCCGTGAGTTCCAGCCGAGGGGGACAGCCGTCAACGACCACGCCTACGCCGCCGCCATGAGATTCGCCCCAGGTGGTAATGCGGAACAACTGACCAAATGAATTCGCCATGCACGGGAATGATGTGAAAAAAAGGCACTGAGGTCAAATTGCCACGCAAAAGGAAATGTTTAGGTAATGTTTTGAGAAAACCGATAGATTTACAGTAGCTACGTGCCTGCTAACTAAATGTGCCTGGCTACGATCCAGCCCGCCTTGCAAAAGGCGGGCTTTTTACCATTCAATGATGACAGTGGGACACACTGGGTAGCGTCCGCATTCGGAGCCGTAAATGGTCAAGCCTCCCTGCGGCAAAGCGTCCTTGGGCACAGCGCAGCGGAGATACAGGTGGCCGTCTTTCACTTCGGACGCGATTTGCTGGAGGAGTTCGTATTCCACGAGGGCATGAGCGAGGTAACCGTAAGCCCCTTTTCCTCCCCGGAGATAGCTCAGGGCTCCACGGGCATCATGGGGATGGTTCCGGAGTATGGCCTGATAGATTCGGACGCCGTTCAAGGTCATGAGGAACGTGGTTGGCCATATGTCTTCATCGGTCTGGGGCGCATCGATGCGACGGGAAGATGCTTCGCAAAGGACGCGGACACGCCTGGCCTTGGATAAGTCAGCGTTGCCCAAGGGCAAGGCCCATTCGAAGTATCCGAACCCCAGTCCGTAGCAGACATCCTCCGCTCGTTCCTTCTCGCGATTGCCCATTTCAATGCTCCACTCCGCTTTTTGCCAATCCGCTGGGGCACCCCGCAGGATTAAACCTCGCGGCACTTTCTCGACGTTGGGCGGGTATCCATCACCAACAAAAAAGTGCACGAAATTGCTGGCAACCACCCTGCCATCCGCGGAACACGCTTCAATGGTGAGCGTGCAAAGCATGGCTGACGTCGGCATGGTCAATTCAATGTTGTGTGCGTAGGCCACCATACGGTGGATGAACATGATTGGCACGGAGCCGAAAGCCAGCTTCTGGTGCAGCTGCCCACTCGTGTCCACACCCCCCAAACGCCATTGGAGATGCACGTCCTTGATCGGTTTACTGGAGTAGTGCGAGGAATCCACGTGCACGCTGAGTTTGGCGCCTAATCCCACACGACTGATCGGTGGCGCGTCCACCGGCAGAGTGTTGCTCTCGTTAATGACGGCCGGATCATAGCCGAATTCCTTTGGCGTCCGGTCGTAGTTCAGAAAACCATTATGCTCCCATTCCACATCCGCCAGTTCAGTGTAGATATAGGCTGAAATTTGAGGATGGCGGCGCAGTTCGTTGGTGAGGAACTTAAAGCTCCAGCTCACATCAACATCTCCATCAAGCGCACCCACTCCACCATATTCGCTATTGATGAGGGGCTGCCCCTTATGCTGAAAACCTGGAACGTAATTGAACGAGGAGCCCAGGAAGGTGGAATTGACAATTTTTTCAATGTGCTCCTTGGCGCGTTGGTAATCGCTCATATAAAAGTGCCAGGAATTGATATCCGTGTTGCCATGCTGAAAGTAATCCAGGTGCTCCCAATGGCAGACGCTCATGTCTTCAATCAAGCGGGTTGGGTCCAGGTGCTTGGCAAGCTCCCACATGTTTTGGACCCAAGCGTGGGAACTGGTGTTGGCCAGCTTGGCTTTGTCCCTTTTCTCAACCCCGACTGCCGTTGCTGAGATACCTGCGGAGATGCCCAAACCACCTTCACCCTGTTTTCGATGTTTAGGGTTTACCGGGTAGATGACGTCCACAAACTCCGTCTGCCCGCCAAAACCCCATGTTTCGTTGAAAATGCACCACGCCACGATCGAGGGATGATTGAAATCCCGCTTAATGCCTTCGCACATCATCGCCTCAAAGCGTTTCCGGCCCAGCGGAGTATCGCCACCTTCTCCAAAATTAGGAAAATCCGCCATCAACATCATTCCCATGGAGTCCGCGTAGTAGAGCAGCAAAGGGTCATCGATTTTGATGTGAATGCGCAGGAAATTAAAACCAAACTTCTTTGCCCACAGGATGTCATTCTTGAGCGTTTCGACATCACCGGCCGTATAAACACCATCAGGATAGTAGGACTGGTTGAGCGCGCCGCGAAGATAGCGGGCGACATTATTCAAGCGCAGCGCCACAGCGGATTCTCGTCCGTCCACGGGAGCGAAATCGATCTTTCGCATTCCAAAATAGGATTTAATCTGGTCCAGAACCTCCCCGTGATATTCCAGCTTTAAGGTGAGCTGATAAAGGTGGGGCTGATTGGGATCCCAAAGGAACAACTGGTGGATGAGGACGGTTTCGGCGCCTTTCTGGTTTTTGATCTTGAAGACGGCTTGTTGCGGTTCGCCACTGGGAGAAAGGATATCCGCTGTAAGAGTTGCCCCATCTGGGGCACTCAGACAATCCACTTCGAAGCGGCTGGTGCCGTGATCGATGTCTGTTTGGACGCGAAAGCAATCAATGTGAGCCTGGTTTCGAGGCTCGATAAAAACGGTTTGCCAAATCCCGCTGGTTGTTGTGTACCACCGCCATTGTTTGCCCACCGGTTGCTCGGTATTATTCATCGGGTCCTCCACGCGGAGGACCAGCAAGCCCGCGCGGGTCCCGTCCGGCTGGGTTTCGAGCGCATCTGTAAGATCGAATTCAAACGGAGTATACCCGCCCTCATTGTGACCCAGGTTTTTGCCGTTGCACCAGCCGTCGGTAAAGAAATCGGCTGCTCCGATCGTGAGGATGATGCGTTTATTTTCCCAGGTAGGAGTATTGGGAATACACACCTGGCGCCGGTACCAACCAACCTCGTAGCGAGGCATGCTGCGGTGATTTTCCTTAGTGACCTCGAGCGGATTCAGGTACACCCGGGTGGCGTAGTAGTTTTCGTTGCCTGCGGCTTCCCCTTCGCCCCAGGCCGCCAGGGATTCCCAGCAAAAAGGAACAATAATTTGTTCGCGCCAATCCTGTTCTGAAGGTTGGTGCCACCCCTCTTCCAATCCCTTTCGAAAGCGGTCAAACCGGAACTGCCAGGGTCCATTAAGGTTCAGCCAGTCCACGCCCTCCAGGGTGCCCCGTTGCCTTTCAGGTCTTGGATATTCCGGCCTCGGGTAGGTTAACGTGCTCAGCATAAGCCAATGTGCGACACAAATCCCGCTTGTCAGGTTCAAAATGCCAGGGCGGCTGCCTGGCTCGTAGTTTGATTGGCTGCCCATCCGCCAAGGGCAGCCGTGGAAGCGTATCCGCAGACAAACAAAACGATAAAAGCCGCAAATCTGAACAATCAGAAACCCCGGAACAGCCGCTGGCTATTAACCGGAGTTTCCAAATTCCTAGAAGGTCTCGCACTTCATGCCTAAAATTACCTGTCAATGATCACGGTCTGGAATGGCGACTTTGCTTTTGCGCCGGTTCCGAGTGCGACAGCTTCCGTTCCCGTTCCCGTTAGCCAATCGGACGCCATGGCCGTTGCCATTTCCGTTCCCATTGCCATTGCCATTCCCTTTCCCGTTGGAATGGTGACCATTACCATTACCATTCCCGTTTCCATTGCTGTGAACCAAGGTGGCAGGGAAGGTTATTGTAGTGACGCGAGGCTCGGTTTTCATGGCCATCGCCTCTGCGCGATTGCAGCCGCAGATGTGCGAGTAAAGGGTTAAAGCCTGGGCCACGACTTGGTCCATGTTGTAATAGCGATACGTGGCGAGGCGGCCGACAAAATGAACATTGGGTGTTTGTTCGGCCAGCGTCTGGTATTTTTTATAAAGCTCAGCGTTCTCCGGTCGGGGGATCGGGTAATAGGGATCGCCGTCCGCACGCGAAAACTCATACACGATGCTGGTTTTTGCATGCTCCTGCCCGGTGAGGTGTTTGAACTCCGTCACCCGGGTGAAGGTATAATCGTTCGGGTAATTAATCACAGCAACCGGCTGATAAAGCGCCTGGTTTAAGGTTTCGTGCTTAAACTCCAGACAACGATAAGGAAGCTTCCCGTATTGGTAATCGAAATATTCATCGACGGGCCCCGAGAAGATGAGCTCACGATAGGGTATGACGTCTTTGATTTCGCGGTAATCGGTATTGAGCATGACCTTGATGTTTGGGTGGTCCAGCATGTTCGCAAACATGCGGGTGAAGCCAAACTTCGGCATCGACTGATAGCTATCCGTGAAATAGCGCGAATCACGATTGGTCCGAGTCGGCACGCGAGCGGTGACCTGGGAGTCGAGCTCCGATGGATCCAGCCCCCATTGCTTTCGTGTATAACCGCGGAAGAATTTCTCGTAAAGCTCTCGGCCGACCTTGCTCACGACAACATCTTCCGACGTCCGGACCTTTTCCACTTTCTCCGCTCGGCTGGCCAGAAACTGATCCATTTCAAAGGAGTTCAGATTCAGGCCGTAAAGTTTATTGATTGTATCCAGGTTGATGGGGATGGGAACGAGCTGGCCATCCACGAAGGCAAGAACCTGATGCTGGTATTGCCGCCATTCCGTGAAACGCGTCAGATAATCGAAAACTTCCTTTGAATTGGTGTGGAAGATATGGGGGCCATATTTATGAACCAGCAGCCCCGCATCGTCGAAATGGTCGTAAGCATTTCCAGCGATATGCGGGCGACGATCCACAATCAGGACCTTTTTGCCTGAACCGCGCGCCAATCTCTCCGCCAACACGCTGCCAGCGTAACCGGCGCCAACGATCAAATAATCAAACATCTCCATGATTCCTTCCTCAGCTCCGCCTTCACGAGGCGAAAATTACGTTAAAAAGTTACCCCATGTCGGACGGTCAGAGCATCCATGATGTGCCCCTCCAGCTTCGCGACAATTGATTCCCAGGTGTTATCCGCCGCCATCTCCAAGCCCTGCTGAATCCGTTGAGGATCCGGCTGAACAAGAGATTGGCGGCACAGTTCCACAAATTCGTCATGCGAATTTCCTATGTGCACGACTGGCCCGAAATTTCGGACCACATCAGCCACCGGTGAACTCACAATCGGTCTGCCTGTGGCCATATATTCCAGTGACTTGGTGGGATTGATGTACTCGGTCGCTTCATTCAAGGCGAATGGCATTAGGCAAACGTCGAAAGCTTTGCAATAAGCGGGGAGCTGATTGTAGTCGCGTCCCCCCAGCCAATGAAGATTGGAACGCTTCGGCAAAACGCTTTCATCAACTTTGGTCCGCGGACCAATGATGACGACGGACCAACCGGGGTGGGCATCCGCCAATCGAGCGATCAACTCGTAATCCATGCGCTCATCGACGACGCCGAAATACCCGAGGATGGGTTTGCGGAGCCCGCGCAGATCTTCTGGAATCGAGGTTTCCTCCGCCCGGGCCTTGCCAAAATGATCGATATCAACTCCGCAGCCATAGAAATGGCAATTCTCGTTCTTTTGACTTTTGGATTCCCACATCTTACGGCCACCGGTGAAAACCACATCAGCCTGTTCCAGGAGTTGGGTTTCCCGATTGATGAGTTCGGGAGGCGCGCCTCGGAATTTGCTAAGCTCATCCATGCAATCGTAGACCGTGGCGATTTCGCCCATTTGTCCGGCAAACGCTGTGACGGCCATCGGATCATAAAACCACTGCACCGGATTTTCGAATTGGCCTTTGAGAGGCCCCTGCAAAGCTTCTTGAACGATCCGGCGGCGTTCCCTATCCACATACTCCCCATCGCTCCATCTCCAGCCCGGAAACTGCAGGCGCAGGATGGTGATATTTGGATAGTTTTCCGCGGCGCGCAATTGCCCAACAGGAGTGACGAGCGAATCGTCGGGACGCACTGTTTCGACAAAAAGAATTTTCCTCTTTTGACTCAGACGAGAAAGAAATTGCTGCGGTCTTTGCCAAACCCAATCCCAGCACAAGTGGCAATGAACGATGAGGGGAAAGTTGGGTGAACCATCCCACTTGGGTGTGTGCCCATTTGTTCTGAATCTTCGCGCCTCGGTAATTGTGGTGGAATTTCGGCTTTGGAAAGACAAGGGAGTGGATTGATCGTTTGAGGATTTTTTGTTTGCGACTGCTTCAGATTCCATCGGTGCGTACGACATACTTTTATGTTTCTGCTGATTGCCTGGTTAGCGTTCCGACTACTTGAGGCTCTCCTTCGATGCCTGCAAGAACCTGTTAAGATGTTTAACTCACGGAGTGTCGTCAGTCCAATAGGGTGTAGTGCCCAAAACCAGCGCAAACCCCTTGTAAATAAAGCACAACGACGATGTTGGCGTTTTTAAATCGTGTTCATTCAGAGCGCCAAATAATGCTGCGAATAAATAAAAAAATTGAGATGAGTGAAGCTCGATGCGTCGCAAATTTAGACTTGGCTCCGCCGCTGCGCGCGAGCTGCTCCGAAAGAGCGGTAGCCCTGTTCTGCAAAAGAAACCATGCAGACGTGAGGAGCGAAGATGAGGCGCTTTTTTTAATCCGATCTCCAAAAGGAGCAGATCAACCTATGGCACGGAATCGGCGAGCGAACGAAATTCTAGCGTGCTCAGATGGGCATTAACATTTCTAGCCATCGCAATCGTCGCGGGTCTCCTAGGGTTCATGGGGATTGCCGGAGCGGCGGCTGGATTTGCCAAATTCCTGTTCGGCTTATTTGCCGCCGTTTTTGTCATCTTATTGGTGCTTGGTTTGTTTGCCGGTCGGAAAATTCCTTGAGGGCTTCAGGATGTTAACTTGCAGAAGCGGTTCACAGGTGCCTGAGGTTGGGACATGGAGGTTCCCCTCGGGCACCTTTACTTTATTCTGGGAAAAATTGGCCTTGGTTCTGTGAGGCTCCAGTGAGGCGGCGTGGAGCGTATCGGGATCGAACCGATGACCTCGACAATGCCATTGTCGCGCTCTACCAATTGAGCTAACGCCCCGTCGCTGTTACCTTGGGGGTATACCAACTCACTACGACCCCAACCAAAGTGGCGCGAAATTATTGCCCACCGGACCTTTTGTCAAAGGTTTTTGCCTCAAAATTTTGGTCGAACCTGCAAAAGCCCTAAATCGCCGTAATTTCAATACAATATTGGCCCGGATTTTGCCGAGTGAGCCGCATAACAGGCTTCCTCGGCCACCCGCACTTGGTTGACAATTCAAGGCAAGTGGCCCCTAATCAAGGGTAATCCAGCAAACTGAACCAGACGTAATCAGTGTATTTGTCCGATCCTTGAAATACTCAGCCATAAAGAGCTTTTTTCGATGCCGAAGTCCATTATTCTAGTGGCCATGCTGTGCCTTGGAGGCTCCGCGTCGGTCTCGCTGGCGGACAGCCCGGTGGTTCTTAATGAAATTATGTACCACTCGGCCACGAATGAGGCGCTGCTGGAATGGGTGGAGTTGCAGAATCAGCTGGCGGTCGATGTCGATCTTTCAAAATGGACCCTCGATGGCGGGATTCACTTTTCGTTCCCGGAAGGAACGATTATCAGGGCAGGGGGGTACCTTGTCGTTGCGTCCTCCCCTGCGACTCTGATCGCCGCGACCGGTCGGACGAATGTGGCAGGACCATTCACGGATCGTCTGGCCAATTCGGGTGAGAAGATCCAGCTGCGCAACAATAATCAACGCCTCATGGATGAGGTATCATACGGAGCCGATGGCAATTGGCCCGTCGCGCCGGATGGGGCAGGTCCATCGCTGGCCCGGCGGAAAGCCAACCTCAAAGGTTCCGATGCCGTAAATTGGCTGGCCAGTCTGCAGGTGGGGGGAACCCCGGGCGCGGAGAATTTTCCAGCCCAAACGGCCCAGGTGATTAGCAATACTCTCGCGACAATCGAGGGCGCATGGAAATTCAACGACACAGGCACGGATCTCGGCACGGCGTGGCGAGATCCGAACTATAACGATGCGCCATGGCCGACAGGGGCTGCGCTATTCTTTGAGGAGGACGCGCCGCTGCCTGCCGCCAAGAACACACCACTGGCGCCAGGGCACCTCACTTATTATTTCCGCACACGGTTCGTGCTCACCGGCGAAGTGAGCCGGGTGCAATTAGCGCTCAGGCCAATCGTTGATGATGGTGCGGTTGGCTATTTGAACGGCGTGGAAGTCTTCCGCATCAACATGCCCGCCGGCGAGCTTTCCTATTCGAGCCTGGCCAGCGCCGTGGTCGGCGACGCCAATTTTGGCGACACCATCTTTGTGCCCTCCGAGAACCTGGTTTCCGGCACGAATGTCCTCGCGGTGGAAGTGCACCAGGGCCCCACCTTCAGCAGCTATCCGCAATCTGTTCTGGCTTCCGGGCCGGTCGGCTATTGGCGATTGGGAGAATCTTCGGGCACGGCGTTGGATTCCGCTTCCGCTAATGGTTTGCCTCAGGCTGGAGCTCAAAACGGGGTCTACTCTGGATTCCTGCCAGGCAACCAGATCCAGGCCGGTCCTCGTGGCCTGGATGTCTTAAATGGGCAGCCACTCTCCGGTTTTGAAGCCAACAACCCGGCCTCGCGTTTTGCCGGCAACACCGATGGAGGCAACGACGTTATCACAATCACGGACCCGGGCGTTTTCAATTTTGCAAGCACGCGGACCTTTACCCTGGAAGCCTGGGTGAATGGGTCTGCCGCCCAGGAAGGCGGCGCGGCGATTATTGCGAAGGGCACAGGGGGCGGTGGCGAGCAATATGCAATCGATGTGGCGGGTGGGGTTTATCGTTTTTTTTGCTGGGACGGCGGCACTCCCAACAATGCAGTCGTTGCGACCAGTTCAATTGGGCCCGATGATACCTGGCAACATGTTGTCGCGGTGCTCGACCAGCCGGCGGGCAGAATGAAGATCTACGTTAATGGAGTGGAACGCGGGTCCGCCACCCCTCGTCCGACGCTCGTCAACACTGGACACGAGGTGAGCATTGGCGCGCGCAAGAATTCTGGATCGTCTGCTTACGATCTCAACTTCGACGGGCGGATCGACGAGGTAGCGATCTATAGTCGCGCGCTGACGACGAATGAGATCCTGGGCCACCTTTATGCCTCCCTGAGCAACAGCGTGGCATCGGGAGCCGACACTAATGATGTGGTGTTTGGGCTCGAAATTTCTTCGCGGGAAACGCTGCTCGAATCCGAGCGGCCGTTGGTTGTGTTCAATGAACTAGCATCCGCCACCAATTCCGCCTTTTGGTTCGAGCTGATCAATTATGGCCATGCCACCGTGGACCTGGGCGGCTGGACACTGGCGCGGTTCAGTGGATTAACCAATCGTGAATACGTTTTTACAAGCCAGCCCCTGCCGCCGGGGCAACTCCTTCAGGTCACAAAAGCGCAACTTGGCTTCGGTGTGGATCCCGGCGATCGCTTGGTCCTTTACCAGCCTGGCCGTTCGAATGTGGCCGACGCGGTGGTGGTGAAGACCAGCCTGCGCGGCCGTTCGCCGGATGGCCCAGGGGCGTGGTGGTTTCCCAATCAGCCCACGCCCGGGGCTTCGAACAGCTTCCAATTCCATGATGAGCTCGTGATTAACGAAATCATGTTTCATCACCGGGAACTGCTGCCGGAGGCGGCCAGCGTTTCCGCCACGAACGTGCTGGTGAGCATCACCAATTTATGGCGATACCATAACCTCGGGGTGGATTTGGGCACCGGATGGCGCGCCCCTGCTTTTAATGATAGCACCTGGCCGGCCAGCAATGCGCTCTTCTTCGCGCCGATTAGTCCTCTCGTGCTGCCCGCGGCGAAGAATACTTTCCTGCCGCTGACGAACAGCAGCGGCTCCCGGATCACAACTTACTATTTCAGGACGCAGTTTCAGTTCAATGGTGAAACCAATGGGCTTCGCCTGGCGCTCCAATCCATTGTTGATGATGGCGCGGTTTTCTATCTCAACGGGGCCGAGGTCTACCGGATGAACATGCCTGCGACAAATATCGATTATGGCACCCTGTCGACCGTCAACGTGGGCATTCCTGTCTATACCGGCCCGGTGGTGATTTCGGCAGGGAATATTCTGCAAGGCCTGAACACGCTGGCTGTGGAGGTCCATCAGTTTGCCACCAACAGCACGGATTTTGATTTTGGGACGGCGTTGCTCGCCTGGTACGAGTTGAGTCCCGCTCTCCCGTTCCGTGACTCTCCCGAGTCGTGGGTGGAAATTTTTAATCGCGGCAGCAACGTTGTGGACTTAACGGGCTGGCGGCTGGATGAAGCCATTGATTACCATTTTCCAAATGGGAAGAGTCTCTCGCCCGCCGGATA
>JAQGOV010000328.1 GCA_028293425.1 Verrucomicrobiales bacterium
CCAATAGGCCGCGTTGTTTGAGGTCGGATAGCAGCGCCGAAATCGGCTGGTCGGTCCACCGCGCCCTTGGGGTATGGTTGTCAGCCAACTTGGCATGCGCATCCCATCCGTCCTTATCCGGCATGTCATACAACTGCACAAATCGAACACCGCGCTCCACGAGCCTTCGCGCCAGCAGGCACTTCCGGCCGAAGCTCACCGTCCGGGTATCCTTCGCCTCGAATCCGTAGCTTTGCCGCAATGAAAACTGCTCGGTATCCATATTGCCCACTTCCAGCCCCGCCGACTGCATCCGATACGCCAGTTCATAACTGGCAATTCGGGCATCCAGTTCGGTATAGCCCGGCCGTGCTTCTCGATGCTTTAAATTGAGTTTCTGGATCAGGTCCAACGAGGCTCTTTGGCCGGCTGCGTACTCGTCCGGTGGCAGCAAATCCAAAACAGGCGTTCCTTTGTCCCGCAGCCGCGTAGGCTGGAATGCCGCCGGCAAAAAGCCATTCGAGTAGTTTGCCGCGCCGCCGAGCGGCCCCGCTTCGAACAACATCACATACCCGGGCAAGTCCTGATTTTCCGAACCGAGCCCGTAAGTCACCCACGAGCCAAGGCTTGCCTTCCCCGGCCGGATATCTCCCGTGTGAAGCTGGTAGCTGGCGGGAGCGTGGTTGTTGCTATCGGCTTGCAGGGAATGAATGAAGCAGAGGTCATCCACACGCTTCGCCACCCCAGGATACAATTCGCTCACCCACATGCCGCTTTTCCCATGCTGCTTCCATTGATAAGGGCTCCCCATCAACTCATCCTTGCAACCATGAAAAACATTGGCAAAGCGGGTGGCTTCCACCGTTTTCCGCAACGATTCCGGGACAGGTTGCCCGTGCAGCCTTTGCAACTCAGGTTTGTAATCAAAGGTGTCCACCTGCGAAGGCCCACCCACCATAAAAAGGAAAATCACCGATTTCGCTTTCGGCGCGAAATGCGGCGGCCGAGCCTTGTAGGGATTAAGCGGATCGATTATCGGCGTTTTGGCATGCTGCTCAGCCCGCCCTTCCAAGCCCATCAAGGCCCCCAGCGCCAACGCTCCAAACCCGGCGCCTGTTCGCGCCAGGAAATCACGTCGTGAATACGGATCCGACCTGATGAACATGCTCTAAAATAGCATTCCCCGCCAACCATGAGAAGCATCGAATTCAATGCTTTATCCAACCCACTGAACCCCGTGGGAGGAATTTCCAATCTTCTCTGTCTTATCTGTTCGGAACTGATCGAACGTGATGGCTTCTACGATTCTAACCGGCAGCGGATTGCCGCAGCCATGTCGGCGGCTGCAACTGTCCTTTTCCTGGTTGGGCGGGTTGGGAGCCGCAAGCGGGCTTTCAGGCTCGCAGTTGAACGGAAGTCACATCCTTCTCCGGACAAAGAAGGCACTGCGGAGGCATCCCTCGGGATTCCATTACTTGCCCATGCGCATCAGCAGCTTCAGGATCTCTTTGTTCTCTTCCATGCGTTGGCCATACTGACCCATCTCCTCGAGCGTCCAGCCGAAAATTTCCTGGCCGGCTTCCGCTTGCACGAGCGGCCGTCCTTTTCCCTCTTCTGGACAAGCCGCGTGGCTCAAAGCACTCGCCACCTGGATTATGGCCGGAAAGCGTTCCAAAGCCTGGGCCTCATGCGGGTGATGATGGAAGCGCACGCTGCACACCAGCTCGGGTGAAAACTGCCATCGCTCCAGCAACCTCGCCCCCACTTCCGCGTGATCCGTTCCAAAAGCTGCCCGTTCCAGCTCCCAAAGCGGTTTCTGCTCCACGCGCGCCGCCGAGACTACGCACCCATACTTTTCCCGCAAAGACATCCCCAAAATGACTTTACCCAGGTCATGGAGCAGCCCGGCGGTGAACAATACCCCGCTATCCTCCCCAAAATCCTCACCGATGAATTGCGCGTTCAACGCACTCAAAACCGAATGCTTCCACGATTGCTCAGCCGCAAAACCGCACGCCCCTCCTCGGAGTTGAAAGATCTGCGGCCCTTTGATGGAAGCTACCACCCGGTAAACGGTCTGAAAACCGAGCTGGCTGATGGCCTCACCCACTGTGTTCGCGGGCGCGCTTCGGGAAATAAATGCACTATTGCAAAGCTGGAGCAGTTTCGCCGTAAGAATCGGATCGAATGTGATAATCCTCACCACTTCACTCAAGTCTGATTCCGGATCCGTTAAGGCCTTTAACAATTCCTGCAGCGGGTAAGGCGAAAGGGGAAGCGCTTCCACGCTATCAAGCAGTCCATCGATTGCCTGGAGGCTCATGCCCTCACTCCAGTTCTCATTGGCCCATGCCTTGACCGAGTTCCCTTTCATCCTGCAAACGGTTTCAAACGAACCTTCTGGGAAGGAGAGAAGGCTGCACCAATTCCGTTCCGCACACTCATGCGACCGAACCGGTATGGCCAATCGTTACCAACCAGGAAATGGACAGGTCGTTTCTGCCTGGGTGCCCGGAAACACCGAGTTGCTTTGCTCCTTCCCGGCAGGCGGGAAGGACCTTTGCAGGTTCCGCGCTTTTCTTTGTCTTTGCTGATCATACGCAAAATACCGGAACCCTTTTCAAGTTCTGCTTGGATCATCGGCAGAAACTCAACATTCAGAAGGAGTTCCACCATGAGGTGGTTTACCCCACCCGTGATTACTGATCGGGATTCCTTGTCCGCCGTGGAAATTTGGTCAAGGCATGCTTTTTGCCGGGTTGAGGCAAACAGAGGATGGTTTACAGTTTGTTGCTGCTGTCGCTCTGGGCTCTGCTTCAGCTCTGGGTCTTCTCTCTTTGGATATTCCAGTGTTTCGGAAAGTGGTAGATCAGGTTCATCAGGTCCAGCTCGTTGACCGGTTTTCTGAGAAAGGAATCGGCCCCAAGGTCATAGATCCTGCGCACCTCGTTTACATTTTTGACTTCACTATAAACGAAGAGCTCCGAAGCGCCTTTCAGCGACAGTCCATGCACCCAGTCCAACACCTCCCAGCCATTGACCAGCGGGAGGTTTAAATCCAGGAAAATGATCGCCGGGAAGGGAAACGTGGTGCGGTCGCCATACGGGGTGTCCCCGTTCAGGTAACGCATGGCCTCATGGCCGTCCCCCAGCCGGTGCACCGGGTTTAGGACACCCAACCGCCGCAATGACCGGGCCAGAACCTGCTGGTCGCTCTCCTGGTCATCAATAATTAAAATAAGTTTTTCCGCGCTCTTGTCCAAAATAAAAGTTCTGATCTGAGGTATGGAACTCCTGCATGGCTGTTGAAGTTGCCGAAAATAAAGCCAGTTCCTCCAGGTGGCAAGACTGAATTTTAGGGTCGTGAATGAGGTGACTAACAATTGACCCGGCTCCGTTCCTGCGAGTCTTTATCTCGGTCCCACAATGCCGGGTAATGCTCAAGCAGATTGCAAAGTTCTTCGTCCTGCAAAGGTTTACTCAAATAAGAGCGCGCGCCCAAAGCATAGGCCGATTTGATTGTTTGCGGGTGACGCAGAACAGTCACCGCCACTATGAAAAAGTCCTCAATCCTCCGATGCTTATTCAGCCACTGCAACGTTTGCATCCCATCCATGCGAGGCATGTCCAAATCCAAAATTAAGACTGTGGGACAAGGGAAATTGTGGCGGCTGATATAAACGCCAGGACCTTCGAGATATTGTATCAACGCTTGTCTATCTGAGAAATTCAAAACTGAATTTCGCACCCCCAGTTTTCCCAGTGCCCGCTCCAGGAGGTACCGGTCGTCCTCCCGATCGTCCACAATCAGCAGTGACTTCATATCGGCTTTAAAACGTTTGAAGGATACAATCGCCCGCGCGTTCAAAATACAAAATTTCGGGTAGGTATTTGCCCCGCTTCGGAGGGTCTCAACGTTCTAGCCATTCCTCGGCAACCATTTGCCGGGGGTGATTTGAAGCGGCCAGCCGAAAGCCTCCTCGGCTGGTTTCATCACGGTTTCCTTCTCGGTAGGATCAAACCTATTATCGTGATCCACGTTTGCTGATTATAATATTTCTCGAAGGTTAAAATATTGCTGTGGATACGACCAATAGCCCTCTGATTTTAATCGTCGATGACAGGGAGGATGATCGCCTCCTGCTGGAGCGCATGCTGCGCCGGATTGGTGTTTTAAACCCAGTTTGTTCAGTCTCCGACGGCCATCAGGCTGTCCGCTATTTTAATGGTAATTTTCCGTATTGTGATCGAGTCCAATATCCGGTGCCAGAAATTCTTTTTCTCGATTTGCAAATGCCCATGGTCAGTGGGCGGGAGGTCCTGGACTGGCTCCACGCTCTGGAATTTACGCCCCGCTTATTTACTTTTATCTACAGCGACATCCAGAATGTCGGACAAGTGAAGGAGTTTTACCGCCTCGGCGCGGATTCATTTTTGAGCAAGCCAATCGACGAAATTGAACTCCGCAATTTAATCACCTACATCCCTGCCCCGTGGCTTCTGCAGCAGTCTCAAACAAACGTAGCTTGGCACTAGGCAAGTGTTTGCCGAGTCTTTGTTCTACCCGCTCAGAGGTAACCAGGAGCCGTTCACGTCCCGCCCCTCGCTTCAAAACCTGACGCGGCCTCCCTTTCCCTACATCCTTCCGCAACCTACCCCACTGGGCAACACAGCAAAGCAATTGCACGGTGCGTCTGTTAGAAAGGAGGATCTCGTTTGGGCCCTGCTCATGACACGTTGCATTGGAGCGAGTGGGGTTCGCGACCAAAAGGGAAAACCAGGCGGGCACCGAATCCTCGCCCGCTTGGTTTTCTTTGGATGCTACTTCCTCTCGTAAGTTTAAGCTATGCAAGCCGACGCAAGGCCAGGCAACCCCACGCAAGCTTCCAAAAAAAATGCGCGAACAAGCGTTGTTTACCAAAGCATCATTCCGAAGTCATGACATCTCCTCCTCAGCCTTCAGACTTCCGCCTTGCCCCAACATGCCTCTGGGCAACAGGAACCTGAGCTGCGCCCCTGCCGAACCCATCGGTCCCGGAAAATCCATTTCGGCTTTCATCGAAACCTTCCGATGATCCCTTAAGATGATGAATCACTTCATTTTCTGCGTCATGCTGGCTTTCTCCCAAGCTTGGCCGGTCGCTGCATCGTCCACGAACCAACCCGCCGCATCAGCCCTCTTTCTGGCGGTAAAGCTGAATGACCCTGACGCGGTAAAAATAGCTCTGCTGGGTGGTGTTTCCATGGACACGCGCAACGACCAGGGCCGAACGGCTTTGATCGTCGCCGCAAGCACCGGCAATCTCGAGATGACGAAGCTCCTCGTGGAGCACGGCGCGGATGTAAATGCCCGCACCACAACCGAGATTGGTTCCACGGTCCTTTGTTTCGCGATAGAGGGCAGGAACCTGCAGGTGCTGGATTACCTAATTGAGCGCGGCGCAAACGTGGATGGTACAAGCAAAAATGGACAAACCCCGCTTCACTACGCCGCTGCCCACGGTTTAAACGATTTCGTCGGCAGCCTCCTTCGACACGGAGCTGACCCGGATTTGTTCGGAATCCCCGACACCAAAGGAAACCTTACCACCCCTCTGATGGCGGCGGCGGCCAATGGGCATTTCGAAACGGTTCAACTGCTCGTTGAGGAAGGCGCACAGCTGGAGAAGGCGAACAATGTTGGGGACACGGTTTTAATGGATGTTTGCAAGCGGCCGTATCCGGAAATTGTGAAGTTGCTCATTGAAAAAGGAGCTAATGTCAACGCGATGGGCCAGGACGGTTACACCGCCCTCATTTACGCCGCGTACCAGGGCCAGGTTGAAACCATCCGGCTTTTGCTTTCCGCCGGAGCCAATCCACTCGCCACCGCCACGGATCATCTCACTCCAAACGCCAGGCAAGCACGCTATGATGCGGCGGATTTGGCTCAGCAAAACGGCCACCTGGAAGCCCTCCTCTTGGTGCTCCGGGCTCAGGAACAAGCCTTAAAAGCCCGAAGGGCTAAACAGTGGGATATCCTTTTGTAGCCGTTTAGCCCGTGTTTCTCAATTTGGCGCCCAAGTCCGCTTTCAATCCTTCCGGGTGGGTCAAGTGGAATGGTTACGAGGGGTTACGGGTTAGCGAAAGGCCTTCAGTCTAAAGGATTATTATTAGTTTTTCGAAATCTTCAGACACACTTTGCTTTGGCAGGCACGGCAAAATGACTACATAATCGATGTTCGGGCGCCAAAACCTCGTTTTCTGAATTTCCTGCGCAACCTGTTGCTCGGGCGCCTTTTCTTGTATATTCTTTAGCGACTTTGAGGGATTCAGGGAGTTTCCACTCCAGACCCCTTGTTTTAGGAATTGGGAATAGTTGGATTTTGCGACATGAATACTGAGACGAAGAATTCAGAAGATCAGAATGCGGCAGAGTTTGAGGCAGGGGCTGAGGGTCAAACATCCAGCGCTCCGTCCCAGGAGGGACCGTGTTCCCCGGAGGAACTCGCTCAGCTACGAAGCCAGGCTGCCAAAGCTCGGGAATTGCAGGATATGCTGCTCCGCACGGCCGCCGAGTTCGATAATTATAAGAAACGTATTGCTCGCGAAAAACAGGAAGCCGCCAAGTATGTCAACGAACCCATTCTTCAGAAGTTGATTCCGGTGCTGGATAATTTTGAAATGGCGTTCGCGGCCAGTGGAAGCAACCAGAACGTTTCTGTCCAATCCCTCCAAACTGGCGTGAACATGATTTTGAGCCAGCTAAAGTCGGTCCTTTCCGAGACAGGGCTCGAAGGGATCGATGCCGTGGGCCAAAAATTTGATCCAAACATCCACGAAGCCCTTTCGCAGCAGGAAACGGCTGATGTTCCGGAAGGCCAGGTCGTCCAACAGTTGCGCCGAGGCTACAAACTGCGCGATCGCCTCTTGCGCCCTGCCGCTGTGGTGGTTTCTAAATCGCCGGAAAAAAATGCCTGAGACTGGCATTAACCGGCTCGCTCAACATCAAAATCCTGATAGCTTTTATTTAACGTCATACCTATGGCCAAACGCGACTACTACGAAATTTTACTAGTCGAACGCACTGCGACCGATGAGGAGATCAAAAAATCCTATCGCAAGCTCGCGATTAAGTTTCATCCGGATAAGAACCCCGGCGACAAAGAGGCTGAGGAAAAATTTAAAGAACTGAGTGAAGCTTACGAGGTTTTGAGCGATGCGCAAAAGCGTGCCGCCTATGACCAGTATGGCCATGGGGCCTTCGACCCCAGGGCTCGCGCGCGAAGTGGCGGTGGCGGCTTCCACGATCCTTTTGATATTTTCCGCGAAGCCTTCGGCAGCGGCGGCAACATTTTTGACGAGTTCTTTGGCGGAGCACAGCGAGCCGACCCCAATGGCCCGCAACGCGGCTCGGACCTTCGCTACGATATGCAGATCACCTTCGAGGATGCTGTCCTTGGCACGGAGAAGGAGATCACCATCAACAAGCTGGATCAATGCGAGCAGTGTCATGGATCCGGCCGTGAAGCGGACTCCAAGGTCAAGACGTGCCCAACCTGCCAGGGTCGTGGCCAGGTGGTCACTGCTCGCGGCATTTTCAGCATTGCCCAAACCTGCAGCCGGTGCGCCGGGACGGGACGCATCATCGAAAATCCATGCAAAGTCTGCCGAGGAGCCGGGCGCCGGGAAAGAAGCACCAAAATCACCCTGCGCATCCCTGCGGGTGTCGATACCGGGGCGAGGTTGCGCTCTACTGGGAATGGCGAAGCAGGCGTGCGCGGCGGACCGCCTGGCGACCTTTACGTCGTTTTGCACGCGAAGCCCAATGAAATTTTCCAGCGCGAGGGCGACGACCTTATTTGTGAAGTGCCTATCAGTTTTGTCCAGGCAGCCCTTGGCTCCGATATTGAAGTCCCAACTCTCAAGGCCAGGGAGACCATCAAAATCCATCCGGGAACTCAGACCGGGACCGTCTTCCGGCTGAAGGGCAAGGGCGTCAAGAACGTCCAGGGTTACGGCCACGGCGACCTGCACGTCAGGGTCGTTGTCGAGGTGCCATCGAAACTCAACCCTGCTCAAAAAGCCAAGCTCCAGGAATTCGCCGAGCTCTGCGATGCCAACGTGAATCCCATCAGTCATGGCTTTTTTGAGAAGGCAAAAAATCTGTTTCGATAAATGGGTTAACGGGCAAGGCCGTGTTTCCCGCAATGTCCGGAAACCGTTTGGAAACGAAAAGCCATGCATCGCTTTTATCTGCCACCTGAACTTTGCCAGGGATCTTTGCTGACCCTTGCAAATGGCGAAGCTCATCATGCTCTTCATGTCCTCCGGCTCCGCCAGGGAGAGAACGTCGAAGTGCTGGATGGCAAGGGCCATATCTTCCACGCCGAGGTGAAGAATCTCGGGAAGCGCACCGTCGATTTGTTGGTCAAAAAACATGAGTTCAAGCCACCCCTGCCCTTCCAGGTAACGCTTGTCCAGGCCATCCCAAAAGGCAAGGCCTTCGAAAATATCGTCCAGAAGGCCACCGAACTGGGAGCCGCCCGTATCATCCCGGTGCTGACTGAACGGGTGGTAGTCCACCTCGGAGATGGCAGCGTGGAAACAAAGCTGGAAAAATGGCGGCAGGTGGCGATTGAAGCCATCAAACAATGCGGCTCGCCTTACCTGCCAGAATTCGAGCCACCAATCACTCTGCCCAATTTACTCCAACGCGAGCCCCGGTTCGATCTCAGCCTGGTCGGTGATCTAACAGAAACCATGGCGCATCCGAGAAAGTATTTCCAGGAATTCGCTCAAGCCCATGACAGTGCGTTCCCGAAGTTCGTCGCCGCCTGGGTGGGTCCCGAAGGAGATTTCACAATCAAGGAGCTCGAACTGATCCGCGCAAGCGGTGCAAAACCAATCACGCTCGGCCCTCTCGTTTTGCGGAGTGATACCGCCGCGATTTATCTACTCTCCGTCATAAACTACGAGCTCAGCGCCTGAGCAAGGAGCCGTTGTCATCTCACAGCTATTTTCGTCGTTCTATTCCGCCTCATCCGATCTTCAATCTCCATCAGGTTGAGGCGTCTTTGCGCGGTGAAAGCCTGCACAGAGTGCGGATGCTCTTGCATCAATTGTCGAAGGATGGTTCGCCCGGCCTCCGGATCCCGCCGGTACCTGAAATGCCAGGCCGCTATCGTGCTGAGCCAATCAGCCCGTTTGTTCTCTGGTGTCCCGGGAACTTCCAGTAAAAGCTCCAACTGCTCAATTCCCTGCTCAGCTTTCCCAAGCTTCTCGGCCATCACGAAAGCCAATTCTTCGCGAGCGGCATGATCGTTGGGCTCATGGTTCAGCTTTTCGACGCAGCGATCCGCCAGGGTCACGGCATCGTTCTGAGCTTGAACTTCCTGGGCAGCCGTCACAGGGACTGCCTCAAAAGTTTCTTCGTCGCGCAAAGCCGGCAAACGGATCCGATGGACCTCCCGTTGTTTGAGCAGATCCTCGCGGGTTGCAGGAATCTGCTTCATTCTCTGCCGGGCCATTTTGTCGAGCTGAGTATCAGGCCACTTTTTGCAAATCACTTCCAGGACTTCGCGCGCCGCTTCCGGATCTTCACCAACCTTGAGGTGCCACTCCGAAAGCTTGTAGATGGCGGTGCAAATTTGGGAAGCATTGGTCTCCGGCTGGCTGCAAACGTCGTAGATGGTTTGCTCGGCAGCTCCAAGGTCCTTGAAATGGATCGCATAGAGTTCAGCCAGCATCAGCCAGCCATCGAAATCGTTTTCGCACTGTTCGAGCTCCCGGATCACTTCCCACTCAGCCTGGTTATAATTACCACGCTTTATCAGGGCTGTGGCGCGGGTGTAGGTCGGCGGCCGTTTCCTGGTCCGCCATGCAGGCAGGGAAAGGTGGGCCACCGGGATCAACCACAGGGTAAGGATTATGCCGTGCTCCCAAAGGTGGCTGAACCAGAATAACGCACCGGCAACCGGGGCGAGAATCCCCAGCCAAAATAATGTCACGCCGCGAAACTCTTTTTTGTCCTCCGCCGCCTGGCAGTATCTCACCAGCAACCATCCCATCGTAATGCCCGACCAGTAGGTTCCGGTTACAACCACACCGCCCGCAATCCCCAGGGCCAGGGGCTCCAGCCAATTCCCTTTCGCAGCCATCTCTTCAGCAACCCCGCGGAGCAGGATCGGCACTCCCGGAAAAAGACCACAGTTAATCAAAGTCCACACGAGGATGGGCAGGCCCATGCCTTTGAGCACCCACCAGCCAAGCTCCTTCCAAAGCACCACGCTGTCCTCGCCATGCGGTTCGAGTTGTTTCCAGAAATGAAAAATAATCATGACCAAACCAACTGTCAGCAGAATGGAAACGAGCAAGGCCATGGGCGCTTTTCGCAAACATAAACGGATTCCGACGAAAGGGAAGGCTTTCCATTCTTTGCAACCGGCCGACCTAAAGCCGTACTTGCCAGAGCCGTCCTGGATTGTTAGGGATACGTGGACTGGCGGGTTCACCCTGGTGACCTTCCCTTCGAGAGCGACATGCACATTCGAATCCAAAACCTGGTCAAAAAGTTTGGCGAAACAGTTGCCCTCAAGGGTGTTTCGCTGGAGATACAGTCGCAGGAGCTCTTTTTCCTGCTCGGCCCTTCCGGTTGTGGAAAAACCACTTTGCTCCGGCTCCTGGCAGGCTTTTATCAGCCGGATGCAGGCGAGCTTTTGTTTGGCGACGAAAATATGGCCGGCATTCCACCCCACCGGCGAAATACGGCGATGGTCTTTCAAAACTATGCCCTTTGGCCGCACATGACGGTGGCCGAAAACGTGGCTTACGGACTCGATGTGCGCGGAGTCACCGGCTCGAATCGTAAACAACGCGTGAGCGAAGCTCTCGGCATCGTCCAGATGGAACCTTATGCGGACCGCAGCCCGAACCAGCTCTCTGGTGGCCAACAGCAACGAGTCGCGCTCGCCCGCGCGCTCGTCATTAAACCGGACGTCCTTCTGCTCGACGAACCGCTTTCAAACCTGGATGCGAAACTCCGCCTCGAAATGCGGGAAGAAATTCGCCGAATCCATGATCAAACACGGATCACAACTGTTTACGTCACTCACGATCAGAAGGAGGCTCTCAGCCTCGCTAACCGCATGGCAGTTCTCCGGGACGGCCAGGTTGAACAAATCGGCGAGCCCAGGACCGTTTACCGCGAACCGGCCAACCGATTCGTGGCCGATTTTATCGGGGAAACGAATTGGTATCCCGCCGAGATCACCGCCTTTGTGGGAGCCGAGGCAACTTTGAAGACCCAGTTCGGCCTCTTCCAGGCCGCCTCTACGAAACCGCGCAAAGCGGGCGACAAAGTCCTGCTCGGAATTCGTCCGGAGGCTGTGGAGATTGGCAACGGCCCTTGCAACGAACTGAATACAATCATCCGCCACGTGAGCTACCTCGGTGAAGTCGAGCAGTACGGTTTGGAACTGGCCCCAGGCATCCTCATGAAAGCGTTTGAGCAGAATCCAGCCGAAATTCGCCTGGTGGGAGCACCGCTTCAAGTTCATGTCCGCCCTGCTAATGCGTTGCTCATGAACCATTAAGTAGGGAACAACCCTACAGTCAATGGTTTGAGGATTTGTCATAAGAGATAGTGCAACCTTGTAAGCCGCAAGGGCTGAGTGAAGACGGCAGAATGCCGGAGGACCGCGCAGGGACACTACTTTTGAAATGAAGTTTGATATGGCTGGCCGAACAAACCGGGTCAAAAACGGTAATGGAGTGCGTCACAGCACCAAACCCGAGACCCATCGGAAACCGAAAACAGGCCCGCCCACATCGGCGCCTCCGGTTCAAGGTTTTCCAAACAAAACTCCGCTCCAAAGCGCAGTTTCAACCCCTGCTGGCAAAGATGGCGCCCCCGCAGACGTTCACATCGAGATTCCGCTTCCCACCAAGGACCGCTCCAGTTACGACGGCGATACCGCGATAAAGCTGTATTTGCGTGAGATCGGCCAAGTCAAATTGCTCACCCCTGACGAAGAAATCGAATTGGCAGGCCGTATCAAGAAGGGCGACAAAAAGGCCCGGGAACAAATGATCAAGGCGAATCTGCGTCTTGTAGTAAAAATTGCGCACGATTATGAAGGGTTCGGGCTCCCTCTGCTGGACTTGATCAGTGAAGGCAATATCGGTCTGATGAAAGCAGTGGAACGCTTTGACCCCGCCAAGGGCGGCAAACTCTCCACCTACGGTTCCTGGTGGATCAAACAAAGCATCAAGCGCGCGCTCGCCAATCAATCAAAGACTATTCGCCTGCCGGTACATCTCGTGGACAAAATTTCCAAAATGCGCCGCACCGCCATGCGACTCCAGGAGGAGTTTGGACGTGAGCCAACCGATGAGGAATTGGCCGACGAACTGGGCATTTCCGCTTCTCGTGTGGGCCAAATGCGCACCGCTGCCATTCGCCCCGCCTCCCTCGATGCCCCTATCGGCGACGACGATTCCAATAATTTTTCCGAGGTGGTTGAGGACGAGAACGCAGACACTCCTTACGAGTGTTTAGAGGAGAAAACCGTTACCCGAATGTTGCAGGAAATGGTGAAAACACTTGATCCACGCGAAGCCACCATTCTCCGTTACCGGTTCGGCCTCGATGGTGGTTCCGAGAAAACTTTGGAGGAAGTCGGCCAAAAATTTGGCGTTACACGCGAACGAGTCCGCCAAATCCAAAACATTGCCCTCAATAAATTGCGGAAAATGATTGAAAAAGTGGAGGCGGTTCAGAAGTAATATACTTCATGGATCACGTACCTAAGACCGTCCAGGACATAAAGAACGCAATTCGCAACATTCCGGATTTTCCGAAACCCGGAATCCAGTTTAAGGACATCACTCCAGTCTTGGCAGACGCCCAGTTATTTGCCGCCAGTATTGATCTTTTAACTGAAAATCTGGAACCAGGTTCGGTGGACGCGGTCGTGGGAATCGATGCCCGCGGATTTATTTTCGCCTCCGCTGCTGCCATCAAGCTGAAGGCAGGGTTCATCCCCGTGCGCAAAAAGGGCAAACTTCCCTTCTCCACCCACGAGCAGAGTTACGAGCTCGAATACGGCACCAACACCATCGCCATTCACACGGATGCGGTGAAGCCGGGGAGCCGCGTTGTCTTGATTGATGACCTCCTTGCCACCGGTGGAACCGCCGAGGCGGCCGCCCAGCTCCTCAAAAAAATTGGAGCCGAAATCCTGGAGGTAAACTTTTTGATCGAGCTCAGCTTTTTAGGCGGCCGCGAAAAAATGAAGGGCTACCCAATCCGCTCCCTCGTGGTTTACTGAGGAATCAATGCATCTCGACGTCACAGGTCCCAATCCCTGGACGATAAAAGCTAAATTGCACGTTCGGATGCTCCCCTAGCAGCGACATCGGCACAGCGCTATCCACAATCCGTTTGGAGATCATGTAGGTGGTTATCCGCTGCCCAAAGGGGTTGTCGTGCTTGCCCGCATGCCAGATGGAGACCTTCTCGGCCTTCCAGGTTTCCGCCGGCCCCACGCTGATAGCCTGGGTCGGAACCATGCTGATATTGCCGCCGCCGGAGGTGCGGGCATTTTGCGCAACAGTTAGCGGATGCAGTTCTACCACGCGCGTCGCCAGTTTGCGATATTCCGCCGGGGAGGGCGGCTGATCCTTGTATTTCCCCTTCCGGCGAGGTGGATCGTTGAACGCCCAATGCTTCACATCCCCCTGCCCACCTTGCATGACGGCGCAACGCACCCCTTCCCAGCTCCTGCGAAAAGCCGCGATATCCGCTTTCGGGAAGTGGAGATTGGCATCAGGCATCACCAGTCCCTTCCGAATCCGGTTGAAGCAAAGCTCGCGATCGGCTCGCTCAAAAGAAAGCGGATGCGTTACCGGCACTTCGCGGCCCTCATGAAACCATTCGTCCATGCCCCAGAAATGCGCTGATTGAGTCGAAAGTCCCAGATCATTCACCAACCGGGCCACGAGTGGGAGTTGTTCGGTCGGCCCAATCGGACCACAAATGCCAACGGGGTTATCGGCCGTTGACTGCTTCCAGGCGCTGATGTATTCGAGAGCCTCGGCCAAGTAAAATTCTTCCAACGTGTCGTGGAACACCACCTTAAAGCCAGGCCGGGAAAGCTTGAGCATGGCTTCAGGAGTAAGCCGGGCAACGGTTTTGATCAGCTCCTCATCAAGCGTGGTGTAATCCCACCAATCCGGTGCAATGGAACTCAGTTTGCGGGGCATATTATAATTCTTTTTCCAGGCTCGCTTCGTTTGCTTTATTAATTTGGTATTTGCTTCCCAAAACCTTCTGCAGCGGGTCTTCGTCCCGCCCGCTGAACCCGATGTGCAAATGCCTCCTCCAACCTTCCGCATGTTTAAAACCGCGCGACATCCGGCCAACCTCCAGCGACATCTTGTCCATCGCTTTGAGATAAGAGTCCATGCCTTGAGAGACATCCAGCCACGCCTTTTGGCTTTGGTGAGCCGCCAGCGCTTCCCGTTTCACCAGGTGCACGGAGCTGGTGTTGACGAAAGAACCTGGAACCACTTTCCGACGCAGCGGATCACGCAAGCCATGCGGCATCGCGTGGTAAATGAAGGCATCTCCATCTCCGGGTTGCCGCGCTGGTTCCGTCACAAAGTTCGGCATCCCCCTCGCGAACACGGCCGTCACGGCGAGACGACACGCGTTCATGTGGTCCTCCATGTAATCCTGGGGCGAATGCGTCAGGACAATCCGCGGCTTCACCTCGCGAACCACCGCGGCGAGTCGACGAAGCGTGCCTATGTCGTAGAAAATTTCCAGGTCATCCGTCAGGCTTCCGTGATATTGCGCGCCGAGGATGGCAGCCGCTCGCTGGGATTCCAGGCGTCGAATTTTCCGGGTTCGGTTGGCATCGTGCCGCAGACTCCCACAGGACCCGCTGCTCAGGGTCATATAATGAATGCTGAAACCAGCTTCCTTCAATAAAAGCAGTGTGCCCGCCATGTAAAATTCGATGTCATCGGGATGCGCCGCGATCGCGAAAGCGCTCCCTGAGTCCCGATTGCCCTGTCGTTGGTTGCGTCCCATGAACGTGCCCGTGAGTCTGCTGGTTGCTGCTCAGTGCCCCTGTTTGCGGTGCGCGTGGCGCTCGGCGGAATTGTCAGCGGCGAAAATGACTTCATGCGTCCGCAATGCATGAGCCAGGCTGGTCAGCGGCATGTCTTGTCCCAATTCAAGCGCCGCGAAGAAACTCTCAAATTGCGCCTGGTACGGATGATCAGAAACATCCCCGGAATCAAGCAGCTTCATCGACAGCTCGCTCCACTTGTTTTTGTTCAAACCGCCCATCCGCGTTGAATAAAATTTATTATCCAGCAAGCTCCCTTCACTGCCGACCAGGTGCACATGGAAATAATAAGGCTGCAGGCAATCGATCACCGAAGCAACCTTCCCTACGCGCCCATCCTTGAACTTCAGGATGGTTACGCTCGCCGTCGGATATTCATACGCGGCAAAATCCTTATTGGTGGAGTGCGTGGAATAGGAACTAACCACCCCCACATCTTCGCCCATGCAAAGCAACAGCGCATCCATCGCGTGACAGCCAGCCGACAAGAGGCTGCTGCCCCCGGCATCCTTGCGCGTATTCCAACGGTATTGCCCATACCATGGGCCAATTCCATGGTAATAATCCACTTCACCGTAGTGGATCCTCCCAAGTAGGCCCTGGTCAATGATTGACTTAATCGTCCGAAATTGGCTGCTGAACCGGCACTCAAAACAAACACAGGTCTTCACCTTGGCTGCTTGCACGGCCTTCTGAATCTCCATGCAATCCTCCCAGTTCAAGGCAAGTGGCTTCTCGATGATCAGGTGCTTGCCCGCCTGCGCCGCCGCCACTGCGTGCTTCGCATGATCCTGTGGGTAACTGCAAATGGACACTACGTTAATCGTCGGATCGGACAGCATCGCTTCCAAATCCTGGAAGCACGCAATCTCCCCGCCATGCCGCGCGCTCACCTCGGCTGAATTCAGCTTCCGGCTTGAATACACCGCCGTCACATGAGCATGTGGAGTGGCGTTGATGGCTGCAATATGGGCGCTTGCAACCCACCCATAGCCGATAATCCCGACGTTGTACTTTTTGGCTGTCATACGCGAATGGTGTCCGCCAAAAGGCTGCTCTTTCGAGCCGGAAAGTCAAGGGAAAGGTCCGCAACGCAAAAAGCACCATGCAATCCTCGACCAAATCCCTGCATGCGCCGCGCGTCTGTAGTAGTGGCGAGATACGATCGATCCGTGACAGCATCCTGTCCCCGGGTTTCCGCCAGGAGACAGGACCCTCAAGGCTTGCCTAAGCGCTTTGATTGCTACCCGCCAACGATTGTGAAATTCGCATCCTCCATCTCCCCCTCCGGTCCATTCAGATGGATTGTCCCGCTCGTTGGACTGTCGAATTGAAATACGCCATTGATATCCTGGTGGTCCGGACGAGTATAATGGATCATTCCCGTTTCCGGCTTATATGTGTAACTCCCCACTTCCTGCTGAGTGGTTTCGCGGTTCATCGGGGATGGAAAAAACGTGTAATCCGCATCCGTGTAAGCTACGGTATAAACCGCCCCTTCCGGTTCGGAAAAGTTGAGGCTTTTTGTCACCGTAAACTGAAACGTGTGGCCCGCCAGGTTATTCGTGAGAGCGGGTGGAGGTTGATTCGTTTCCGAGCCTCCACCATTCGAGCCACTCGACCCTTTGTCATTGCCGCAGCCGGTGAGGAGATAAGTCGCGAGGGTCAAAGGAATCAACAAGGCAAATGCATATTTCATAACCTTCATTCCCGTGCCGAGGGGGTTGGGTTGTTGTCTTTCAAATATCCCCGGTTCGGGCTAATGCCTGTTAGATTGCTCCAAGTGTCATGATTTCTGGTAGTCGGTTTATCGCTACCCCTGCGGCAGGTTCAAAACCTACATGGTTTTGTTTCCCCTTCCTCGTCCTTCCCTTCGCGCGGCGCTCTGGCTCGACAAAGGAGTCCCACTTAAAAAATCTCGGCTCAAGTCGCACCAGGTTTATTTAAACGGCATCAATTCTCGTGCCTGTTGCTTAAGGGGCAATCGCTGTCCCCCTAATTTGATAGAACTTCGCACCTTGGGCAGAGCCTGAGTCCACCACCTCATGGAAATAATCATCCCCGGTTACGGCGCCGCCGACTGGCAACCAAACCGCGTTTGCTCCCACCGCCGGGCACGCATAAACCTGCCAGCTAAAGTTCGCTGGTGCCGCAAAGCGGATGCGCGTGCCCGTTTGTATCGCTTGAACCGACCGCATGTTCACCCCTGCTTCAAAATAAACCCGCAGTTGCTCCGACGGTGTATGGATCGCTCCCCCACCGGTCCCGTTGGTCGAAGTGTCTACCGCCGTGAATCCAATCATATAAATTCCTGGCTTCGTAGCGCTGAAGCGCCTCCCGTGAATGTGCCCGTAAGGATCCGATCCTGTGGACCCATCATTCTCGCTCAATTTCCAAAGGTTCGTAGTTGCCTCTCCTACCGGCACCGAGATGCTCGGCGCCGCGCTGCCACCGTCCCAAAAACCAAAGCTCCCGCCGGCTGGCCCGGCCAGGCAGGCGACCTTGAATTGCAACACAGAACCCAGCGCCGCCGACTGCTCGTCCGGCCCTCCCTTGTCCGAGGTCGCCGGCAACCCCGTCAGTGTAATATTTCCATTATAAAACCCCGCGAATCGTCCCGAGTTCGAAAGGCTCATCGTATTCAAATAATCAGAGCTGGCTGCAAAATCAGCTCCGTTCGCCCAAATTAATTGTGCGTTTTGAGTCTTGCTCGTCGCGCCCACATTCAAATGCTGATGTATCTGCGCATGGGAGACGCACGACATCAGCCCTATCATCCCCAACAACCCTATCGTTTTCATAAGTTTATATTTCTAAGTAACGGTCTTGGAAGTTATAATCCTCGTATTACTGGTGACCCGCGGGGTTGATAAAGTGCGAGCCCAATCGCGTGAGGTCATTCTTCACGGTTCCCCAACTCCGCGTTTCCACGTGGCAATCCACAAACAGGTAGTTGGCCCGGCCATCGTGACGGTCTTCAGCTACTTCGGCCTTGAATCCGCTTGGGGAATAATCTCCGTCGTTCTCCGGCACGAAATGGAAATGATCGCTGCTCACGTAATTGTCGTCACATTCCGCCATGAACACGGTATCGGAAGGCATTGGCACCGCGATGACCCGCGAGAAATCAGCCCCGCTCACAGCCTCAGGAAGAACAAACTCATTAATCGCGTAACTGTACCGCCGTGTTTTGTTGCCGTCTTTCGAGCACCGATAAACATTTGTGACGCCATACTCCTCTAAAGTACCTACCCAGGATTTGCCACCATGGGACGACCGCGGCAACGAATCCTCGTTGTCATGCGCGTACATCTGGCTCGCAATCCCAATCTGCCGCACGTTGTTTAAACAACTAATGGCCGCCGCTCGGTTTTTCCCTTTGGCCAAACCTGTCAGAAGCAACCCCGCCAGGATCGCAATGATTGCAATCACCACTAACAATTCTATCAAAGTAAAACCGAGATTCCGTTTTCGCATAACATTTCACTCGAAGTCCAAAGCATGCGCCTTCGAGGCATGCTCCGGGTGTTTGGATGAATCCGCGGCACAGAAATGCCCACAGAAAACACATCTCAACGCAAACGCGCTGAAACGCCATCAGAAGATATTATGCGAATCGGGGAGGAGGAAGAGGAGGTGCCTCCGTGCGTGGAAGCATCAGTGCGGGAGAGAAAATAATCGGGGGATAATCCAGCGTTGGCATTCTAAAGCTGACCTTGGCTCCGCAGAAGAAATCGATCTTGGTATCAAGCTTCAGCATCTCATGTTCCGGAGTGCTCTTGCGGCCTTCTTCGACCACTTTGCAAAGCTTACAGGGATGCTTCCCATCGAAGGTCTTTTGGATGGCCGTCGCGAAGCCATCGGTTTCGGTGAAATGTATTGCCATGCCCACCCACGCTACCGACTGCAGCAAAACCCAATGCCCCCCCGTCGCCAATACGAGCGCGGCTACAACTAGACATTTGCTAAGCTTGCGAACCATTGCTGCCCAACGATTGGCGGATCCCAGACCAAAATCAATCCAAATCCAGACATCAGAGCCTTTTGGAAAGAAAAAAAGTAACGCCGCCTTCAAGACCGCCCGGAGCCCCCACAAACCCCGCCGCGGCATAAACCCGCCTGGCCCGATGATTTTTCTCCACCACCTCCAGCGTCAATTTGCAATAACCAAGCTCGCGAGCGCGCTCTTCAACGGCTGCCAGCAATCGTCGGCCCACTCCAGTTCCCTGGTATCGCGGCATGACGAAAAAATCATGGATGTTTAGCAAGGTCCGCGCTGCAAAAGTCGAAAACCCCCGGAAGCAAAGCGCCAGTCCTGCAGGCTTATCGTCATGAAACGCGACAAACACCATCGTCGTGGGATGCCCCCGCAACCCTGGAATTAAATCCTTCCTGGCCGTCTCTGAAAGCGGTTTTCCGTCCCCCATGGGTTCCTTGGAATACTCATCCACCAAATGAAGCACGGCTTCCTGATGTTCCGGTCGTCCGAGGTCCGCTTCGATAATTGTCAGTTCCATTACGCGTCTTTCGGTCGCTGGTCCATGAGAGGGTCAACTCACTTCATCGAGTGCAGCCCGATCATGTTCCCCTCCGTATCGTAGGCGAGCACAATGAAACCATGTTGGCCGATGCTCATCTTCTCCCTTTGTATTCTCCCCCCGGCCGCCACTGCGCGAGCCGCTTCCACGGCGCAGTCCGCAGTGTGAAAGTAAATGATGGTGCCGCCCGTGCCAGAATCTTTGCCTGGCATCCGTGCGAGCGCTCCGGGACACCCCGGCTTATCCGGCATCATCGGAAAAGCCCACAGCTCGATGCCACCGCTGTCCAGTTTTTGCAAAGTCACCTGGAAGGTGTGTTCATAAAACTTTTTGGCCCGCGCCATGTCCTGAACATAGATTTCGAACCAGCCTACGATGTTGCGTTCGTTATTCATTTTGTGATCAAGTATTGGTGCGATTATCTCAAACGGTATTGCATCCTACCGGCCCCAATCGCAGCGTGGCAAGCGCCTTGTTGATTTCGGTTCGAAGCCACCCGCCCCTCATACCGTATCCACCAAACCAAGCCATTGACGCCCACCAACTCCAATGCAAAACTCTTCCCAGTGAACCCATTGTGATTTGAAACCGGCAAGCATCCATCTTAGCCCCATAATCGGCGTCTGGCTGGCTCTCCTCGCCTGTATCATCGCCCCTTCCGGCTGGTCCTTGCAACCACCCCCGAATGCCGACCAACACTGGGCCTTCCTATCTCCATCGCCAGTCAAACTGCCCAAGGTCAAGAACACCGCCTGGCCCAAAACCACAGTCGATGCCTTTATCCTCGCCAAACTCGAATCCAACGGCCTCACCCCTGCCCCTCCCGCGGATCCCCGAACTCTGATCCGCCGCATGAGCTTCGACCTGATCGGCTTGCCTCCCACGGAGACAGAAGTTAACCGATTTATCGCCGCTGCCAAACGCGACCGACAGGCCGCCGTGACCGAACTCGCCGACCGCCTCCTCGCCAGCCCTCAATATGGAGAACGCTGGGGACGCCACTGGCTCGACATCGCCCGCTATTCCGATACCAAGGGTTACGTCTACGCCCGCGAAGAACGGTTTTTTGTCCATGCTCCCGCCTATCGCGACTGGGTCATCAAGGCCTTTAACGACGACCTTCCTTACGATCGATTTTTGCTTCTCCAAATGGCCGCCGATCAACTCTGCGCTCCGGATTCTCCCGACCTCGCCGCCCTGGGCTTCATCACGGGTGGCCGCCGTTTCCTTGGCGTCACCCACGACATCATCGATGACCGCATCGACGTCGTCACCCGAGGCACCTTGGGTTTGACCGTGCAATGCGCCCGCTGCCACGACCATAAATATGATCCTATCACCTCCAAGGATTATTATTCGCTCTACGGCGTCTTCCATGGCTCCGATGACAGGCTGGTTCAACTCAAGCCAAACGACGATGCTGAACTGACAAAACGCAGGCTGAAATTCAATGAAGCCATGCAAAAGCGCCGCGACGAGGCTGAAAGCCGTCTGCGAACTCGCGTCGGCGATTATCTCGCCGCGCAGCTCGAAATGGAAAAATATCCCGAGGAAGGTTTCGATCAGCTCCTCTCGCCTGGCGATCTCATCCCTGCCTCGGTCCGCCGCTGGCGCGATTTTCTCCAGATGACCAAAGCAAGCTCGCCTCGGCATCCCATCTTCGCTCCCTGGTTTGCACTTCGGGAACTGGCCGAGGACGGTTTCGAAACGAATGCTGCCCCAGCTCTCGTGTCACTGATCCAGAGCGGCAAACTCAATCCCAGCGTCGCTGCCGCGTTTGGCTCGACTCCCAAGTCCATTCACGAAACGGCCGCCCTCTACGGCAAAATCTTCGCCGACGCCGCAAAACAAACCAATGCGCCCGAAGCCGCCGAACTGCTTGTTTTTCTCCACTCTCCCGCTTCTCCCACCGTGGTGCCAGACAACGGCATCATCAACAACGAGGTTTTCTTCCCCACGACCGTCACCGAGGGACTTTGGAAGCTCCAGGGAGAGATCGATCGCCGCCTCATTGAACTCGGCACACCCGCTGCGTTGGTCGTCAACGAACATGCCCCGGAGCCGAACCCTCGCATTTTCATTCGCGGCAAGGCTTCCCGTCTTGGCGAGGAAATTCCCCGCCAGTTCCTGCACGTGCTCGACCGAAAGAACCCCAAGCCATTCCAACACGGCAATGGCCGCCTCGAACTTGCCCAGGCCATCGCGAATCCCAGTAACCCGCTCACCGCGCGCGTCATGGTCAATCGCCTTTGGCAGCATCACTTCGGGGCGGGACTGGTCCGCACCCCGAGCGATTTCGGCCTGCGCGCCGAGCCACCCTCGCACCCCGAGTTACTCGACTGGCTCGCCGAGCGTTTCGTGGCCGAAGGCTGGAGTATCAAAGCCATGCACCGGCTCATCGTCTCCAGCGCCGCTTACCAGCAGAGCTCCGCGCCACTGAAAGCCTCCGCCGCCTCGCGTCTCAACGATCCGGAAAATCGACTCCTTACCCACTACCCCGTGCGCCGCCTGGAATTTGAAACCCTGCGCGACGCCATGCTCGCCACCAGCGGAGAGTTGGATCCCAAAATGGGCGGCAAACCCTCCGAACTCCTGGATGCCTCCAACAAACGCCGCACAGTCTATGCTCTAGTCGACCGCCAATTTCTCCCCGGCACATTTCGCACTTTCGATTTCGCGAACCCCGATATTCACGTCGCCGTGCGTCACGAAACGACCATCCCGCAGCAAGCGCTCTTTTTCCTCAACGGCAACTTCGCCGCCAGCCGCGCCAAGGCTCTCACCAAAAGATTTGCGGACGCATCGCCTGCGGACCGCGTCCAAAAACTCCACCGCGCCCTCTACCAACGCAACGCCACTAAAGACGAGGTCACCACCGCGCTCCAATTTATCGCCGCCGCTCAATCAGAACAACCGCCTGCCCCTGAACCCGTTCGCGAAACCCAATGGCGGTATGGAACCGGCGAATATGACGAAGCTGCCAAGCGCCTCAACTTCACCAAGCTCCCTCACTTTACCGGCACCGCCTGGCAAGGGGCCGCCGCCTTGCCAGGTGGCCCCAGCGGCTGGGCCCAACTCACCGCGGAAGGCGGTCACCCCGGCAACACCAGAGCACTGGCATGCGTCCGCCGCTGGATTGCGCCGCGCGACGCCACCGTCAGCATCACCGGCACACTCAAGCACGAACCTGAACAAGGCGACGGCGTCCGAGGCTTCATCCTTTCCAGCCGCGATGGTGAGCTCAAAGCCGCCAATGTCCACCATTCCAAAACGAATTTGTCCGTGGCAAACATCACCGTCAAAGCCGGCGACACCATCGACTTCGTTGTCGATATCGGCGATACCCTTTCTTACGACCAATTTCTCTGGGCACCCGTCATTTCCACCACGGACACCAAATGGGATGCCCGCGCCGAGTTCAACGGTCCCTCGCCCCGTCCGGTCTTGCTGACTCCTTGGGAGCAATACGCCCAAGTCCTCTTCCTTGCGAACGAATTTGCCTTCAGCGATTAATATGAACCCTCTCTCCCTCCCATCCCTCAATCGCCGTGATTTCCTCGCCCGAGTCGGCATGGGCATGGGCGCTCTCTCGTTCGGCGCACTCGCCCAGGGCCAATCCCAATCTCCATTGGCCGCCCACACTCCCCACTTCGCCCCCAAAGCCAAGCGCGTCATTCATTTCTTTCTGAACGGCGGACCGTCCCACGTCGATACCTTTGATCCCAAACCCGCCCTTGCCAAATACGCTGGACAACCCTTGCCCGGCGAATACCTCCGCACTGAACGAAAGACCGGTGCCGCTTTCCCTTCGCCTTTCAAATTTACCAAACACGGCCAGAGCGGCCTGGAAATCAGCGAGCTCTTCGGCAAAACCGCTGCCCACGCGGACAACATCGCTGTCATCCGTTCCATGTATGCCCAGGTGCCCAACCATGAGCCCTCCCTCATGCTCATGAACTGTGGCGACAGCGTCCAGGCCCGTCCCAGCTTCGGCTCCTGGGTGCTCTATGGCCTCGGCACTGAAAACCAAAACCTGCCTGGCTTTGTGGCCATGTGCCCCGGCGGACTCCCCATCAAAGACTCCGAAAACTGGCAGGCCGGTTTTCTCCCGGGCGTGTTCCAGGGCACCTACGTGGACCCGCAGCACCGCGAACTGGAAAAGCTGATCGAGAACATCCGCAGCCCCCACGCCACCACGGCCATGCAGCGCCGCCAGCTCGACCTCCTCCAAAAGCTCAACAGCGCACATCTGCGCTCGCGCGGCAGCGATTCCAAGCTGGAGGCCCGCATCGAATCTTTCGAGCTCGCCTTCCGCATGCAAATGGAAGCCACCGACGCCTTCGATATCGCCAAAGAGCCCGCGAATATCCGCGCCATGTACGGCGACGGCGTGCATGGCCGCCAAACGCTTATTGCCCGACGACTGCTCGAACGCGGCGTCCGTTTCGTCCAACTCTGGCACGGTGCCGGACAGCCCTGGGATCACCATGACAACATCGAAGGCAATATCCGCAAACACTCCTCTGAAATCGATGGACCCATCGCGGCCCTCATGACCGACCTGAAACAACGCGGCATGTTCGATGACACCCTGATCCTCTGGGGTGGCGAATTCGGCCGCACGCCATCAGTTGAACTCGGCGACGGCGGCAAATCCAAACTAGGCCGTGACCACAACCACTACGGATTTAGCGTCTGGCTGGCTGGTGGCGGAGTCAAAGGCGGAACCGTTTACGGCGCCACCGATGAATTTGGCTTCCGCGCCACCGAAAAGCGGTCGAGTGTCCACGATCTCCACGCCACCATGCTTCACCTCCTCGGCTTTGACCACGAAAAGCTGACCTACCGCTACGCCGGCCGGGACTTCCGCCTCACCGACGTCTCCGGCGAAGTTATGCGGGAGATTATTGCCTAAAATTGGCTGACGAAAAGCACGCAGGTGCATCGGGCTTTGAAGGAAAATAGTGGTATTGAGTTCAGTTCAAGGTGTGTAGATTCCATTTCGCGAGAACACCCTTGCTGTTGAGGCAGCAGTTCCCCATCCCAAGCCTGAATTGGATTTTGGTCAGGAAGTCCGTGAGCCCTGCCGGACGCAAACACAAGAAGGCTCTCGTCTCGCAACGAGAGCCGTTCCACCTCATCCCACCTTGCTAAAAATCATGTGCGGGAATTTATCTCGTCGAATCAATCTTCCTCGTCGTGCTGGTGGTTATTGTCTTGGTGATGATTGTGTTTGCGTTTGAACCACAGGTAACCGAAAAGTCCGGTGCCGACGCCGATAAGGCTGGTTTGCATGGGATGGGTCCTGACGTGGTTCTTCACAACCTCGCCCATGTAATGCGGACTCATACGGTGGGCAATTTCTTCGCTGGTCTCTTCGAGAACGCTTTGCGTGACCTCGATATTACTCTTGATGGTATCGCTAGAGAGCTTGGGCTCGGGCACTGGATGAGCCGCAGCAGGTTCTTGCTCGGGTCCAATATTTTCATCCTGGCCTTTAGCCTGGCGCAAGGTATCAATCGTTTTCTCCGGGACGAAGCTTTGTTCTTTAAAGCCTTTTAGAGCTTTCATAATAAAAAACCCGCCCGTTCCCGCAACGAGCAAACCGATAATTGTCCAGCCGAGGAACTGAGACATGGTGGTGGACAAACCAAGCTTTTCAAAGGCGTAGGCAACGATGGCTCCCAATCCAATCAGCAACACAATCAACCCGGCATAGGCGGCAAATCCGCCAATGGCCATCAGGACGACGTGTTTTCCGAAGTGGGAAATTTTTTCGGACATCTCGGCCTTGGCGAGATCGATTTCCTGTTTGATTAGGACGGTGACCTCAGTTTTGAATTCCCTGAGCAGGCCCAGGAAAGAGGTTTCGGACACGGCTGCATTTCTCATAAAATCTTCTTTTGCTCCTTTTTGTGAAGGGCAAATTTTGCCTTCCGAAATTACCTTCCCACCGTGGGGCAGAAATGCAAGGGAGGCTCCCTACCAAGGTCCTCAGGTATTTCCCGTAAAAAGCGTAAAAACCAAGCTGCCGGGGATATGGGCAGAGACATTACGAGAGGCAGTTTGCCGGATGCGGGTCGGCTCCAATGCTCCAGAAGGGATGGCAGGGACTTCCAATTTGTGCAGAAAACTGCTGATTTTACCCGCCTTGCCTACCATCCGAGAATATGTTTCTATGGCGAGATGAAGACGATTCGTGGTTTCAGTATTGGGTGGATTGCTTTGACAGCGCTGTTTCTTGCAGCCTGCTCCACGGTCCCCGTTACAGGCAGAAGACAGGTGCTGCTGGTTTCCGGCGCGGACGAAATGAAGCTTGGGTTAACGAGCTTCGACCAGATGAAGAAAGAAACCAAGATCAGCACCGACCCGCGAGCCAATGCGCTGGTGCAATCGGTTGGAAAGCGGATCGCTGCGGTTGCCTCGAAAGACCTGCCGGGAGCGCAGTGGGAATTTGTGGTGTTCGACAGTCAGGAAGCGAATGCCTTCTGTTTGCCCGGTGGCAAAGTAGGGGTTTACTCGGGAATACTGGCTGTTACCAAGGACGAAGCGGGATTGGCCACGGTGATTGGTCACGAAGTGGCGCACGCAGCAGCGCACCATGGCGCCGAACGCATGAGCGAGGAGACTCTTTTACAGACGGGCGGCCAGGTGCTAAGCGGCGCAGCCACGGATCCGAAGATGCAGGCGCTGATCAGCACGGCCTATGGCGCCGGAACCACAGTCGGACGCAC
>JAQGOV010000337.1 GCA_028293425.1 Verrucomicrobiales bacterium
AAGAATCCAGGAGCATGACCGAGGTTTTCGATTGCGGCTCCGCTGTGCTAAGCCTTCAAAGGCATTTCAAGCGGCAGGGCTCCCTCGCATTTTGGAAATTGTGAACAGCCCCAGAAGCGTTCCCCTGCTCTTCTGCCCCTTTCCACTGTTCTCAACACCATTTCAGCGTCGCACTGGGGACAGATCTTGGTTGTCTCGTTCAGAATGGATTGGATGGCTGGATTGTTTTCCCAATTCACTTCACTCATCAGTTTCACGAGATCTTTGCCGTCGACGAGTTGCACGTTGTGTCGTTGAGCCAGAGCCCTGGCATCTCGTGAGAAGTCTTTCAGAGCGATGAGCCTCCCGCTTTCCAGGCCGGCATCTTTGATCGCTCCCAGGAACTCCCGGACTTCCTTTACCCCCACGGTCCAGGATTTCCAATGCTTGCATTGTACAGGCAGTTCTATGAGTCCCATCCGAAGGATGAAATCGATTCCACCATCGGGCTTCGCTCCCCCAAGGCGCTCCACTTCATTGCCTTTCTCTTTGTAGATGGCAGCGAGCAAGCGTTCAAATTGGTACCAATCCAAAGCCTGAAGTTGGTCGGAAATGGAACGTTTTTTCGCTGGGGCGCGAACCTCTGGCACGATCTGCGGCTGAGCAATGGTCCCGTTCCCGGTGGTGCTTTTTCTGGAAGCGTGGGCTGGCTTCAACAGCTTCAAGACAGCAAGAATGCTGCAGAGAAAGAAGATCGCCAGGATAAAAGGCACAACCGAAGCGCGCCTGAGCCCGAAGAAAACCGCGCCAGCTCCGAGGAGAAGGATAACCAGTTGGGTGATTGCAAGTTCGACCGTGTTGCCGCGGCTCCGTGCCATGGTGCTATATCGGCACGTTCGGGCTGATTTTGAAGGGCCACAGAACGGGGTTGACCCGATTGGAAAGCTGGAACATGGTTCGTTCAAACCATTGTTCAACAACAATACCTGCAACGGCACATGAATATTAAACGAATAATCGGCCTGGCGCTGGTCGTGGCTGCGATGGCGACTGCGGGCCGCTGGTTCTGTTATCAGCGCGGCACAACTGCCAAACCTGGCAGAATCAACTCTGTCAGCTCGCTCCGACAAACTGGCTTATCAGTTCGGCAAGATCGCAACGATCTCTTCGAACCATTCGTCACTCGCTCGCGCTGAGCGTGACCCCGGACAGCACGCCGTTTCGGAATTTGCAAACGCCAGTCCACTTCCGCATCTGCCCTCCCACAATTGGATAGAACCCAAAAGCCTGCACTCCGCAGTCCTCGGTGCTCACAACAGGCGCAAGGCCTTTGCGGGTCAGAATTTCTATAATTTTTGGTTGCGGCATGCCGAGAAAAATTTCATCCATCCAGTTCATTTCTTTCGCACGCAGGCGCGCATCCGGGGCATTTCGTTCCAACTCAAGGTCCTCACTCACCGTCAAGGTGTCGACCACCAGACCTCGCGCTGAATATTCGAAACTATCGGTGTGCAGCACCCAGCCTGTTCCGAGGATCCGCCAGACGCGCCCGCTGTTAGGATGGCCGCCCGTAATGACCCGGCCTTCGCCCCACCGCTTGGCCAAATCCTCCTGAGTCGAGTAGCCGACCTCGATTCCGCCGAACCTGGAAATGGATGGGATAGATTTGCTCTCAGCTTGGGGTCGCCCGTCGCTGGTGCAGCCTGATCCTAATATGCAGGTTATGGTCAGCCACGCCAGCAGCGCAGCATAAGCACGGGTAGCTCGTTTAAGGGGCTGCAACATGAATGGACTTTGGCGAGAGGTTTTAGTCCTAACAAGAGAAGAAATGGTCGGGGCGGTGAGATTTGAACTCACGACCTTCTGAACCCCATTCAGACGCGCTACCAAGCTACGCTACGCCCCGACCCACGTTCCGCTTTCGCGGAAGGCGAGGGTATACTAGATCGCAGAAGGATGAATTCAACAACTTTCAAAGAATTTTTCGAGCGGACGCGTCCCGGATGCGGAGAAAGTGAGGCTTTGAACTCCTCTCGGGAGATAAGCGGCAACGATCAAGAAGGATTTGGGAAGATTACCATTAAGAAATTAAACTGGATCTGAGACTTTCAGGACAATCGCCGTGACGTCGTCCATTTGGACACTGTTCTTGGAGAATTGCCGGACAGCCTGGTAAAGCGCTGAAACGATGTGCGCGGAGGGTTTGTCGCGGTTCGCGCGGACCACGTCCAGCACCCGCTCCATTCCAAAAATGGTGTTGTCGGAGGAAATGGATTCTTCAATGCCGTCGGTGACGAGCAGCACGAGGTCGCCAGGCTCGAGAAAGATTTGGCCGGAGGAATGGTACTGGGTATCCGGGCGCAAGCCGAGGGGAACACCGGTGCGCGGGAGGGTTTTCTTCACGGCGCCCTTGGAGTCGAGGATGTAGCCCGTGGGGTGTCCCGCGCTGGCGTAGACCAGTTCCTGGGTCCTGGCATCGATGCGGGCGAGGAACAAGGTGACGAAGCGTTCGTTGCCGACATCCTCGGACAAAACCCGGTTGGTGCGACTCAAAATTTCGCCAACATCTTCGCGCCGTCCGGCCAGCACGCGGAGGTAAGCGCGAGTTTCAGCCATGAGCAACGCCGGACCAACGCCGTGGCCGGTAACGTCACCAACCACGATGCCCCAGCGATCGTTGAGCATGGGGAGGTAGTCAAAGTAATCGCCGCCAGTGGCCTCAGCGGGATACGAGCCGCCTGCGATATCCAGGCCCGGCAGGGCCGGCGATGACTTGGGGAACAGCCGTTGCTGGATTTCACGGGCGACGCGAAACTGCTCCTTGCTGTCGCGCAGTTCCTTCTCGGCGCGCTTGCGCTCGGTGATATCGCGAATGAAACCGACAAATCTTCGTTCGCCTTGCAGCAGCATGTCGCTGAAGCTAACTTCGATGGGAATCTCCACTCCATCCTTGCGCAGGCCCATGGTTTCGACGGCGCGCCAATTCAGCTTTTTGATGCCGGTTAGGAGGTAACGATTAATCCCGGCCTGATGCGCACCGCGGAACCGGAGCGGCTGAAGCATGGTGAGCGACTGGCCGATCACTTCCTCCGGCGTGAATCCGAACACGTCGCGCACGGCAGGATTGGCAAAGTGAATATGGCTCTGCTTATCCATGAGGATGACAGCGTCAGGAGAGGTTTCCCAAAGGAGACGGTAGCGCAGTTCGCTTTCGAGGAGCGCCTGCTTGGCTTCGCGCTGGCTGGCCCGGTTCGCTGCCTCGCGCAATTCGCGCTCTACCGCGGGCATCAATCGGCTGAGGTTGCCCTTCATCAGGTAGTCGTGCGCGCCGGCTTTCATGGCGCTGACGGCGATATCTTCGCCAATGCCGCCGGAGACGATGATGAAAGGAATATCAAGGCCGCTTTGCTGGACAAGTTTAAGGGCGGTCGGAGCGTTGAAATCGGGAAGGTTGTAGTCTGCCAGAATGACATCCCAAGGACCATTGAGGAGGGCCTTTTCCATGACGTCGGCCGTTTCGACTCGCTCAAACGCGACTTCATACCCACCTTTGCGGAGCATGCTGACCATCATCTGAGCGTCAAACTCAGAATCCTCAACTATAAGCGCGCGCAAGGAAGTCTTCATGCAAACCGGGCAACGGTTCGGATACTCAAATGCCTGTTACAAACGACTGTCACTGGGCTCATGCTAAGCAGGAAAGGAGCCTTAAACCAAGTGAATTCAGGGCGGAAAAGGGTCATTTTTGCCGGGTTTTAGAGCGAAGCCAGTGATGCAGCCATTAACTTCAAAAGAATTCCATGAAAAGTGCCGTTTCCAGCGGTACGGAATCCGTTTTGCTTAGTAGTGATGAATTATTGCTCAAAAGAGCCGAATTGGCTGACACCCCGTCGGTTCGGGCTGATCCTGCTGGTTGGGCTGCTGGCTGCTTTTCCCAAGGTGCTGCTGGGAATCGGGTCGTTCTTTTTCCGGGACTACGGCGTCCTGGGTTACCCGTTCATCTATTATCATCACGAGAGTTTTTGGCGGGGTGAACTGCCGCTTTGGAATCCCTTGAGTAATTGTGGCGCGCCGTTTTTAGCGCAATGGGGAACAATGACGTTGTATCCTTTTTCGATCATTTACCTACTCTTCCCCCTGCCCTGGTCGCTGACTTATTTTTGCTTTGGGCATCTCGTCCTGGGTGCCTTTGGAATGTATTTCCTCGCGCGCCGGTGGACGGGCAACCATTTCGGGTGCGGCCTGGCCGGCTTGGCTTACGTGTTCAACGGGGTAACCTTCTCGTGCCTGCTCTGGCCCAACTACGCAGTCGCGATGGGCTGGATGCCGTGGGTTATCCTTTGGACGGAGCGCAGTTGGCGTCAAGGCGGCGGCTGGCTGGTGGTTGCATGTCTCGCCGCGGCGATGCAGATGCTTTCTGGTGTTCCCGAAGTGGTGTTGTTCACATGGATTATCCTGGGGGTGCTTTGGTGCGAAGCTCTCGTGCACGGTGAAATTAAGCGATGGCACCTGGTGCGGCGTGCCGGATTGGTGGTGGTGCTGGCTGCGGGCTTGTCCGCGATCCAGCTTTTGCCATTCCTGGATATGCTGGCGCATTCGCAACGTGACCGGGCATGGTCCAACACCAAATGGCCAATGCCGCCCTGGGGTTGGGCCAATCTCTTCGTCCCATTGTTTCACTGTTTTCAAAGCTTCCAGGGACCCTTCTTTCAATACGGCCAAGAGTTTCTCACCTCCTATTATCCCGGAGTAACGGTGGTGTTGCTGGCGTGGCTAGGTTTTTCGAACGCACGCAAAGGCCGGGCCTGGATTTTGGCGGGATTGATCCTCTTTGGTTTCGTCATGGCCCTGGGAGATAGCGGCTACCTCTTCACCTGGGTCAAAAAGATTTTTCCATTGATGAATGTGGCACGGTTTCCGGTGAAGTTTGTTATTCTCGCCGCCTTTTGTATTCCCCTGCTAGCGGCCTGCAAGTGGCAAGGGGACGAGCAGCAAGACCGAAAATCAGTTGTGCTTCCAAGCACTGTACTGTTGTTGCTGATCTGCGGCGTGCTCTGGTTCGCAAAAAGTTATCCGTTTCCGTACGACCACTGGACCCTCACGCTGAAAAACGGTGTGGGCCGCGCGTTGTGGCTGGTCGTGGGGGTCGGGGTATTGCTGGCGCTCCAGCGGGTTTCCAACGCGAAAAGCAAACAACTCCTGCAGCTTGGTTTATTGGCGATTATCATTGGGGATGCGCTCACGCATACCGTGGAGCAGAATCCGGTCGCGCCTACGGATGTCATGGCACCCGGCTTCTGGAAAGAGTTTAACTCGAACGAGGCGCCCAAGCCCGGAGAATCGCGCCTGATGATCAGCCCGCAAGCCGAGGCGATGCTGCTCAGCAGCGTGGACCCGAGCGCCACTTCAGATTTCATTGCGAAACGCCGCGCGCTATGGTCGAACCTGAATATCCTGGAAGATGTGCCCAAGGTGAATGGCTCCTCCACATTGCAAATCAAGGAACAAAAGAAAGTGGAGGAGCTCCTTTATCAACAAACCAACTCCATGCCAGAAGGATTGCTCAGCTTCCTTGGTGTTTCTCATTACACCTCGCCCAAATTCGCGATCGAGTTTACAGAACGGACCAATCACAACGCGCTAACAACGGCCGGCCAGACACCCGTCTTTTTGTCCCCGGAGGAGACGCTGAAAAGACTGGTGGCAAACGATTTCAAACCGCTTGAGGTGGTTTATTTGCCCTTGGAAGCACAAGGAAAAATTAAGACGCAAAAAGCGGCGAGCGCGAAGGTGATCGCCAAAAGCTTCTCAGCCAAATCCATCCAGGTCGAAGCGGAAGCGGATTCCGCCACCATGCTGGTAGTTGCACAATCGTTTCACCCCGGGTGGCAAGCAACGGTGGATGGAAAGCCGGTGCCGCTCTGGAAAGCCAATTATGCGTTCCAAGCATTGGAACTGCCGCAAGGACGCCATTTGGTGCAGTTGCGTTATCGCGAGCCGCTCCTGGGAATTGGGACTGCTATCACGGGTGTGTCGCTTGGGGTATGCCTGATGTTATTTCTTCTCCATCCGAAGCGTAAACCGCAGCAAGGTTTGGAGTCCCGGGAGAGGGAGCCGGAGACGCTAAGTGAGCCCGCACTGAGTTTCCGGAATGCCGGCGGGGCGTGAGCATGGTGGGAGCCTCCCTTCCTGGAGCCACTCCCGGTTCAAAAGGGGCCGGAACCTGAGAGCCTGGGTTATTCCAGCGCGTGGCCTTCGACGCTACAGGTAGGCTTTTCGCGAACCGTTCCGAGATTGTAAGTGCCACCTGCCGGGCAGGTTGGCTTCCGTTCGATATATTTGTCGCCACCAAACAGATCAGCTTCGTTCGGCACGTCAGCGTCACCCTTTTTGTAATCCAGAGCCCAGTTCGCCTTGGCACCTTCAATGGCTTTCAAGGTGGAAACACAGGCCTGGCGTTGTGCTTTCTTACGCGCAGTGACGAGGTTCGGAATGGCAATGGCGGCTAGCAAACCGATGATGGCCACCACGATCATGATTTCCACCAGCGTAAAACCGCTCTTTAAGGACACTTTTGTTCGCATATCACTAAATTTAATCAAATTGGGTTGGTGCCTTCCAGGCAACCGCTGCCCGAGTGGTAGTAAAAGCACCCGTTTTCCTAGTGGATAAAGCGCGGTTGGTCAAAGATTAATTTTTCTCGCACCAACTGAATCGAGAAGTAAAACACTGGCCAGCCGGAAAAGTTGTTCGGGAAAATTGAAAGGGCACGAGAGATTACCTCGTGCCCTTTGCGCGGTAGGATGGGCTCGGTTTATGGCAGACTGTGACCCGAGGAAGACAAGCTGCAAAGCGTCTTCGCGTCCACGGGAGTCAACGTATAAGACCCACCACCGGGACATGCCGGCTTATCCTTGATGTAGGCGCTCATGCCGAACAAATCCGTGTCTGCAGGAGTGTCGGTGTTGTTCTTTTTCTGTTCCATGGCCCAGGTGACCTTGGCGCCGTCGACCTCTTTTAGGTTGGCAACACAGGCGTTCTGCTGGCTGTAACTACGGGCTTTCACAAAGTTCGGAATAGCGATTGCTGCCAGCAAACCAATGATGGCGACCACAATCATTATCTCAACCAGTGTGAAGCCTTCCGAGCGGGAATACTTCGTTTTCATATGTTCTAACCTTTCGCGGCGGCGTGAACATAAGCAACTGGTGTATTAATTAAGTATTATAAGTTCGAGCCGTTCACGAATTTCCAATTGCTTGCCGCAGCTCTGGTTTCTTTTAAGCAGTCGAGATGCCACCACGATTCTAGGGCTTTTAAGGCGAAAAACCTCTGCAAAGTGCCTTCTTTTGAGGCACTGCCCTAAATACACCCCCAGGAGCACCCATTGGAGGAGGTTGAATAGCGTGCAACACCGGATACACCTCGCCGAATTGAGAGCCGCAACCGCCAGAACAGGCCAAGGACTTAGTGCGTTTTGCTCGGTTATGACAGCTTGGGCAGGTTGACTATCGAAGGTCCCTTGAAGAACAGCGCCCCGAGGAGGCAAAGAATCAGCGTTGCGAGCGAAATCAGTGCCCCCCAAAACAGCCTGTTGTCCGAGTAAACCAAAGCAGCGTGGTGAACCCCGGCCGGGATTTGAAATGCCTGGAAGGCAAAGTTGGCTTTCAAAAGCGGGACGGCCTGGCCGTCGATGCGTAGGCGCCAAGCGGGATGAAACGCTTGTGCGATTACCCCCCAGGCAGGTTTATCCGCTTCTGTTTCAAATTCGATTTTCTCGCGGCCAACCTGGAGCTGCTTGATTCTGGCGGAGGAACTCCAGTCCATCCCTTGCGCGAGACGAGCATCCGCCGGAAGATAGACTTCGTTGGCAGGTCGAAAGGTGGACGAGGTGACTCTATCCAATGCTTCATCTGGGCTGGCAAAGACCGGGACCTGCCCGGCGGTAACGAACGGAGAAAATTGAGAACGCTTTTGCCAGGCAAACAAAACATCCGGTGCGGAAATCATTTCCACCCCAATAAAATCAAGCATTGGCAAAGATGCGAATTGAGAAGCGTGCTCCAGACGATCGCGCAAAAGCGCTTCCTCCTTTAAATACAGCGAAAAGAAGCCATCCGTTTTCCACACTCCATCCAACAAATTGCAATCGCTATATCTGCCGGCACGAAGGCCTTTCCAATTCTCGAGGGGGCTTTCAGTGGAAGCGCTGGACATAAACGCTTTGAAAGCTGGTGCCAGCATGACGCGGGATTGTTTACTTCCGGTCGATATTGCGGATTGTTCGGCAGGCTTGTAACTGGCAACGGGCACCACGGGGTTTTGCGACGGAGCATGCGTCAAAACATCCAATCCCATACAAAGCAGCAGGCCGCAGGCTAAGGCGGAGCAGGCATGGGTTTTCGCACGCGTGCGCAGGAGGAGCCCGGTTGCGAGGGTCAACAGAAATCCGATGCGCGACAGGCCGCTTTTCCAGGTGGCAGCCCATGAGTCCTGGGGAAATGGATAAAGAAACGCGATCAACAGAATCGCCACGCAGCTTGCGCTTAGCAGCAATCCGATTCGAGTGACCGTGCGCTTGGGCGATTCTCGTTCTTGATCAAAGACCCAATCGGCACCCTGCCCAGCCAGCAACGACAATGCAAAAAGGGCGAGGACGATAAACTTTACCGGGAACCGAATGAAGCCGAGCACGGGAATTACTCGATTCACCAGTTCGTAAAGCCATCCGTCCCGGCCAAATGCCAGCCAGACAGATCCAAGCAGCATGCAGCCCAGCAGCCGCGCACGACCATCCCGCTGTTTCCAAAGTGCAATCAACGCAAAGAGGATGACACCGATCCCGACGTAATAAGAGGACGTCCACTGCTGTTCGTCCTGCGAATACACGTTCAGGCGAGATGGGGTGGAACGGAAAAGCGGCACGAGAAAATTTGCCAGGCCCCATGCGGGCAAGGACCAGGAGTTGTCACCGAAATTTCGACTTCGTTGGGACAAACCAACCAGCTCGAGGAACGGCAAGAGTTGAATAGCGCACAAGCCCAGCACCAAAGCGAACACCACAGAAAACCTTCGGAGTGTTCGATATCCTTCAGCCTTGAATTTGAAGCCAACCATGCACGCCGGCTGGCTTTCCGATGATTCTTCCGCCGGGGGTCTGATAAAAAGGAAAAGGAAGGCGGCGCCCCAGGTAAACGCGATAATCTCCGGCGCTCCCGTGAGCATCTGCACGGCGCCGCAAAGCGCAGCGCAGAAGAGGCTTTTCCCACCTTTGGCTACACCCTTCTGCACGGCCAATATCACGAGCGGCATCCAAGCGAACGCGGCAATATTGTTCGGCCACATGAGCGCGTGCAGTGTGAACCCATTCCAGGCGAAGGCCAAGCCCGCGACGGCTGCTCCGAAGGAATTGCGCCTGCCCAGCCACCATTCCGCCAGCCAATACATGGCTAGGCCAGCCATCGCTGCGTGTCCCAGGCAAAAGACATTCAACGACCAGGGAAAAGGCAATAACAGGTAAACCAGAGAGAACGGGTAGAAAACCATCGAATTCCATTGAGCCGCGAAGGGCAGACCACAGTTGTTTAACGGATTCCAAAGTGGCAATTGTCCCTGCCAAAAAGCCTGCCGATGGTAAGAGGCAAGGGGAGCTCCGAAAATTCCGAAATCGCGATAGAAAAGCGAATCAAATCCCATCACCACGCCGGGGAAACTGGCGAAAAAAAACCCACAAAGCAACAGGAGGAGATGACGGGGCCGTATGCCAGCTGACGGATTGGCTCCAGCCGCAAAAAACCAGGCAAAGGGCAATTTCTTGCCCGCTCCGCTCATAGGAGGGAGTTTTTTGCCACTTTCCATCAATAACGACATTCCTGGCTGATAGAGCAGAGCCAATACCAAGCTAAATTTGTCTTAAAGAATGGAAAATTCACTCAACCCTCTTCGGGCTCGAAATTGGAATGGTTCTTGTTACAATGCTCCCTAATGATGAACCGCTCAGGTTTTTATGAAACGCGCGCTCCGTTTAAGGAACGGGAAGCAAAGCGCGGGTATCATTCTCTCCTGCAGCGGTATTTTGGCTTCCTTATCCCCGCTGGAATGCGGGTCCTGGAACTGGGCTGTGGACTGGGTGATCTTCTAGCTGCAGTGAAGCCATCTCACGGAGTAGGCGTGGATTTTAGCCCCTCTCTCGTGGCCAAAGCCCGTCAGCGACATCCCAACCTGCAATTCCACCTCGCGGACGCTTATGAATTCAGGTCGGAAGAGAAGTTTGATTACATCATTATCTCCGATTTGCTTAACGATGTGCCGGATGTCCAAGTGCTGCTCGACAAGGTTCAACAGCATTCCTGCCAACACACACGGCTTGTTATCAATTCCTACAACAATCTTTGGCGGCCTGTCCTAAATTTCGCGGAGAGGCTCGGACTCAAATCCCCTACTCTCACGCAAAACTGGCTTTCGTCATGGGACATCCAAAATCTGCTGCACCTGGCCAGTTGGGAATTGGTGAAAGCCGAGAGCCGGATTCTTTGGCCCATAAAAACCCCGCTGCTCGGGTCTTTGTTCAACCGCTGGCTGGCCCCCTTTTTCAAGCACTTCTGCCTGACCACTTTCTTTGTTGCCCGTCCGCGCGCGCTGCCGAGCCAGTATCATCAATTCACCTGCTCAGTGGTGATCCCGGCGCGCAATGAAGCAGGCAATATTGAGGCGGCGGTGTTGCGCACTCCGGAAATGGGCGCGGGCACGGAAATTATTTTCGTGGAAGGACATTCCAAGGATAATACCTGGGATGAAATTCAGCGCATCGCTGCAAAGTATCCCCATCGCAAAATCAAAATTCTCAAGCAGCAATCCAAGGGAAAAGGCGGGGCCGTTCGGGAAGCCTTTGCGGCCGCCTCGGGCGACTTGCTTTTTATCCTGGACGCAGATTTGACGATGCCCCCGGAAGATTTGCCCAAGTTTTACCAGGTGGCTTGCAGCGGCACGGCCGACTTTGTAAATGGCGTTCGGCTGGTTTATCCAATGGAGGATGAAGCCATGCGGTTTTTCAACATGCTGGGGAATAAATTTTTCAGCATGGCCTTTAGCTGGCTGCTGGGGCAGCCAATCAAGGACACCTTGTGCGGGACGAAGGTTCTGTTCCGCACGCAATACGAGCACCTCGCCCGGAACCGTTCTTACTTCGGCGACTTTGATCCATTTGGTGATTTTGACCTTCTGTTTGGCGCGGCCAAGCTCAACCTAAAGATGATCGATCTGCCGATCCGTTATCGGGCGCGCACTTACGGCGAGACGAATATTTCCCGCTGGAAACATGGCTTGCTGCTGCTGCGCATGGTCTTATTTGCGGCCCGGCGCTTGAAATTTTTCTAATGATTGCGCTGGAGCAGCACCAGGAGGAAATCCAAAAGAACCTCGACGCATGGCAACAAAAGCCATTGCTTCAGGAGATCTATGCCGGATTTTACCAGCGCATATTGGGGCAAATTGATTCCGCTCAACCTGGCTTGATCGTGGAAATTGGTTCGGGGATTGGCAACCTGAAGCGCCACCTGCCGCAGGCCATCTGCACTGATTTATTCCCCAATCCATGGCTGGATGTAGTCTGCGACGGCTACGAACTTCCATTCCCAGCGGCGAGCGTGTCGCACCTGGTGTTGTTCGATGTCTTTCACCACCTCCGTGCCCCCGTGGCCCTTTTAAAAGAAGCCAGGCGCGTGCTCAAATCGCAGGGACGGTTAATCCTGTTCGAACCCTATATCAGCTGCGCCAGCTTCCCAGTTTATGGAGGGCTTCACCATGAGCCTGTGGCGTGGAGGCAGGAGATTAGTCCTGCGGAAACGTTGGAACGGCCACGCGATTACTACGCCGCTCAGGGCAATGCCACGCGCATATTTTTTCGAGGGAAAGGACCGTCCTGGAGCAAACAATGGTCGTGCCTCCACGCCGAAGCTTTCAGTTCGTTCAGCTATTTGCTTTCCGGGGGCTACAGTAAACCAGCACTTTACCCGGCAGCCTGGCGGAATGGGCTGATTCGGTTGGACAACCTGCTTTCGCGCTGGCCTCGCCTGTTTGGCGCCCGGTGCCTTGTGAGCCTCACTCCCAAGAACGCGAACTGAAGAAACTTTATCTCCGACCGAAAAGTAGTTATGGTTCCTGAGCGCATGAATAAAGCGTCCAAAATATTTTTAGCAGGCCACCGCGGACTTGTCGGCAGCGCCATCTGGCGTGAGTTTGAACGGCAGGGTTTCAACAACCTTATCGGCCGCACCCGCAAGGAGCTGAATCTTCTCGACACGGTCGCCGTCCGCGACTTTTACGCGCAAGAAAAACCGGAATATGTCATCGACGCGGCTGCCAAGGTCGGCGGCATCCTGGCAAATAACAGCCAACCGGCAGCGTTCCTGTATGAGAATCTCCAAATTCAAAATAACCTGATTCACGGGGCCTGCGAGTTTGGCGTTAAAAAGCTTTTGTTCCTGGGTAGCTCCTGCATTTATCCCAAGCACGCGCCGCAGCCGATGAAGGAGGAATACCTTCTTACAGGGCCGCTGGAACCAACCAACGAATGGTATGCGGTGGCCAAGATCGCGGGCATTAAAATGTGCCAGGCTTTCCGTCGCCAGCATGGTTGCGACTTCATCAGCGCCATGCCGACGAACATGTATGGGCCGAATGATAACTATGATCTCCAAACCTCGCACGTACTCCCCGCGCTGATTCGGAAATTTCACGAGGCGAAAATCAACCAGGCGCCCTCCATGGTCTGCTGGGGCACGGGCTCTCCGATGCGTGAATTTCTTTACTCGGATGATTGCGCGCGGGCCTGCATTTATCTGCTGGAGCACTATAGCGAGGAGCAGTTTATCAACGTAGGTTCCAACACGGAGGTCAGCATTCGCGAGCTTTCCGAGGTCGTCCAACATGTCGTTGGCTACGAGGGTAAAATTATTTGGGACACCTCCAAGCCTGATGGGAGTCCGCGCAAGCTGATGGACAGTTCGAGGCTCTTCGCCCTTGGCTGGAAACCAACTGTGGATCTTGCGACCGGCATCAAGCTCGCCTACGAGGATTTCCTGAAGCGGAGTTCATCCGCTGCGGCTCGCTAGTCCAGATAGACAAAAGCGGCCAGGAGAACCGGCCGCTTTGATATCAAAAACTTCTGAGCGTCTATTAACCGATAACCTGGATTTTGCCTTCGCGGTGATCCTTAAGGCGCTGGATGTCGGCATCCACCATCAACTTCACGAGTTCCGTGAATTTGGTTTTCGGTTCCCAGCCCAGCTGCTTGCGGGCCTTCGTGGCATCGCCAATCAGAATCTCCACTTCGGCCGGACGATAATAGGCCGGATCAATCTCCACGTGTTTGTTCCAATCGAGTCCCACATGACCAAAAGCCACATCCAAGAACTCCCGGACGCTATGAGTCTCGCCGGTCGCCACAACATAATCATCAGCTTTTTCCTGCTGGAGCATCATCCACATTGCTTCCACGAATTCCTTGGCGTAGCCCCAGTCACGCTTCGCATCGAGGTTCCCCAAAAACAATTTGTCTTGGAGCCCCGCTTGGATGTGGGCTACGGCCCGGGTAATTTTCCGGGTCACAAACGTGGCGCCGCGGCGGGGAGATTCATGGTTAAACAAGATGCCGTTGCTCGCGTGCATGCCGTACGATTCACGATAATTGACCGTGATCCAATAGGAGTAAACCTTCGCGCATCCATACGGGCTTCTCGGGTAAAAGGGTGTCGTTTCAGTTTGCGGAATCTCGAGCACCTTTCCATACATTTCGCTGGAGGAAGCCTGGTAGAAACGCGTCGCAATGCCTGACTCACGGATCGCCTCAAGCAAACGGACGGTGCCGGTGCCCGTCACATCGGCTGTGTATTCGGGGCTGTCGAAGCTCACCCGGACATGGCTTTGGGCGGCCAGATTATAAATTTCTTCCGGCTCAATCGTGCGAACCAGCCGAGAAATGGCGCTCGCATCAGCCACGTCCCCGTAATGGAGCTTCAATTTCGTTTTTTCAACGTGCGGGTCGCTGTAGATATGATCCAAACGCTGGGTGGTAAACACGCTGGCCCGGCGAATAATGCCGTGCACTTCGTAACCCTTGGAAAGGAGCAGTTCTGCCAGATAGGAGCCATCCTGGCCGGTAATTCCTGTAATCAGTGCTTTTTTTGCCATATTTGGTCGAACAGTTATGTTCGAGTTTAGGAGAGGCAGAAAGCAAACTCCAAGCCAAAATCCCATTGTTCTGTCTCCCTTTCGGCATTTTGTGGCCTCGCTAGTTAAGGCACGGGCCTGCCGACAGGTAGTTCCATGTACCCTTGCTAAAGTATTTTTCAGGTATTTCCGATGTTCGTTCCATGAGACGCTTACTATTGATTATTGGATTAATCACCGTCCTGCTCGGCGCGGGTTGGGTGGTCCGCCAGTGGACGACTTGGCGCGTGAACGCCAGGACTTCCAAGCTTAACGACGACATCGAAAACCTTTTTGCCGCTTTGCAGCAGTATAAAGAAAATCTGGGTGGCTATCCGACTGGCGCGAGCAACTCCGAAATTGCGAGGGCCCTCCGGGGGAGGAATCCCAAAAATGTGATTATCCTTGTGGGGAAGAAAAGTGAGCTCAACGAAAAAGGTGAGTTCATAGATCCCTGGGGCACACCAATGCGAATTTATTTCTCCGACAGCGGCGTTCTCATTCGCTCCGCGGGACCTAACAAGCGATTTGATGACAGCACCACGGCAGAAGCGGACGATTATATCCGCTCGAATTAAAAGCCGCCGTCTCATTTACCCGGCCGTTGCACTCCAACAGCCGGCCCAGGCGAAATCAGTTGTGTCTCACTTTCGCCGCCAGGCGGCGATAAACATTCCGTTGCCGCCCAAATCCCAGGGCTGAACCCAGCAGCGCCCTTTCAGCTTCTGGCCCGAAGGATGCGCCATTTCTATTGGCTCAAACTCGGGCTGGCTGGCCTCGAACGCCACGGCCACCTCCTCGGTTTCCGCGCGCGCCAGGGTGCAAACGGAATAAACGATTTTCCCTCCGGGCTTCACGGCCTTCGCCGCATTTTGCAGAAGCTGCTTCTGCAGCTCTTTTAATTCTAGGACATCCTTCAATTCTGTGGTCCAGCGCGCATGCGGGTTGCGCTGCCATGTCCCAAGCCCTGAACAGGGCGCGTCCACCAGCACACCGTGGAAGGTCGTTTTTGTCGGCAGTTTACTCCCTCCATCCCATAATGCGGGACGGTAGTTAAACACCTGAGCCCGGCCAGTTCGGCGTTTGAGTTTATCGAGACGCCATTGAGCTCGATCGCTTGCCCAAATCAGGCCTTTGTTTCCCATCAGCGCTGACAAGTGCAGGGTTTTTCCACCCTCCCCCGCACAGGCATCCCACCAGGTTTCTCCGGGCTTCGGCTCGCACAAAATGCCGACCCATTGCGAACTGATGTCCTGAATTTCGAACTGGCCCGTTTTAAAAGCATCCGTATGAAAAAGATCCCGGGTCCCGAGGTATTCGATAGTATCGGGCAAGATGTTCGGCATGGGAATTGACGCTTCCTCCAACTCAGCAGCCACAGCTCTCCCCTGCCCCGCACGGGCCCGCAGCCATAACCTGGGCTCTGCCTGCAATGTTCTGGCCCACTGGGGAGATTCTGGGATTTGTTCTAAAACCCAGGCAGGGAGTGCCTTGGCCAAAAGTTCCTGATCGGTAAATTCCTCGGGAGAACGCGCGAATCTTTTGGCCAATTTTATGCCTTCTCGCAATTGCTGTTCCCATCCCTGCTTCGGCTCGATCCACCCATGCCATCGGTAATAAGCAAAAACCAATTCACTCACCGTTCTCGATTGTTCCGGCGCTAGTCTTGTTTCCCTTAATACCGAGCGCAACACACTGTCGGCGGCTTTGCCCCTGGTTGACTCGCGCAGCACCCGCGCTGCAATCCGAAATTCCACTTCACTGGCGATACTCATACTTGTGTCCCTTCGGCCATGTTGGAGACTTGTCTCCTTCGCCTCCACCATAACATTAATTCCAGGCCGGTTCTATTCGGATAGGAGCGCGGCACCCAGCCTTTTAAAAGTTCAAAATGCGGCCCAAGGCGTTTCATCAGTTCTTCCTGCGTCGTGCCGAACGGCGGGCCTTCGCGATCGGAGATCATGTAATGCACCGCCAGGAAATGCCCGTTTGGTTTCAACCATCTCAGCACAGCTTGCTGGTAGGCTTCACGCTGGGATGGGTCAATCGCGCAGAAGAGCGTATGCTCGAAGAGCCAATCGAATTGTATCGGGGGCTCATCTTTCAAAAAGTCCGCCTGGTTGAACTCCGCCTTTAAGTTCGCTGCCGCTGTTCTTTCCCGAGCCAGCCGAATCCCGGACGGTGCCAGGTCAAAGCCATATGCCTCGAAGCCCGCCCTGGCCCACGCCCGCACATCGTGCCCGGTTCCGCAGCCCGGCACCGCCACCGTGCCACGTGCTAGCGTTGTTTGCTCCGCCAGGAAGTCCACCAGCCCGGGAGAGGGCTCGCCTTTTTCCCAAGGCATGTCGCCGGTTTGATACCGTTTTTCCCAATCCGTCTCGCTCATGGGGCAGCATGTTCCAAATTTTGCGTTCTGCCAATCGTGTTCCGCCGTTTCGCCGTCTTTGCAATTTCACCCTTTCTCAGCCGCGTCGCTATTGGTAGTTTCCTTTCGATGAGAATTTTATCGGGCATCCAACCTTCGGGCGCGCTGCATCTCGGCAATTATTTCGGGATGATGCTGCCGGCTATTGAATTGCAGGACAAAGGCGAGGCGTTCTATTTTATCGCCAATTATCATTCCATGACTTCGCTGTTCAACGCGGAAGAACGGCGCAAAAACAGCCTGGACGTGGCTCTGGATTTCCTGGCCTGTGGACTCGACCCAAAAAAAGCGGTGTTCTGGAAGCAATCCGATCTCCCGGAAGTCACGGAACTCACCTGGCTGCTCAGCACGCTAACCCCTATGGGGCTACTGGAACGATGCACCAGTTATAAAGACAAAACGGCTAAAGGCCTCGCGGCGAGCCATGGTCTCTTTTCTTATCCTGTGCTGATGGCAGCGGATATCCTCCTGTTTGATTCCAACATCGTGCCGGTCGGCCGGGATCAGAAACAACACGTGGAAGTGACCCGCGACATCGCTATAAAATTTAACGAGGCTTACGGCCAGACGTTCGTTGTCCCCGAGCCACAAATTCGTGATGAAGTCGCGGTAGTGCCCGGTTTGGACGGCCAGAAGATGAGTAAAAGCTACGGCAACACCATCGAAATATTCGGTGAGGAAAAGGCCACCCGCAAAAAAATCATGAGCATCGTGATGGACAGCCGCACGCCTGCGGAACCAAAGCCCGATGCCGAGCAGAACCTGGCCATTAAATTACTTAAACTGGTCGCGCCAACCGAGGTTTCAAAGGATTTCGAAGACCGTCTCCGCGCCGGAGGCCTGGGCTATGGCGATCTCAAGAAAGCGCTGTTTGAGAACCATTGGAACTATTTTGCCGCGGCCAGGGTAAAGCGCACGGAACTCGCCGCCAACTTGGATTACGTTCACCAGGTTTTACGGGAAGGCGCTGCACGCGCCCGCAGCGTGGGCGCAAAGGTTCTCCAGCGAGCCAAAACCGCGGCGGGGTTGAACTAAGTCAAGCCTGGCCACTGTGTGATGGGTGAATGCCAGCAGCCAATCTTTTCAGGTTTCAGGCGCACTCCCCGGGCAAAAAGCCCTTCCAGGCATGGTCCAAACGTCGTTTTGTCATTTTTTCCTAACAAACTGAAGATTTTTTCTTGCCAACCTTTGTCGAAGCGGCTTATCTGCGGGGGAATTCTGAGCTATTAACCAAAAACCAGAATAAAATCCATTATGGCAAAAGCATTATCGAAATCACAAATTGCGGCGGCTATCGCCGAAAAAAACAGCATCACCAAGAAGCAAGCCACCGAGATCCTTGATCAGATCGCCGAGCTCGCCTATAAGAATGCGAAGAACACTTTCACACTGCCTGGCCTGGGCAAGCTCGTGTTGGTGAACCGCAAAGCCCGCATGGGACGCAATCCCGCCACTGGCGAGACCATCAAGATTGCCGCAAAGCGGGTAGTTAAATTCCGCGTTGCCAAGGCAGCGAAGGACGCCATCCTCGGCGCCAAATAATTTAGGTTTTCCGTTTCCACGCACCCTGGTTCGCCAGGGTGCTTTTTTTGTTAAGACACCTCAGCCATCAAATCCTGCTCGAGAATTTTGTAAACCGTGGCGATGGTGCTCCAGGTGCGGGTGGTCGCTGGGAGATTAAACTTTTTTTCCACCACGTTGTTAGGATACGCGACCATGCGCTCCAATTTGCGGTAAAGGCTCAGGACAAAACGACCACGAATGCCTATCACTCGCACCTGCCACTCGTCACCAGCAGGCTGCTCGATCGGAAATTTGGGCGCCTTCCTGGGGACCTTCGTTAGAACCGTCACAAACGGTTTTACTTCCTCTATCTTAATTGAGTCTTGGAATTGTCCATCGTCACAGAGCGCCACTAGTTCCGGCCCTGAGCAGATCATCATATCAGGTTTAAAGTGGAGTCGCCGCTGAATCTGCTCCTTCAACACCGCGAATTTGACAGGTTCCCGAACAATAAACGTGCCGGCAGCGCCAATGTTCACCACTCCATATTGAGCCAGATCCTTAGCCAAGGCGCTTGGCCGAAACTTTTGGTGGCCGCCAACATTCACCGCTCTTAAAAACACAACTGATGCCATGAGGAATTAAGGCCTATTGTTGCGCGTTGTGCAAGGAGAGTGAAACGGAGCCCGAGATCAGAGGCGTGAACGTTAGCACGCTCTCGCTGGCCTTGGCAGCACCCTTGATCCCGATCTTTTCCCTGAGCGGCAACTTAGGCAGCCAGGACGTCCGCGGGTTTATAACCAGCGCCCAGAAGCGTATCGTGGAGTTCCGGAATGTTGGTTTCGCGGGTATCGAAGGTCACTTCGGCGAAGGCACCCGGGCGGTCGACCTTCACCTCCCTGACACCTTTGTGACCGCGGAACGCTTTCTCAATGGTTCTGACGCAATTATCGCAAGTCATGCCCAGTATGCCGATGCGCCTGGTTTCGTAAACGGCATCCGCGTTCGCCTGGGGTGCGTCAATGTTTACTGTTTCGATTCGATCAACCATAAAATCTATCTCCTTTGAACAGGATGGCACCAAAAGTAGAGCTGCGCAAGAAAGCGCCAGGCCCGCGCATGGCAGACTGGCCGCAGCGACAAACCAGTTGCGGCCTGGACAATGAGCAGGCAATATTGTGAGGTGATAAAGGAGATTAACAACAAAGATTGGGGCAAATTCTGCGAAAAGTTAAACACTCTGCGGCACGATTCCCTACTCACCATTGAGGCCGTGCGGCCCGACGGGCGCAAGGAGGAGTTGGCCAGAGATGTGCCGTTGCAAAATGTGAGATTCGAAAAAACCGAGGGTTGTAGCGACATGATCTTTGTGGAGGTGGGTTCGGGGGCCGGCAAGGAACGGCCCATGCAACATGTCATCACGGAACCTATCCACATCCGGGTGAAAACAACCGACCAGCCAGGTGCTTACAACCCGCTCATGATTGAAGCGGAAAGTGGTGTAACGATGATCACATTTCATCCGGCGCTGCGGCAGGATCTTTTCGAGGATGTGCAACTCGCGTGATGTCTGAGGCGTGGATTGCCGATGACGTTCACGCCTTTTTAATTTTGGAAACGTGCCGGGTAATCTTCGCCTTGCCCAGGTCCGGGAGCTTTTCTCCTAACGTGGCGAGCGCCGCACGTTTAGCTTCAGCATTTCCACCAGCTTCTACCAGGAAGCTTTCCTCAGCCACTGCGGTGATGCGGAGAGTTACTTCGTATTGCCGGTTCTGCTTCGGCACGACAGGCGCTGGCTCAGGTGCAGCACCCCTTGTTTTCTGACTTTTGGCAAGAGGCTTCCCGACCGGGCTCGTTGGCGCAAGCTGCTCGTATTTAATGCCTACAATCCTCTTTCCTTCAAACGAATCCAGCTTCCTTGGGAACAAAAGATAGGTGGCAGTCTTGCTTCGTTTGAACCCAGCAACTCCGTACTCCTTGCCCTTTGGTTCGCGCAGGACCGTCATGATGCGGTCCTGTTGCAGGGCGGACTGAAACCCAGGATCCTTTTTAGGATCCTGCCACAGCACCATTGTTTGAGGCCGTCCAGATGCCTCGACCACCGCGGTGAACCGCGCCATCTTTGTTTTCCCCATATCAGCCCTCTCCCGTTTTAAGTCCTCGGGATGGAGAAGTAAAAACACGCTCCCTCCCCTTCACTCCCCTGCGCCCACACCCGGCCGCCCAGGCGTGTCATCAGCCGCTTGGCACAAGCCAGACCCAGACCCAATCCTTCAAATTCACTCGTTCCATGCAGTCTTTGAAAGATGCCGAAAAGTTTGTGGGTGTACTCCGGATTGAAACCAACGCCGTTGTCTCGGACGAAAAAAATCTGGTCGGCTTCGGTCTGTTCCGCACCGATCTCAATGCGCGCGACAGCCCTGGGCTGCGTGAATTTTACCGCATTAACCAACAGGTAACCAAACACCTGGCGCAGGGTAACCGGATCTGCTTCTAGCACCGGCAATTTTTGGATGGACCAGGAAATATTTCGAGTGGGATGCGCCAACTCCAGTTCGCGAGTTATGGACCGAACCAATTCGGTAACATCTGTTTTCTCTGGCGCAAGTTCCATCCGGCTCAGCCTTGAAAAAACCAGCAGCCCGTCGATCATCTTGCCCATTAAGCGCGACGACTCGCCGATCACCTGCAAAAGCCCGCGGTTGTCGGGGCTTAATTCTTTTTGAGCCGCACGCTGGAGAATTTCAGTAAAGCCATCGATGTGTCTCACGGGCGCGCGGAGGTCGTGCGACACCGAGTAACTGAAACTTTCCAACTCCTCAATTGCATCCTTGTATTGCGACGCGAGAAGAGCCAGTCGCTCTTCATATTCCTTTTGCATGGCCTCCACTTTTTCCTGGAGCTTCCTGGGTCCGCTCAGGTCATGGGACATCCGGGTAAAGCCAGTGATATTGCCTGGAGCATCGCACAAAGGGAACAACAGCAGATGCGACCAGTAGTTGGAACCATCTTTGCGCCGTTGCCAAAGCTCCTCCGAGATTTTTCCCTTCGCGGCGGCTTTCTTCAAAAATGCGACGGGCTTCGCTTTCCGATCTGAGTCTTGGAAAAAAATGGAAAAGTGTTGTCCAAGCACCTCTTCAGACTTATAGCCCTCCAGCCGTTCCGATGCCTCATTCCAGCTCACAACAACTCCGTTTGGGTCAAGGTTGCAGATGGAATAATCCCGCAGATTATCCACCAGGGACCGGTAACGGTCCTCGCTTTTCCGGAGCGCCTCCTCGGTCTCCTTTCGTTTGGCCCGTTCCTCCGCCAAGCGCAAGGCTCGCTGCACGGCCGGGACCAGTTCCGAAAGATGCCGCTTCGGAACAACCTCAATGTTCTTCAATACCTTACCGTCATTCCCTTTTGGCCCTGACTCAGCCACATAAATAATAGGAACGTCCGGCAACCGATCGCGCGCCGTTTGCAAAACCTTATACCCTCCGGAATGGGGCGGCCGGTAGTCGGATAAAATAATATCAGGCGGAAATCTTTCCAGTTCTTCGAGGAGCATTTCACGGTTTTGGACGCAATGGGATTGGAACTTTAGTCCGGACTTTTTGAGCTCTCCCATCCATTCCACATCCCCGGTTCCGTCCTCAACCACTAAAATACGTAATTCTTTTTTCACTCGCGGCAGCGGCAGTCTTTTGTTCAGTTTTACAATAGTTTCGAAATGCAAAGTGTAAAGTAGGACACATCTGGGCTATCGCGATTTTCTGCTGGAAATCCTCTAGAAATTCAACTTTGGAGTCCTAACCTGTTCTGAAACCGGTTTTTTCTTGTCACTGTTGGGATGGAAAGCTCACAATGCATTGGATTTGACGACAGGCCCAAAGCCGCGTTATCTAATCCGCGCAACTGAGCCAGAGTAGCTCAGGGGTAGAGCAGAGGACTCATAAGCCTTTGGTCGGGGGTTCAATTCCCTCCTCTGGCACCAGCTTTCAAATCAATTCAAAGGCCGCTTCCAAACCCCGAGATCTGTCGAAGCCGGCCTCTATGGTCAGGGCTATTGG
>JAQGOV010000387.1 GCA_028293425.1 Verrucomicrobiales bacterium
GTGTTGGGCAGCGCAAGATTTTGCTCGTGGAATGACAATCTTTCTTCCATTTCTTTCCAACGTATGCAATGAATAAGACTCCCATATGTCCGAACGAGGCGCAGGGAACACCCAACGAACCAAAGCACAGTGGTTTACCACCACACATTGGAGCATCGTGCTGATGGCAAAAAACGGGGCGCTGCCAGAAGCCACCAACGCGCTGGAAAAGCTGTGCAGCATTTACTGGCCCTCCGTATATGCCTACATTCGGCGGGACGGTTACCCCCCTCCCGAAGCACAGGACCTTACACAGGAATTTTTCGCTCGCCTGCTTTCAAATGATTATTTGCATCATTTGCAGGATCGGAGGGGGAAATTTCGTTCCTTCCTGCTGACCTTCGTGAAGCATTTCCTAAACGATGAGCGCAAAAAGGAAGGTGCCCTGAAGCGAGGCGGTGGCCAGGTGGTAGTTTCCCTGGATGCGATGGATTCAGAGGAGCGCTATCTGACAGAACCGGCCGACAAGCTGGACCCTTACCAGGCCTTCGAAAGGAGATGGGCTCAAACGCTGTTGCACAACACCGTGGATCGGTTGAAAAATGAGTACATTGCTACGGGGAAAAAGGCCCTGTTTGAGGCGCTAAAAGATTTAGAGATTCATGAGCGCGGTGAGCAAACCTACGCGGAAGTAGGGACTCAGTTGGGCCTGACTGTATCCGCTGTCAAAGCAGCCAGCTTTCGGTTGCGTCGGCGTCACCGCGAACTTCTGCGGGAAGAAATAGCCCAGACCGTAGGTAGCTCCGAGGAAATTGAGGACGAGATTAAACACCTGCTTTCTGCGCTGAGTTGAGTTTTTGGCGAGCCTTCTGCAACCTTTGGAGAGAAGAATCCCTGTAAAGGAAGGTGACACCTATCACGTGCTGGATCACCAATGAGAGATGGAATTTCGTTCCACTGGTAAAAGAAAATGACAACATGCGATTACTGCGGGTACGAGAATGCAGTTTCGGAACGCTGCGCGAAATGTGGGACCGACCTAGGCGAGGCGGAACAGCATGAAAAACAACAAGAAGCGTTTGATGTGAAGCGTTTGGAGACACTCGCCGCCATAAAAGCAAAGCACGAAGGCAGGGCGGTGAAAGCGATACAGCGCAGTTACCTGCCCCGCAGATGTGCCTGCGGAGGAACGATGTTGCCGGTCGCCGCCAAGTATGGAACGTATTCAGGCGTGGTTTACTCTGGGGTTCAGCAGGTGGGTTTCACATGCTTGTCCTGCGGTAAAACCATTGTCCTTGTACCGCGAACAACCATTATTGCTTACCTCGGTGTAGCAGGAATCTGCCTTAGCTTCGTCGCTTTTTTCATGTATCATGCTTTGGCTGTGGGCGAGAGTGTTGTTCATTCTTGGGCCGGCATTCTTTTTTTTGTTTGCTGTGGGATTGCAACGGCTGGTGGAGCGCTCAACGGTATTCGAGTTCGTCGGTTACATCCAAAGATTCCGCGTGGGAAAGCGACGGACATGGCTCCGGACGCTTCGGTGCTGATCATTCATCCACCACAAGAGTAAAAACAGGCATTCACGTTTAGAAAAGTCGCTGTAGCCATGAAAAGAATCACATTTGGCCTTCGGTTGGCGGCGTTGGGCGTTCTGGTGGCTTTGGGGTTCCTTTTCTGGCTGGCCCAGGATAAGCCCGAGCCTGTTTACGAAGACCGCAAGTTGAGCGAATGGGTACTGCTGATGGACTCTCGTGTGTCTCACGGCAAGCCTCCCGGCGCGGATGCTGAAGCGGCGATTCACGCGATTGGAACAAACGGTTTCGAGCTGTATTTTGCTTGGATTGAGTTCAAGCCAACTATTCTACAATCCCTCTTTGGCGGTTCGTCATCCAGTGGAACTGATCGGCTTGAGAAACCCGCTCACGGAGCATCCATGGCGTTTGGAATTCTTGGATCGGAAGCTCAAGATGCCATTCCCCGGCTGGTTCGTGATTCGAGCACTATGTATCCACCCTGCATGTGCTATCGTGCGATCCACTGTCTGGAGGAAATTCGTGAGCCGGCAGTATCGGCTTTTCTCACGCTTATGACCAATTCGGATGTGAATGTTCGCAAACTGGGCACCTTTAGCGCCCGTGTGGTCGGAGACAACGGTCTAGTCCAGAAGCAACTTCATGTGCTCAGGAACGATTCAAACGCAGAGGTGAGAGAGGCTGCGACCAATTCCCTGTACGATCGACATCCTTATCCACGGGAGTGGGAAGCGCGGTGATCGGCAACTAAGCATAATGGGCTCCAAAAAAAATGGGTTCGAAAGAGCAACGATTGATTAATGCTGTCGGTTCAAATTCAACCATTTTTGGTTTATGATAACGGCATGCTGCTTGTTATGGCTCCGGCTAAGATGCTTCAAAAGCGTGCATCTGATGATTCAACAACCAACGCCCAAAAACTTGGCCTGTGAAGGATTAAATGTCTTCAGTCCCCGAGAAATCGTGGTTCTGTATATGGCTTTCCATACGCACCGGTCGAATTGGGACTGGAAGCATGCTTTGGAACTTCGATTAAAGGAACCTTGTGGCGACGAGCTGGTCAGCGCCTTGATCGATGCTGTTGTTACCGACGTTCTGCTTGCCAAGGATGAACCCAGTTGGGCTGTTTCTGACCTTGTGCGTGCTTTAGGTGACCATGCGAAATACTCAAGGAGAGCCTTTGATTTTTTGGTGGAGGGTTGTTCTGCTCGTTTTTGGCGAAGAATCAACGCCTTCTGCCGCAATGAGTACAAGGAATTAATATATTTCTACTTGGCGCGAGATTTTATTATTTGCCTGCCTTTATCGGAACGACCGGAAGTTGAAGATATCATCAGAGTAATAAAGGAATGCTCCCATCTATTTGAACTTTGGTATTTGGTCCCTTTTATCGAAATAGCGGAATATCGTTTCTGCTGGCTGAAAGGCCAAAAGCTTCATATCAATGACTGGCGCATGAAGATGGGGAAATCGAGTTGGATTTGGAGGCTCGAAACGCTTCAGACCTGTCGTGAGCATTACGGCAGTTCACCTTTGTGTCCTGATTTAGGTTCCCTGAAGCATTTTCATAAAAGCCCTCCAAACTTGATGGATGGTGCTGAAGCGGAGCATCACAAGCATCAAGGTGAACGCATTTGAAAGCTGTAAATCGCTTCAATGCGATTGCCGGGCTCCAGCCAGCCTCAAGCGGCTTCCAACTGGAGCGCATCATTCTGGGCGGAGGCTTCATTGGTGTAAGAGTCGAGCTTGTGCTTCGGTTAGAGACCCAGAGGCCACAAGGCCCTAAGGTCCGAGTCCTTAATGGCATTCAGCTTCAACTTGTTTGCGCAAACCATATCCTCAGACACCTTGCGTTATTTAAAGCAGTTGGAGGCTTAGGAAAGCTGCCGCAGCTTTGATGTGAATGACATCGGAAGAACCCGGGGGGTTCACGACTTGCCACCTCCGCTAATGCCCTTCAAGAGTAGCATCGGAAAAGTCGCGGGAAGCTGATAATACGTTCGGCTTGAAGCTGGCCATCCTCGTGTCCCTTCCTGTGACAATTCATGCGCATGTGAAGCGGGTGAGCTTTAAGAATCGAGGTATGAGTAGAGGATTGGCCTTT
>JAQGOV010000396.1 GCA_028293425.1 Verrucomicrobiales bacterium
AACGATATGTCGACGGCGCGGCTTGCGGGGATCATGGCGGACAAGAAGACGGGAGAATTAATCCCGCTCTGCCATCCTTTGCCAATCACGCATTGCGAAGTGATTTTAGAAATTCCAAAGACCATGGACCGAATCGTGATCCAGGCGTCGGCAAAAATCGCCGCGCGCACCGGCGTGGAAATGGAAGCGCTCACGGCGGTGAGCGTGGCGGCATTGACGATTTATGACATGTGCAAAGCGGTGGACAAGAAGATGCGCATTTCGGATATCCGATTGATTTCCAAGACGAAAAAAGACCAACCCTAAGGAGACTCATGCAAATACACGTTGGAGTGATTACCATTTCGGATCGGGCGTCCAAGGGGCTATATGACGATCTGGGAGGTCCGGCATTAAAAGAGGCAGCGGCTGGATATGGCTGGAAGGTCCTGGGGGAAGCGCTGGTACCGGACGAGAAACGAGACATTCAACGAGCGATCCGGGAATCGATCAACAAAGGGTGCAACCTGGTGTTAACTACAGGAGGCACGGGCGTGGCGCTGCGGGATGTGACCCCGGAAGCGGTCCGCGAGATCGCAATCCGTGAACTGCCGGGCTTTGGCGAAGTCATGCGAATGGAATCGATGAAAATCACAAAGAATGCCATCTTGTCGAGAAACCTCGCGGCGGTGGTGGAGAAGGCATTAGTGGTTTGCCTGCCGGGCAAGCCCAGCGGGGCGGTGGAATGCCTCGGGTTTGTGGTGGGCGCCATTCCGCATTGCGTGGAGGTATTGCAGGAAGTGCCGACCAGTTGTTAACTTATTTATGTCCAAATATTGGCTCATCCTATCGGCAGCAGCATGTCTATTCACAGGTTGCGCGAGCAAACAGAGGCCAGCTCCGCCGCCAGGAATGATGGCTGCGCCGAACGCACCCCTTCCAGCAATCTTTTTTACCGGGGATGTCAAAGCGCAGGTGGTGCCGTGGGTGGAAGGGATCACGCTGGCGCAGGCCCTGATCGCCGCGCAATACACCGGATTTTGGGATCCGCATACAATCACCGTGACCAGGAACGGCATTCCCTACACAGTGAATGTGAAAAAGTTTTTGCGAGGCGAAGAAAATCCAGAACTCGAAGCCGGGGACAACGTCCAAGTGCGCCATTAGTTAGCAGCCCGTTGAAAAATTGCAATGCGTGCCGTGAGTGCACACTTTTTAAACGGGCTCTTGCAGTTGGTTTGACCCATCGACAACGGCTGAATAGGCTTCTCGAATGTCCGGCACACGCACACAACCTGCAGATGCTTTGTTGACCACGTCAGCCTCCGATCAGGGCTGGTTTGGCCAACCGAAAGGACTCTCCACACTATTCTTCACCGAGATGTGGGAGCGGCTGAGCTATTACGGCATGCGAGCATTGCTCGTGCTTTACCTGGTCGCACCCGCGGAGCGCGGGGGGATGGGGCTGAGCGCGGCGAGCGCAGCGACCATTTATGGCTGGTACACGGCACTGGCCTATGCAGTTAGCCTGCCGGGCGGATTGATTGCCGATCGATGGCTGGGCCAATATCGGGCAGTCCTGATTGGCGGCTGCGTGATTGTGCTGGGGCATTTGAGCCTGGCGCTTCCGACGAAAGCGATGTTTTTTCCGGGCCTGGCGCTCATCATTATTGGGACTGGCTTATTGAAACCGAATATCACCTCCCTGGTAGGTTCGTTGTACGACCAGGAGGACAAAAGAAGAGATGGCGGATTTTCCATTTTCTACCTGGGAGTGAATGTAGGGGCGATGCTCGCACCGCTGATTTGCGGCACATTGGGGCAGGAATATGGATGGCACTGGGGCTTTGGAGCCGCAGGGGTAGGGATGACTTTCGGAGTGCTCCAATATTGGTTTGGGCGACGGCGTCTGGAACCGGCGTTGGAGCGGCTGAAAGCACAGCGAGCGGCAGAGGCACAGGCCGGCAGCAAGGCGAGTTGGGACCTGAGCAAAACGGAATGGAAGCGGCTCGTGGTGATCGCGATCTTGTTTGTGTTCGCCGCCGTTTTCTGGGCGGCATTCGAACAAGCTGGTTCGAGTCTGAATCTTTTTGCGGACAAATTTACGCGGCTCACGTTTTTCGGCCGAAAGTTTCCCTCCACCTGGTTTCAATCCCTGAACCCGGTTTACATCATCCTGTTCGCACCGTTGTTTACGTGGATGTGGGCCGCTTTGGGGCATCGGCAACCTTCGAGTCCCGCAAAATTTACGTTTGGGCTGTTGCTGGCCGGGCTGGGATTTTTGCTACTGGTCCCCGGCTCGCAACATGCCTTGAATGGCGGACTGGTGAGCCCGCTTTGGCTTTGCGGGGTGTATCTGCTGAATACGTGGGGGGAATTGTGCCTGAGCCCGGTGGCTCTGAGCATGGTGACGAAGCTCGCGCCACCCAAGCTGCTGGGAACGATCATGGGATTCTGGTATTTATCCAATGCCGCTGGAAACAAACTGAGTGGCTGGATCGCCAGCTACTTCGACAGTCTGCCACTGCCCCGATTATTCGGATACACTGCGCTGATGTGCCTGGGCGCCGGGGTTGTCTTGTTATTCCTGATCCGGCTTTTGAAACGGATGATGGGGACGACCCGGTAGGGAATTTCTGGCGAGTCCGCTGGCTAGAATAAGTCACGTGTAATCGGACGCCCCGTTCCCCTCACCCCGGCCCTCTCCCGCAGGGAGCTCATCTTTATACACAAATATAGGCCCTCGGCTGGCGGTTTTCTTGGGCTTATATTATGTGTGTTATGAAGGCTAGGATTTCTCCTCCGGAATGGATTCGCAACGATTCTATATCGGCTGACCTGGGGGTCAAACGTCTCGTTCGTCG
>JAQGOV010000413.1 GCA_028293425.1 Verrucomicrobiales bacterium
CAAGCGCCCGCCGGAAAGCGAGGCCGCTTTGAACCGTGCGATCTTATTTAAATTCCGGCTGTATGTGGCGGGCGACACACGGAACTCGGCGCGGGCGCTGGCCAACTTGACGGCATTGTGCCGGACACACCTTCCGGAGCGGAACGAAATTGAAATCGTGGATGTTCTGCGCGAGCCAAAGCGCGCGCTGAAGGACGGCATCTTCATGACCCCGATGCTGGTCAAGCTTGCGCCCGGCTCAGTGGAGAAAATTATCGGCACGCTTAGCCAGACAAACCGCGTGCTGCAGGCTTTGGGACTGGAAACTATCGCCCCATGAACCCTGAAAAATTACCGCTCGCGGCCAAGCAAGAGGAGGAAATACCCGCTCTGATCGAGACGCTGCTTGCCACGGAACAGCGCCTGGAGGAGTTGACAGCGGGCGAAGTGGACACGGTGGCGAGCCGTGATGGCCGAACCTTCCTGCTGCGACACGCCGAAGAACAGTTACGTCGCAACGCCGCCGGCAAGCAGGCTTCCATCCTGAACGCGCTGTCCGCCCATATTGCTCTGCTGGATGCCGAGGGGAACATCGTTTCGGTAAACGAGGCATGGAAGCGTTTTGGCGATGAGAATTCGCTTCGGGCCCGAGGACAGGGCATGGGCTTGAACTACCTCGACATCTGCGATGGGGGACGAGGAGATTACGCATCGGAGGCAGCGCAGGTTGCGGCAGGACTGCGTGCGGTGCTGGCGGGGAGCGAAACGATCTTTTCGATCGAGTATCCGTGTCATTCGCCAACCAAACAGCGCTGGTTCCTCCTAACGGCAACGCCTCTGGCCGATCATCACCCTCATGGCGCGATCGTCATGCACCTGGACATCACGGAGCGGAAGGCTTCAGAAATGACCTCGACGTGGCTGGCGGCCATCGTTGAGTCCTCTGGCGACGCGATCATCGGCCAGGACCCCAATGGAAATGTCACCAGCTGGAACGAAGGTGCGGAAAAGATTTTCGGATATACCGCCGGCGAGATGCTGGGGGTATCCATGCTGCGGCTGGTTCCAAACGATCGGCAGGATGAGGCGAAACAGATTCTGGGGAAGGTCCGGCGTGGTGAAAGAGTGAAACATTTTGAGACACAGCGAGTGACGCGGGAGGGACGGGTCATTGATGTCGCAGTCACAGCGTCGCCCATCAAGGACGCCGCAGGAAGAGTGATCGGCGTTTCCAAAATCGCGCGTGACATCACTGAGCAGAGGAGGGCGGATGAGGAGTTGCGAGACAGCGAGGAGCGCTTTTCCGGTGCGTTCGAGCACGCGCCGATCGGCATGGCCCTGGTATCCCCTGAGGGTCGGTGGCTCAAAGTAAACCGGGCGCTGTGCGATTTTTTAGGCTATTCAGAAACCGAATTTCTGAGCAGCACCTTCCAGAACATCACTCATCCGGACGATCTGGAGCAGAGTCTAGAACAGGTGAGCCGAGCGATTGCCGGAGAAGGCCGCTCCCTCCAAATCGAGAAGCGCTATTTCCATAAGCAGGGGCAGGTCGTGACGGCAGCGTTAAGCATTTCGCTGGTGCGCGATGGGCAAGGCCATCCGCGTTACTTTGTTTCGCAGATTCAGGACATCACGGCGCGCAAGCACGCGGAGGAAGAAGTGAAGCGAAGTCAAAAACGCTTGCGGGACCTGATCGATGGGATGGGACCTGACATGTTCGTGGGGTTGCTGACTCCCGAGGGGATCCTGGTTGAGGTCAATCAGCCTCCACTGACCGCGGCGGGTTTGGAACCGGAAGATGTGCTGGGGAAGCCCTTCGCTGAAACACCCTGGTGGTCACATTCACCGGAAGTTCAAGGGCAGTTGCGGGACGCCATCCTCCGGGCCGCGCTTGGGGAGGCTTCCCGTTATGACGTGCGGACTCAGGGTGCGGGAGGAGAAATGATTGACATAGACTTCTCCCTGCAACCGTTGCGGGACGAAGCTGGCGAAATCGTGTTTCTGATCCCATCGGCGAGCGTCATCACCGAGCGCAAACGGGCCGAAAAAGCACTAAACGAGTTGTCCCGGAGAACAGAGCGCCGGGAGCGAATGCTCACGACGACGCTGTCATCCCTCGATGATTTCGCCTACATCCTCGACCGGCGCGGTCGTTTTTTGTTTGCCAATCAACCGCTCCTCAATCTCTGGGGGATCAGTCTGGAAGAGGCGGTAGGCAAGAATTTTTTTGAGCTAGGATACCCCTCTGATTTGGCCGCGCAGCTCCAGCAACAGGTGCAGCAGGTTTTCAGAACCGGGAAGAGTCTCAGGGATGAGACGCCTTACATCAGCCCTGCCGGACTTAAGGGCTATTATGAGTATATTTTATCGCCGGCGTTGGCCGCGGATGGCACGGCCGATTTCGTGGTGGGGTCCACACGCGATGTCACGGAACGGAAGCGAGTAGAAAAAAAATTGGTAGAGACCTCGCGCAAAGCTGGGATGGCAGAGATGGCAACGGGAGTGCTGCACAACGTAGGGAACGTGCTGAACAGTGTCAGTGTGGCTTCCTCCTGCCTGGCGCGCAGCCTGCAGAAGTCCACGGCTGCGAATCTGTCGAGGGTGGTTGCCATGTTGCGCGAGCACGAGAGCGATCTGGGCGTGTTCCTGACCAGCGATCCGAAAGGGAAACAGGTGCCGGCCTACCTGGCAAAATTGGCGGAACATCTGGCTGGCGAAAAGGAAAACGCGCTCAAGGAACTCGCCCAACTGCAAGCCAACATCGAGCACATCAAGGAAGTGGTGACGACGCAGCAGAGCAGCGCAAAAACGGCGGCCAAGTCCGAAATGTTGCGGGCGACTGACCTGGTGGAGCAGACGTTGCAGATGGATTCGGGCGGGCCGGCGAGCCACGAGATTGTCGTGATCAAGCAATTCGACTCCGGGGCGCTCATCAAGGTGGAGAAGCACAAGGTGCTGCAAATTTTAATGAACCTGGTGCGCAACGCCAAGCAGGCCTGCCAGGAAACGGGGGGTGGGGAGAAGCGCTTGACACTACGCGTGACCGAAGAGGGCGGGAAGGTTCGCATCGAGGTGACTGACAACGGGGTGGGCATCCCGACGGAGAATTTGCCCGGCATTTTTGCCCATGGGTTCACAACGAAGCAGGATGGCCATGGTTTCGGCCTGCACAGCGCGCTGATGGCAGCGAAGGAAATGGGCGGCTCGCTGACCGTACAGAGCGGCGGGGCCGGGTATGGAGCAACATTTGCCCTGGAGCTGCCGCTGGCACAGGAATGTGACCAGGACTTAATAGCGGCATGAGAAACAGGGACCACATTATCCAGCGCGATAGACCAGAAAGAGAAATACAATGATTACCGCATCCGACATTCTCAAAGCCAGCATCCTAATCGTGGACGATCAGGATGCCAACGTTTCCCTGCTGGAGGAAATGCTGCGCGCCGCTGGCTATGTTTCCATCACGTCCACGAGGGATCCACGCAAAGTTTGCGAATTGCACCGGAAAAACCATTACTCGCTGATCCTGCTCGATCTGAACATGCCCGGCCTGGATGGGTTCCAGGTGATGGAGGGGTTGAAGGAAATTGGTAGCGAACGTTACCTTCCCGTGCTGGTCCAAACCTCCCAGCCGAATTACAGGCTACGCGCGTTGAGAGCCGGGGCGAGAGATTTCGTGAGCAAACCGTTCGATCTCGCTGAGATCCTGGTGCGCGTGCATAACATGATTGAAGTCCGGCTGCTGCACCGGGACGCGGAAATGGCACTGGTCCGCAAGCTGGAACAAAAGAACACGGAGCTGGAGCAAGCGGTGCTCAAATCTCGGCAAGCGCACGAAGAGATCACGGTCCTGAACGGCTCCCTGGAACAACGAGTGCAGGAACGGACAGCGGATCTGGAAAAGGCCAGCCAGGATTTGTTGCGCCGAAATCAAGAGATTCAAAACTTCTATCACACGCTCTCCCATGAACTCAAGACCCCGCTGACATCAATCCTTGATTTCGTTTCCATCGTTGGAACCGGACTCGCCGGCCCGGTGAACGACCAACAAAAGGAATTCATGGGCTTCGCCCGCGAGAGCTGCGACTACTTGTGTATCTGCATCAATGACCTCCTGGACTCCACCCGCCTGGACACGGGTAAACTGAGGCTGCACCTGCAAGCCACCTCCCTCGCTTCCATGGTGGAAAGACTGGTCGCGAAAATGAATCCGATCGCCGTCGCCCGGAAAATCACGCTTTCGCACGAAACCCAGCCCGGGCTCGCCGATGTGACCCTGGACGAGCATCGGATCACCCAGGTGATCACCAACCTGGTAACCAATGCCCTTAAGTTTACGCCGGCAGGTGGAAAGGTCGTGGTCAGGGCCAGCAAGTTTGAGGAGCGCCCGGAATTCATCTGCGTTTCGGTGCAGGATACCGGCGGGGGCATTCCGAAGGCCGACCAGGAGCAAATTTTTGACCGCCTCTATCAAGTCAAAACTGGTGATGCGGCGACCGAACAGGGTTTTGGGTTGGGACTCTATTTGTGCCGGGAGTTGGTCCAATTGCACGGGGGAACGATTTGGGTGCAAAGCAGGACGGGGGAAGGGAGTACATTCTCATTTGTCATTCCGAGAGAGCCGGAGAACCAAGGCGCGCAAGTGCTCGTGATTGATGACGAGACGGAGCTAGGGCAATGGGTCTGCGGCCTTCTTGAGAGCGAGGGTTTTCGGGCCAGGACGTGCCAAAGCGGCGTTGAGGGCCTTCAGATGATGCGAAAGCAGCTGCCGGACGTGGTCATCCTGGATTTGGACATGCCCGGAATGGATGGTGCGCAGGTTCTGAAAGAAATCCGCGGAAGTTGGGGATTAATGCCGGTGATTCTGCATACGGGGTACCCCGAAAGTGCGCTTCTGGCACGGGCCTTGGAGTTCTCGCCGTTCACTTTATTAGCCAAACCATCAACCCCTGTGCAACTGCTGGCGACGGTGCGTGGGATAAAGAAATATGGTGACACCTCATTCTGGGGACACAAATCGGGTCAGCTTCCCGAAGCGGCTTAAATTTATGGGAAATATGAAACGAATATTGATTGTGGAAGACGACAAGAAAATTGTGACCGCACTGAGCTTTCGATTAAAGACCGCAGGCTACGAGGTCTCCAGCGCCCCGAACGGGACGGAAGGGACGAAGCTAGCGATTAAAGAAAAGCCGAATTTGATCCTGATGGATGTCTGGCTACCGAGAGGGACAGGTTTTGACGTGGCCAAACGACTGAACATGGTTGGGCTGGCTAACGTGCCTGTGATATTCATTACTGCCAGCAGGAAAAAAGGACTTTGGACCATGGCACAGGAAAGCGGTGCTGCTGGTTTCTTCGAAAAGCCATACGATCCGGAAGCACTTTTGGAGGCCATCGCGCAAACCATGCAGCGGGCGGCCTAACGCTGTGGACTGCCAATAAATACTTTAAAACAAATGAAAAAAATCCTTATCGTAGAAGACGATCTTAAAATCGCGGCAGGCCTGGCCTTTCGGCTCAAGGCCACCGGCTACGCCGCCTTGATTGCAAATGACGCTGTGATGGCGCCGCGCCTGGCTCGTCAGTTCAAACCCGACCTGATCCTGCTGGACATTTCGCTGCCCGGGGGCAATGGCCTTCAATTGGCAGCTTTAAAAGGCAGCCCTGAGTTCACCGAGCCCCCGATCATATTCTTGACCGCGAGCAGTGACCCGGAACTTTTGGCCAGAGCCATGCTCCTGAGGCCAGCCGCCGTCCTGCAAAAGCCCTACGATCCGGAAAAGCTGCTGCAGACGATTCAGCTTGCACTCGATGGCGTGAGCTGCCTGCCAATTGCGGCGGTATCGCCGCCAGCGAGCGTTGCCAGCGCTAAGAAGGTTCTCATTATCGAGGATGACCGGAAAATCACAACCGCGCTAACGTTTCGGCTGCAAGCAGAAGGCTATGAGGTCTTTGCCGCTGGGGACGCCATTGCCGGACTGAACAGCGCGGTGAGGAACCAGCCAGATCTTGTGCTGATGGACATCTCCATGCCCGCGGGCGACGGCTTCCTCGTGGCGGAGCGGATTCAAGCGCTGATTCCAAAACTCACGCCGATCATCTTCATTACGGCCAGCAAGAAGCCGGGGTTGCGCCAGAGAGCAAGCGAACTCGGCGGGGTGGCATTTTTGGAAAAGCCGTACAACCCGGAGGAACTGCTGGGAACAATGAGAGAGGCTCTGAATAACTAACGTGTGGCGGCACCAACCCCGCTGAGGAAACATCTGCCGTTGGCGGCCTAACACCGTGGGACGTGATAGACCTCTACCGCAATGAAGATCGCCAGTAAGGCCGTGACCTGCGCCAAACTCACGGGGGTGCACTAATATCCAACATCGAGACCGAGCACGGAATTTTAATGGTCTCATCGGGAACCCGGCTACCTCCCTTCATGCTCGAGAACTCCACAACTTCCCGCAGTTGAATCGAATTAAGCAGCCGATCCATTTGGAGGTTTAGCGGAGCAGCCCCTCCGGCAAAACACCGCCGTCAAAGGTCCGAGATCACTCTCCAGCACCCCACGCTCACCACGGAATTGGTTTGAAGGGTGTTACAGCCAGCTTCAGATCCCGCGAATTGAAATCTCCGGCAGAATTTAAGTCAATTGCCCAACTTCACAGTTTGAAATTCACCACCTAATTCTAAAACGATGCTTGTTTCAAAGATGGAGATCAGTTTGGCCGACCCGACGCTTTCACCGAGAAAATAAGTTTTGCCATTGAGGATGGCAGAGGAATAGCCGCCGCGTTGAGTGGTACCCTGGAGTTTGACTGAGGGGAACACAACCACGTTCGATCTGGTCACTACCCTGGCGGTTGCTGCATTCGTGAGAAGGGGAGGGGCTTCCTGTTTTTTGGCGGGCTCTTGAAAGCGAGCGGCCACAGGCATCACAGGAGGAGCTTTGGCTGGAACAAAGAGGATGACCAAAGCAAATGCAAAGAGCATGGAACCCCAAAAGACGAGATTGGCAAAAAGGAAAGGTTCATTGGATGTCTCCAGATCTTCTTCGTCCGAAGCGGGGTGCGATTTTTGATCGGCGGCAATCCTGAGCGCCCGCTTGTGGTTTACGACCCGGCCAACTGCGAAAAGAACCGTTCCAACGGCCGACATGGCAGCGGCGATGCGCTGTCGGTTCGAGTCGTAGAAGCCATCGCGCTCGATCAATTCCGATGAGAGAATACAGAACACACCCAGCAACGCGACGGAGATCGCCAAATGGGTCCAAATTTTCATAGGCAGCAAATAAAACGCCGGATAATGTTTTTCGATTCGCGGTTAACAGGACAAAGCGCAATTTTTGGCTGGCGTGGCAGGGGGCTTTTCGGCTGAGTCCAAGGTATCGCGGACGATTTCGGCGAGCTCCTGCGGCTGGTAGGGTTTGGGAAGAAAGTGGATTCCTTCGCGCAGGATAAAATCCTTGCCCGCCAGATCCATGCTGTAACCGCTGGTGAAGATAACCTGGAGTTTGCTGTTTTCGGCGCAGAGTTTTTTGGCGAGGTCGCGGCCGTTTAAGCCTTCGGGCATGACCATATCAGTGAGGAGCAGATGGATTCGGTCCCGGTTGGTTTTCCAAACCTGCAATGCTTCGACTCCGGACATGGCTTCCAGGACCTCGTAACCATACCGGAGCAAGACCTTTCGAACCATCGTGCGCAGACCTGGCTCATCTTCGACCAAAAGGATAGTCTCGTGACCGCCTTTAACTTGGGACGGTTTTGCCTGGACGACAGGAATGGAGGCGGTGGTTTTACTGGACGGAAAAAATACGCGGAAGGTTGTCCCTTTATCGACCTGGCTTTCCACATCTACCCAGCCCTGGTGCTGTTCGATGATTCCATAAACGGTGGCCAAGCCCAAGCCAGTGCCCTTGCCCACCTCCTTGGTAGTAAAGAAAGGTTCAAAGATTCGAGGGAGGATTTCAGGGGGAATACCAGAGCCCGTATCAGTCACCTTCAAGCAGACGTAGGTTCCCGGCCGGACCCTGTGTAAAATGTTTGGAAGGTGGGCGCTGACTTCGATGAGTTCAGTCTCAAGGGTTAAACGCCCGCCGGCGGGCATGGCATCCCGGGCATTGACGGCCAGGTTGAGAACGATTTGCTCCAGCATTCCCGGGTCGGCGAAAATGGGAGGATAGGGCTGGCTGGGAGGGAGCTGGACGGAGATGTGCTCGCCCAAAACACGCTGGAGCATATGAGCCATGTTGCTGAGGAGTGGAATCAAATCCAGATTCCGGGGCTGCATGACCTGCTTGCGGCTGAAAGCGAGGAGCTGACGGGTCAAATGTCCCGCTCGTTCCGCAGCGCCATACACATGTTTGAAAGCCTCCCTGGCTTTATCATCCAACTGATTCATGGCCAGGCCCATCTGGGTGTATCCCATAATGATCGTCAGCAAGTTATTGAAGTCGTGGGCGATGCCGCCGGAGAGCTGTCCGACGACTTCCATTTTTTGAGCCTGAAGAAATTGAGCTTCAAGGGTTTTACATTCAGCCTTGAGGCGGTCGGTGCGTTTCTTCGAAATTTGCAGGAGGTGCCATTTTTCCGTCAAGGCGTTGGCCAACTGCTGAACTTCGATCGGGTCAAAGGGCTTCTTCAAGACGACCAGACGATCGGTATGGCCAATTTTCTCGATCATTTCGGACCAGGAATAATCCGAGTAGGCAGTGCAGAGGACTACCTGGATGTCCGGATCCACTTCCCAGATCTTCAAGATGGTTTCGATGCCGTCCCAGCCTGGAGGCATGCGCACATCCACAAAAGTGAGGGCATAGGGGCATCCTCCGGTGAGGGCCTGGCGGACCAACTCAAAGCCTTCCCGGCCCTGGAATGCGGAATGAATCTGGAACGATCGCTCGGGAGCCTCTCGCGGCGCTTCGTTGAAAAGCAAGGCGTTGGCGGCATCCAGCGCCGTGCAACCGGCATCGCTGCCGCAAAGGATCTTGCGGAAGTCCTCGTGAATGGGGCCGGTATCATCAATGATAAGGACGCGGTTGTTGTAATCGTCGTCGGTTGTGTTCATGGCTGGTTAAGTAGTCAGGACGTGGATGGGTTCCTTGATGCCGTTCAGTTGCTCAAAATTCCTGAGTTTTTCCAGGATCATGGGAGACACCTTGGTGCCCGCTCCAACAATGAGGATGCCGTCCCTTGTTTCCACATTCGCGGAAAGCGTGTCTCCGGATTTGAGCTCCTGAAGGGGAACGGCATGGCTGGAAGCCTTGGCTGAGGTCGGGGTGGTGAGATAGACATCAAAACAAAAGAAGGCTGTATCCAGGACCCGTGGGTCGTAGAGACCAGCCCGACTTTGCATCTGTTCCAGGGCCCTGTGCCTAAGAACACCCTGAGCTTCGAGTTGCGCTAGGTCGGACAACACCTTCAGGATGCGGGACCCCACGGGAATGTCTTCGCCTGCCACTGAGTCAAAAGGAAATCCGGTGCCATCGTAATTTTTATCCTGGTAGAGGACAATTTTGGCGACGGATTCCAAACGTGGAATATTCCGAAGGAGCTTCGAGCCGATTTCCGGAACCCGCAGAAGCATGTCCTTTTCCGGACCGGTCAAGCCATGGCCCGCGCGCGCTTTCGTGACCAGGTCCGAGGGGATGGTCATATAACCAATCTGGGAGAGCATGGCGGCCAGTTCGAGGTCCCACGTTTGCTTGAGCTGAAGAGCTTCCGCGAAGGCGCGGATGTAACCCCGCAGGACTTCGCCGCGTCCGAATGAATGAGGCTCGGCGGCGGAAAGGACCTCTGTCAACAATTTGATGCTGCCGTTCAAGGTGTTCTCGAGCAGTTCCCGTTCGGCAGTGACGAGGCGGTGCTGATGAATCGCGCTGTCGAGGGCCGAGGCCATCATCTCAGGAGAACAGGGCTTATTCAGGAATTGGTAAATATGCCCTTTGTTCACGGCTTCGGAAGCAGTTTTCTGGTCCGCGTTACCGGTCAGCATCATCCGGACAGTGTCCGGTGCATTGATCCGGGCCTGCATCAGCAGTTCGACACCGTTCATCCCAGGCATCTGCATGTCCGCGACCACCACGGCGTAGGGTCCCTCCTTGGACATGAGTGCCAGCGCACTCTCGCCGCCAAGGGCAGTATCAATGGCAAAACGCTTCCTCAAATTGCGCTGGTAACCTTCCAGGACATTTGCCTCATCGTCTACAAACAGGATTTTCGTGCTCATACATTTATCATTTCATTTTTTTGCCGTGGGAGAGTCGCTTTATTCCAAACCGAAAGGCGGTCCCCGAGCCCCAGGGAACGGAGATACTCCAAATCGTGATCCGCATCGAAGGATGTCTCCTCAGTTCTATTTGGGGTGTGAATGAGGAGATTGGCAGCGTAGACGGCCGTCAAAGGCCCGAAGGATTTATGGGGACCCTTTTGGGGGCAATGATGGAAGGTGATGGCTTCCACCACTGGCACGGGCAGGCCCCAAAGGCCAAGCAAGTAGCCGCCTACGATTGCGTGATCCGCGCCAAAAGCATCGGCTTCCGCGTCCTGGAGGCTGATCCGGCCCAGACGCTGGCTTTCCAAGACGTGTCGATACTGATCTGGGAAATTGGCAGCCAGGATCAACTTACCGGCGTCATGTAGCAATCCCGCCACAAACGACTCATCCATCGTCTGCGTATCGGCGTGCTCCAGGCGCGCGATCTGCTTGGCCAGGGACCCGGTTTCCTGGCTATGCGTCCACATTTGCTCAATCGAGAAACTGCCCAGCTTGGCGTGATCAAATTGCGAGAAGGCATGGATGCATAAAACCAGCGATTTCATGGTCTCCAGCCCGATAAAAGATACAGCCTCCGCGGGATTGGAAACGCGACGGCGCAGCCCAAAGAAAGAGGAGTTAACCAGCTTGAGGATTTTGGCCGTCATGGCCAGGTCCTGGCCGATGATTTGACCAATTTCATCGAGGCCGATTTCCGGGTCACGGAGCTTCTGGACAATTTTGGTATAAAGGGAGGGGACGCTAGGCAAACTGTCCATCTGCGCCGCCAATTCCCTGAGCCTGGGATTTTGCAACGATTTCTCCAGTTCGAAAGCGCGCAAAATGGCGGCCTTCAAGGTGTCTGGCTCGCAGGGCTTGCTGAGATATTGGTGCGTGGAACCAACGCATTTCAAGATGAGGTCCTGATCCGCATGTCCCGAGAGAATCAGACGGATGGTTTTGGGAAATCGTGTCATGACTTCCGCAAGGAGAGCAGCCCCGTTCATGCCAGGCATGCGCATGTCCGAGACCACCGCGTCGAAGGCGGATTTTTCCATCAGATCCAGGGCGAGCGCACCGCTTTCGGCAAAGACCATATCCCATTCGGAGCGCATGCCGCGCAGCATGCGTTGAAGTCCTTGTAGAACCATCGCTTCATCGTCGACGAATAAGATTCTTTTCATTAAGCTGCTATCCTTTCCAGTTGGGAAACCACCTCAGTTTGCGGCAAACGAATCACGAAGGTGGTGCCTTTGCCGAGATCAGTTTCAAAGTGGATGGAGCCTTGATGTTTATCGACAACTACTGAATGCGCAATGGCCAGGCCCTGGCCTGTGCCTTTCCCGACTCCTTTGGTGGTAAAAAAGGGTTCGAAGATGCGGGAGCGGATTTTCTCCGGGATACCCGCGCCTGTGTCCCCAATGCGAATCTCCACCCACTGACCATCATTTTTTGTCTGGATCGTGATCGTCCCCTTGCCTTTGCTGCCATCTCCCACAACATCTGCTATGGCATGGGTGGCGTTGATAATCAGGTTGAGGATGACCTGGTTTATTTCGCCCGGGAGACATGGCACCGCTGGCAGAGCGGGGTCAAAATCGGTTTTCATCTCGGCGAGGTATTTCCACTCGTTATGCGCAACCGTGAGGGTGCTCTCAATGGAATGATTGAGATCCACAGCGGTTTTTTGGTCGGTGCCGGGATGGGAGAACTCCTTCATGGATTTTACAATTTTCGAAACCCGTTCGATGCCGTCCAATGATTGAGCGATGGCTTTAGGAATTTCAGTGTCCAGGTAGGTGACATCCGTTTGCTCGCGTGCTGCCTGGACCCTGGCTAGAAGCTCCGGGTTCAATGGGTGTTCGTGGCACGCGGTAAAGAGGGTGTCGTATTGTTCGAGCAATCTTCCCAGGTCGGCGAAGGCCTCCTTGAGGAAGCGCGTATTATCCCCGATATATTGGGTCGGGGTGTTGATTTCGTGAGCGATGCCAGCGGCAAGCTGGCCGATAGCCTCGAGCTTTTGAGCATGGCGCAACTGCACCTCCATCATTTCCCGCTCGTTGTGCAAGCGCTTCCGGTCCGAGATGTCTTGAACGGTGCCGACATAACCGGCGATCTCTCCTGTTTCAGAGAGAATTGGGTTGCCTGTGGCATTGACCCAGCGCAATTGCCCTTGACGATTGAGGACGCGGTATTCGTGAGACCAGCTTTGGCCGTTAACAGCCGTTTGCTTCCAAAATTTTAATGTGGCCTCCCGATCTTCCGGATGAATAGCTTCGCTCCAGCCATCGCCCTTGCTTTCTTCATAGCTGCGCCCCGTAATCGTGCTCCATTGAGGATTGGTGTAATGGCATCCGCCATCCGCATCGGCCTCAAAGATGCCGAGGGGCAGGAAATTGCAGAGCTTACGGAAACGCTCCTCCGTTTGGTGCAACTCCGCACCGCGCACTTGCACGAGATGTTCCAGATCTTCAATCTTGAGTTTGGACTCCTGCAAGAGCCGCCATTTTTCAGTTAAAGCATTGGCGAGCTGCAAGACCTCGACATTATCAAAAGGTTTTTTCAGGATGAGCAACCGATCCGACTGGCCCACCTTGGCAATCATGTCGTCCCAGGAATAATCAGAGTAAGCGGTGCAGATGACAATTTGCAGGTCGGGGTACACTTCCCAGATTTTAGCAATTGTTTCTATCCCGTCCCAACCTGGCGGCATGCGTACATCCACAAAAGCCATGGAGTACGGGCGTCCGTCTTTTAGTGAATGGATGACGCGTTCCAAACCTTCCTTACCCTGGAAAGCGGAATCGATCTCGAATGGCGCAACGGCGGCAGTTCTGGGGGCTTCTCCGAAGAGTTCCGCACTAATGGTGTCAAAGCCTGTATCCTCCCCGGAGGAAATCAGGATTTTCCGGAAGTCATCGTGGATGGCATGGTTGTCGTCGATCACCAAAACACGGCGATTGCAGGCAATATTGAGAGTATTCATTGAGTTCTTGGTGGATTGCAGGGTAGTTCCAAAGTAAAAGTAGCGCCTCGACCAATCCCGTCGCTTTGCACATTCAACGCTCCTCCCAATTCCCGGGCAGCGAGCGCGCCGCTGTGCAAGCCAAAGCCGTGGCCATCCTGCTTGGTTGTAAAACCGTGGTTGAAAATGCGGGTCAAATTGTCGGCGGGAATGCCCACGCCATTATCAATCACTGAAATGCGAATGGTTTCCTCGCCCTTCCGGACCTGCATGGTTACTTGCTTGTCCGTCCGGCCGGATTCGTCACAGGAATTTTTTGCGTTCTTGACCAGGTTGACCAGGATTTGGAGCACCTTGTGTTTATCTGTCTGGATGGGTGGCACATCCGAGAACTCCCGAACGACTGTTAGATCGTGGCGAGCGAGGGAAACAGAGTTCATGCGCAAGGTGTCCTCGATCAAATCCGTGATTGCGACCGTTTCGATGAGCCCCGAGACCTTTCCGTAACTCTGCTGCATGGCCACAATGTCCTTGATGTGAGCAATGTTCTTTTGGAGCGACTGCATTTCAGCGAGGTTGGCATCCTGCTCGGCGGAGAGCTTTGCGGATAATTGAACGAGGAATTCCAGGGCTTTTCCACCTTTGGAGCCGTTTGAAAGAAAGGATGCCAAATCCGACTGGTGGAGGTTGAGCAACTGTGTTAAGCGGCGCAGGTCGGCGAGGCGTGATTTTCTAAGATTCTCACCGACCAGGCTTGCGGTGACGTTGACGCTGTTCAGGACATTGCCCACGTTGTGCAAAACGGACGTCGCCACTTCCGCCATTCCAGCAATCCGCGATTGCTCCACTACTTTCTGGTGGGCCTCGAGCAACTCCTCCTGCGCACGCCGGCGTTCGGCGACTTCTTTTTCCAATTTCGCGTTTGTTTCGAGCAACGCGTGGGTTCGATCCTGCACGCGATTATCGAGTTTGCGGTTGCCGGCGTGGAGGGCAAAAATAGTGCAGACGATTCCAACGAGGAGGAGAAGGCAGAACAAATAGAGCAAAAACCGATACTGATTCGATTGTTGCAAGGACTTGGCAAAAGCCCGATCGAGACGCCGGTCGAGTTGATCCAGCATCTGGAACGATGAATCCGTCATTAACGCGCGGATAATCGAGTCCACCTTTGGTTTCCGTTTAAGAATCGATTGCGCATGCGCCGCGAGCGTGCCGACGAAGGCGCTTTCCTGATGCTCCGGATTTTTCATCTGCCATGCGCGCAAACCTGCCACGGCACTCTCCACCTCCATGGCCAGTTCATCATTGCCATCCAGGCTGTAAACCAAAACCAACCGAACTGAATCATTGAGGAGTTTTTCCAACTGGCCATCCTCGATGTGAGTGCCGGAGCGCTCATAAAGTTCCTTGACCGCAACGGGGAAGTACTGGAGCGAGTTATTCAAGACCGCATTTTGCATTTTAAAGGACTCGATGGCCTGAAACTTCGCTTGAATGATGGCGGAGAGGTTCTCATGGAGAGCATTCACAACCTGGCGATCCTCATTGATGACGAAGGAAGGAATGCGGGTTAACTCGCGGAGGATTTGCTCCATTTGAATTCTTTCCTCGGAGAAAACATCATAATTGCCCAGAAGATGAAAATGGGCCATCAAAACATTCTGGTGAATGGCAGTGTCGAATTGCACGAGCTGCCGCACGCCGATCTTGTAGCGTTCATGATCGGAGTTGCTGAACTGCTGCATTTTGAAGAAGCAGAAGGTCATCAGGCCGAGCAACAACGGCGCAATGAGGAAGAGCTTTTTTCGATCAAAAAATTTCATAATTTCCTCCCCTGGTATTCCCCTGTGAGGGTTTTTAGAAATGCGACGATGTCCGTCACATCGCCTTTCGAAAGCGGCCGGCCCAATTGGTACTTGGCCATGGCCTGAACGGCCTCACCCAAGGTCGTCATTGAACCGTCGTGAAAATAGGGGGCTGTTAGTTCGACATTGCGCAGGGAAGGCACTTTAAACACGTAACGATCGTCTTCCTTGTGGGTGACATTGAATCGGCCAAGATCCGCTTGTGTCAGTCCGCCCCGGTCCTTGAAGTAGTCGGCCATGGCGCCAAGGGTCTCGAACATGTTGCCGCCTACATTGATTCCCTGATGGCAACTGGCACACCCGAATGACCTGAATTTGCGATAACCGGATTTTTCCTGGGCATTTATTGCGTTGTCATCTCCGAGGAGGAACTTATCGAATCTGGCGTTAGGGGTGAGTAAGGAGCGTTCGAATTCCGCGATGGAATTCTTTACGTTGGCGGGCTTGACGCCATCGCGATAGAGCTTTTCGAAGTCAACGCGGTAAGAAGGAGAGTCTATCAACTTTTTTACAATTTCCTCCCAGGTGCTGCCCATCTCGGAGAGGGATAGCGCGGGTCCATCCACCTGGTCCTCAAGCGATTCCGCGCGGCCGTCCCAGAACTGTTTAAAGTTCAAGCTGCTGTTGAAAACCGTGGGCGCGTTAATAGCGCCTTCGGCACGCCGGATGCCGAGCGACCGTCCTCGCTGGTCCGCTCCTCCCTTGCCCAGCAGGTGGCAAGTTGCGCAGGAAACGGTATTGTCTTTCGAAAGAATGGGATCATGGAATAGTTTGTTTCCCAGGGCTACCTTGGCGGCGTCCAGTTGGGCCGTGATGCGAATCGGCTGGATCGGGCCACTCACGAGGTTCCTTTCCGCAGCCTTACGTTCTTCGCTGGAGCCCTGAACGGTTCGCTCGGCACACCAAGTCGCGGTTACCAGGATCGCGGCAAGCGAAACCAAAAAACAGCCGGCGAACCATTGCTTGCAGGCCTGCCATGCCGCATTTAACAAACTAGTTTTTTTGTTCATGGAGAGTTCGTTGCAAGGGCAATTCCAGGCAGAAGGTCGCACCCATCCCAGGCCCGTCACTTTGCACGGTCAAGGTGCCGCCCAGTTCCTTGGCCGCGAGAGCCCCGCTATGAAGGCCGAAGCCGTGACCATCCTTTCGGGTAGTGAATCCGTGATTGAAAATGCGGGTCAAATTTTCCCGCGCAATCCCAACACCATTGTCGGCCACTAAAATCGTCACCTTATCCTCGGATTCAGCCAAACGCACGGTCAGAATCTTTTCCGGCTGGGATGAATCGTCGCAGGCGTATTTTGCATTTCGGACGAGGTTCACCAGAATTTGGAGCACCTTGTGTTTTTCGGTCATGATTGGGGGGACGGCAGCAAACTCCCGAATGACCTTCACATCGTGGCGGGCCAGGGCTCCGGCGTTCATGCGCAGTGTGTCCTCAACTAAATCGAGCACGTTGACCGTTTCAACCATGCCGGAAACCTTGGCGTAGCTTTGCTGCATGGCTACGATATCCTTGATGTGTTCGATGTTGCCGCAGAGTGATTCCAGCTCCTTAATTTGATTCCTTTGTTCGAGCTGAATCCGGTCGCTTAACTGTCCCAGGAATTCGATAATTTTTCGGCCCTTAGAATCCGATGTGAGAAACGCGCCGAGGTTCGACTCATTTGCTTTCAAGAGGCCCACCACCTTTGGAAGGTCGGCGGCCCGGGACTTCCTGAGTTGTTCGGTGACGAGGGTAGCGGTGACGTTCACGCTGTTTAAGACGTTGCCAACATTGTGCAGGACGCCCGTGGCTACCTCAGCCATGCCCGCCTGACGCGACGCATCCATCAGTTGTTTATGCAATGCTTCCAGTTCGGCTTCCGCGCGCTTGCGCTCTGTAACGTCAATGTGGGCCACTACCGCGCCACCCTGGGTTTGGAAGAGGGGAGTGACATAAAGCATAAACCAGCGCTGCTCTTTCTTCGAATGGCAGGGGTACTCCAAATTGAATTCCTCCATCGAGCCGCCCAAAACCGCAAAGATACCTTCCGACGCTTGAGCAGATTCCTTCCCGGGAATTTTTCGGAGCACTTCCAGGTAATTAATTCCAGGGCGAGTCCCGGCCAAGCTGTCCTCGCCATGTTCCCGAACAAAGTTTTCCCAGACCTTGTTCACCGCCACGATATTTCCGGCATCGTCCAGAACGGCAATGTTGGCCGCGAGGGAATTAAGAATGGATTTAGCGAAGCTTTCGCTTTCGTGGAGAGCCAATTCGGTATGTTTCCGCTCCGCGATCTCCTGCTTTAAAGCCTGCGTTCGATTCTCGACGCGGGCTTCAAGTGTATCGCGGGCTTCCTGGAGCGCGTTGTCCTGCTTTTGGATTTGCGACAACATCTCGTTGAAGCCATCGATCAGGCTGCCGAGCTCATCATTTCCATGCTTAACCGCGCGAACGGAATAATTCTTCTCGTTCGCCACGAGGGCTGCAGTGCTGGCCAGGTGGAGGATCGGTCCCGAGATCATGGTTTGAAGTTTTGCTGCGACCCCGAATGCGGCGAGTAATGAGATCAGCAGCACCAGCCCCACGATGATTAAAAAACGGCCCAAGCGGAGGTCGATTTCGGTCAGATCTGAGCCAATGTAGACGTTTCCCAGGAAATCTCCCGTGAGGGTGATATCCTGAAAGGTATCCAACCGTTGAGGCTTGAATGCGGAACCGGTGCGCCGGCTTTTGGGGAACGTAAATGAGCCTTCCAGGTCCTTGCGTAAATATCGCGAGACGAGCTTGCCTGCTTTGTCATACACCCCTGCTGCCATGATGTGCGGGTCGGCTGCAAGGGTTTTCAACGTTTGTTCAATGGAATTGGCATCATTGAATGCCAACCCAGGGGCGGCGGCGTCATTAATCATGTTGGCCAGGATGGAGAAGTCCCGAGCCATCGTTTTACGGAAAGTTGTCTGGTCGTAGGTGACAAAAGCGGCGCAGGCCAGGAGCAGCGCGATGCAAGTGCTCAGCATGATGATGAGCGTGATCTTTCGTCTGATGGGAAGGTTTCGAAATGGATGCATCATCTCCCTTAGTTCTTCTTCCGGACCGTCTTCGCCAGCTTCTGCAACTGGGCACTAATTCTCAGCCCGGCCTGGTCCGCGGAGAAAGCATTGATGTCGAAACGAACTTTGTCACCTTCCCGGAGGAAGTTGATCATTCCCCCAGCCGCGGCAAAGCCTGGTGTTTCCCCAACAGTTAAAACATGTGCTTGCTGCAATTCCTTGACCAATTCATTGAGACTGCTTTCCTCGTTGGCCGGGACAAACAAGAGGTGGACAAGCCTGGCATCGCTGGCACGAGCAACCGGTTTGCAGACCACAGGATGTCCGTTCACTTGAAGGTCCTTGATCTCAATTTCCAGTTCATCCCCAAAGGGATTCCGGCCAAAAACGCCAATCACCATTGGAGCGTTGGTGGTTGAAAAAGATGAGGAAGGCCATTCGACAAATTTCGTGAAATAACGGAGGCAACCGGCTTTGATTCTGTATTCCTTAGTCACCTCGGCCCCGGCCGCGCCGCATACGCATGCCAGGAAGAACCAAACCAACCCGCAGCAAGATTTCAGACCTTGCTTACGCAAGGAGGCCGCAAAATGATGTAAGCCGGGAAATGTCATGTTAGAAGCGCCAGGTGAGTTTGCCCAACACGCTGCGGCGGATTTCCCGGATCACGGAGGTGCGATCGCTGTTGAATTCGGGGTGCTGGCTTTGCAGGAGGTTTTGACCCCAAACGCCCAGCTCAAGGGAATTCGACACATGCCAGTTAAGGCCGGCATCCAGACGGAAATAGGCAGGGACACGAAAACGGTTGTCCGTGATGATCCGATCAACGAAATACAGCGAGGAATTTAGTTCGAGGTTCTTCACTAGATTCACGTAAGAGCGAATCTGGAATTGCTGCTGAGGGTTGGAATCTTTGCTCGTGAGGACAGGTCCGAGCTGGCCTTGCAACAGAGAATAAGAACCGGTGATTTTCCAATCGTCAGTGACATGCCATTGAACAGAGAATTCCCCCCCATAAATACCACCGGAATTGATGTTCTGGGCCATGGTTGAATTCACCAGCAGATGAGGAGGAGCGGGGCTGGTCTCAAGTCCGTCAGAAATAGGAGAATAGGCAATCACACTCCTGAAGGAATTATAAAAGGCCGCGAGGTCGAACGACAGATTCCTGGCAGGCTCAAGGCGATAACCCAGTTCGTAAGCGATCAGCTTTTCGGAGGTGACATTCGGGTTGCCAAAAGCGGAAACCAGCATTGGGGGACTAGCCGGGGAGAGTTGAAATGCGCTCAGGTTGGCCCTGCTGTCCAAGTCCGCCCGGGTAGGGGTTCTGACAGCCCTGGAAATGGATGCCCATATACTTTGCCGCTCGCTTGGAGTCCATATCAGGCGTCCGCCGGGTTCAAGCTCAAGTCCGCTCCAATCGTTATGCTCCACTTTGGAACCAAGTGTTAAATGCAGGCGTTCCGGAACCAGGGTAATATCATCCTGCAGAAAGGCACCGGAGATATGGTCCTGTCGGCGCTCCGGAGTCAACGAGGCAGCAAACGCGGGCGTGAGGCGGTCCCCGGTAAAACGATAGCCTGCGCCGTAAACCACATCATTGAATCCACCCAACGCGAACCGGTGTTCCACCTGCAAATCGGCGGTATCCCGATATTCCTTGTTTCGTCCATCCTGATTTTCAAACCCATCGTAATACGACTGAAGAGATAACTCGGAAGTTTCCGAGAAGGTATGCGTCCAGCGGCCCAGAACATTTCCACCGTGGTTTCGGGCTGTGATATTATTAACTACGGCGAATGGGGGGGTGAGGGAAAGATCGTTGACGGTGCCCCTGGCGTTCAAGTTGTAATAATCGCCCTGGAACGTGAGATTATTCTGCGGAGTTGGTTCCCAGTCCAGGCGGAGCCCCTCTCGAATCGCGTCCCAGGAATCCGGAGTGTCCTTTCCGTGAGAATCGACCATGCCATCCCGGTTGAAATATTTTACGTAGGCGCGATAATAGAGATTGGTGGCTAATGTCCCGCCATAACGAATGGAAGTGGAAGGCTGGTCCTCAGTGCCGACAGTGGTGGTAATAAGGCCGCCCTGGGTATCTCTGGCGCTCTTGGTAATGATGTTAATCACGCCATTAACCGCGTTTGCCCCCCAGAGAGTGGCGCCCGGGCCCCGGATGACCTCAATGCGGTCCAGGTCGTCCAGCACGGTGTCCTGCACATTCCAATGGACCCCGCCAAACGAGGGAGTATAGACGGATCTGCCGTCGACCAACACGAGGAGCTTGTTTGCGTACTGATTGTTGAAACCTCGCGCACTAATGGCCCATTCACTGTTGTTTACGCGTGCGACTTCCAACCCCGGGACAGTGCGGAGGAGTTCAGGAAGCGAGTTGAGGCCGGAGCGGCGAATATCCTCCTGGGTAATAACCGAGATGGCCGTCGGAGCGTTGTTGATCTTCATTTCCTTTTTGGAAACGGAGGTGACTGACTCGTTCAGTAGCTCCTCCAAGCTTAAGCTGGCCAGTGATTTCCTTGGAGGGGCTGACTCCGCAGCCCGCGCCGCTGCTGCCACCAGGGTGCAAGCCAAGAGGCAAACGAGGAGGTGATACGCTCGCTTATCAAGTAAACTGTCATTCATAGTTGGCATGCTGCAACTGCTTCGGTAAAACAAAAAAGGCACAACCGAACCATCTGCTCCTGGAGCAAATGATTCGATTGTGCCTTCGACTTGCAGGCCCTAAGCCTGCCCGAGAAAGCTGCTCACAACCGTATTGCGAGCCTTTCAGGAAGGTTATCGGGCGCTGTCGCGGAAACCTTTAGAAGCAACAGCAAAGAAGTTCAGGGAGGAGAACCCATTGCGGTCACCGGTTCTGGCCGGCGGGATGAGGACTGATTAGGCTGCCTGAATGAGGGCTTCCAGTTTGCGGCGCAGTTCCCCTAACTCCTTTGATTTAAAAGATTGCCGGGTTCTCGCAAGGGTTTCCACGGTTTCCTTCAACGCATCGATCATTTGCACCTGGAACATTTGATCCTGCTTTCCGTCCTGCTGGGCCATGACTTGAATGACTTTCTTCAAATCAACCAGGGTCAGGAGAAGGTTCTGGAAGGTTAGCGCGACATAATCTTCAGCGGGTCCGGTTGCGGTTTCCTGGGAAGATTCACGCAACAACCCTTCGATCTGTCCAAGGTCCTGTGACCAGTTTTGCAACCGTTCCCGGTTTGCGCTCACCGTTTGGTAAGTTTCGTAACGTTTGATGGATTGGCGAACGAGTTCCTGCAATTCGGCGGGATCCGGTGGCTTGACCAAATAGGCCATTACCGGCAGGCGCACGGATTGCACCGCGGATTGAATGGTCGGATGGCCCGTGAGGAGGATGACGGGAAAGCCAATCGCGGTTTTTGCCAGCTGCTGGATGAGTTCCAGGTTGTAGTTGCCAGGCATTTCAATATCGGAAATCAGGAGGTCAAACTTTGATAAAGCGAGAATTTGCAAGGCGGTTGCGGCATCTGGAGCGCAAACGCATTCGTAACCGGTTTTACGGAGGAATGAGGCGGTCGTTTCGCGGAAGACATCGTCATCATCCGCGATCAGAATTCGGTTCTGCTTCTTCATGGCCAAGTATGCTTCAATGCCGCGCTCACAGAAATCAAGGGGAGGAATCCAACGCTGCCTCGAGCGTCAGAAGCATTTTTTCGCCGGTGTAAGGCTTGTTCAGGAAGGTATTGATGCCCAATGCTTCCACTTGCCTCATTTTGGCCTCTTCATCCGGACCTTGTGAAACGCCGGTGGAAACAACGATGTTTACTTTCGGGTCCATTCGATGAAGGGCTTTAATCAACGAAGCGCCATCCATGTGGGGCATCACCAGATCCGTCAGCACCAGGTCAATCTTTCCCCGGTGCAGCGCAAATAGGGCGATTCCTTCTATTCCGTCCCGCGCCGTGAGAACTTCATAACCATGCTTTTCCAAGGTTTTCCGAGTGACCTCGCAAATAATTGCCTCGTCGTCGACGACCAGGATCAGTTCACCGCGGCCTCGCCGAATGGGAGGATTGGAAGGCGCGTCATCCGGGAGAGCCGTTTTGGGAGAAGCGGGCAGGATCATTTCGAACGTCGAACCACTTCCTTCGCTGCTTCGAACCGTTAAAAACCCACCGTGGCTTTTTACCAATCCCAGCGCCGTGGAAAGCCCGAGCCCGGTCCCTTTGCCCAGTTCCTTGGTGGTGAAGAAAGGATCAAAAATCTGGTCCATGAATTCCGGGGGTACGCCTTTGCCGGTATCCGTTACACGAATAGCGACATGGGCCTGGGCGGGGGCGTTGGGATTCATGGCCGCGTAATGTTCATCGGACTCGACGTTTTGAGCCTCAATTGTGAGCTTTCCGCCGGAGGGCATGGCATCCCTGGCATTAACACACAGGTTCATGAGGACCTGGTGGAGCTGGGTTGTATCCCCGGTAATAGGCCAGAGGTCCTGAGGAATGACAGCGGCGAACTCGATGTTCTTGGCGAAAGTCTCATTGATAATCTTGCCCATCTCCTGAACGAGCTGCTTCGGGTGAAAAACCACCCGCTCGCCTTCAACTCCCCGCCCATACGTCAGCAGCTGTTTCACTACTTCGGCGCCCCGTTTTGCGCTTGCCTCGATGGTGCTCAAGGTCTTCTCAAACTCCTCTCCTTCCAATCCCCAACGCAGCATTGGCACTGAGAACAGAATGGGCGCAAGGATATTGTTCAGATCATGAGCGATGCCGCTGGCAAGCCGTCCGATGCTATCCATCCGTTGCACCCGGAGGAATTGCGCTTCGAGCATCTTTGTTTCAGTAACGTCGGTGTCAATGGAGAGAATGGATTTCGGCGCCCCATCCAGACCCCGCAGAAGTGTCCACCGACAATTGACAACTGCGTGTTTCCCACTTTTGCCCAGTTTGTTTAATTCCCCAGTCCAATATCCCTTTTCCACAACCTTTGCCGCTGCAAGGTTGTAAGCGGAAGCATCGCCAAAGAGCAGCGCTGGCGTGTCCTGAGTGGTCGCTTCCGCGGCGGTCCACCCGTATAAGCGTTCGGCGCCCTTGTTCCAGAATCGGATGCGGCCATTCAGATCCCGCACGATAATCGCATCCTGCGCCAGATCCAGCAACTGGGCCTGCTCGCGGATTTTTTCTTCCGCGCAAAGGCGTTCCTTGCGGACTTCGGCTTCCCGGAGCGCCCGATGCAGGGATGGGGCCAAACGCTGCAACCGGTTTTTGAGAACATAATCGGTGGCCCCACGCTTGACGGTTTCGATCGCAGCTTCCTCGCCAATAGTGCCCGAGACAAAAATGAAAGGGATCTCGCATTTTCGTTCCTGGACAATGGCAAGAGCTGCTGTTCCATCGAACCCCGGCATCTTAAAATCGGCCAGGATCAGATCGCGATGGCTTCGCTCCAGAGCGGCACAAAAGCTCTCCTGTGATTGAACCCATTCCAATTCGAAATCAAAGCCCTCGCTTTTAAGCGTTTCAAAAATGAGCTCGGCGTCCCGGGGATCGTCCTCGAGGTGAAGGATTTTGATCTTCTTTTTCATCAATATTTGCGTTCCATTCCATGCGGGCTTCAGCTCTCGACTGTCAGGCTGAGCACGACCACGGGGTTTCCTTCCTTGCGCGTGCTGAGTTCTCCTCGTCGATGAAGGTAGTCCAAAACCTGTTCGCCATTGCCAACAACCACCACCTCGTTGGCCGGGCCATATTCCGCAAGAGCGGCCAGGGTCAGTTCCACGTCTCGCGGGTCATCTTCTCCGAGAAGGAATCGTTTGATTTTAGACATGTTTTTTCTTCTCGTTTTGGCAGGGAAAAATAAAAAGTAGCTCCTTCATTCACTTTCCCTTCTGCCCAGGTTCTACCTCCATGACGGTGGATAATGCGGCGAACGTTCGCTAAACCGATGCCGGTTCCCTCAAATTCATCAAATTGGTGAAGCCGCTGAAAAACGCCAAAAAGTTTGTCGGCGTACTTCGCATCGAAGCCAGCGCCATTATCGCGGATGAACCAAATAGTTTCAAGCGGAGTCTCGGAGTGGCGGCCAATTTCGATAACGGTTTTAGGCTGCTTGCCCGTGTATTTGATGGCGTTGCCAATGAGATTGCAGAGGGCCAGCCTCAGCATCGCCCTATCCCCCTGGACCCCACCCATGGGCCCAAGCTTCCAAACGATGTCCCGTCCGCTAATCTCCTGGGCAAAGTCCTGGATCGTTTCCTCAACCAGTCGCTCAAGTTCGACAGGAGTATTCTGCAATTCCAGCCGGTTCATTCGCGAAAACTCAATCAGGTCATCAATCAACCGTCCCATACCTGTGGCTGAATCTTTGATGGTGGTCAGGTAATGGATGGCCTTTTCACCGAGGTTGGCTGCCGCGTGAGTTTGCAGCAAGTTGGCATAACCAACCACCTGCCGCAGCGGTGCGCGCAAATCGTGGGAGACCGAGTAGGAAAAGGCTTCGAGTTCCTGGTTCGCAACGATTAATTCGGCGGTTCGTTGCAGGACCCGCGCTTCCAATTCCTGGTTCAGCCGGTGGATTTCAGCCTCGGCTTGTTTTCTCTCGGTGATATCCAGGACGAAGCAAACACCCTGTTCGGTGGAGTCCTCCAATGCCGCGGCCCCGACGACGATGGACACTCGGCTTCCGTCCTTCCGAAAGTATTCCTTCTCAAAAGGAGGACAGGACCCTCCTACGGCGATCATAGCCAGCCCGGCTTGATCGAGAGAGGCGTACTCCGGGGGAGTCATGTCCTTCCAGGCGACTTTGCCGCTCCGGAGATCTTCCTGGGTATATCCGACCATCTGCAGGAAGCGGTCGTTTGCATCCGTGATCTGCCCTTTTGCGTCCCAGAACATGACCCCAATAACGTTCGAATCGTAAAAACGTTTAAACTTCGCCTCGCTTTGGCGGCGCTGTTGGATCTCGATTCTTAAAAATTGATTAGCAGAGTCCAGCTCCGCGGTACGCTCCAAAACGCGATGTTCCAGATTCTCGTTGAGAAGAAGCAAGGCCTCCTCCATCCGTTTGCGTTCCAGGATCTCGCTTACCAGGGTGGCATTGGAGCGGCGCAGTTCAGCGGGGCTCGGAAGAGCCAAGCCTTGCGGCACGAGCTTTACCAGGAGAATCGCGGTCGGCACCGATGCCACCGCCGTGAGCGCTTTGATGCTCCCGGATAGCCAATAGTAGGGATGCCAGATATTCAGAATTTCCATCAAATGAGTGGTCCCGCAGGCGACAATGAAGACGGCAAAACATATGAACATCCAATGGAACGCGAGGTCTTTGCGTTTCCTAACGAAATGAAGCAGCGTCAGGGGGATCGAGTAATACGCCAGCACGATAAGCGCATCGGAAATGAGGTGCAGCCAAACCACTCCCGGCTTCCAAAGGTAACAATGGCCATGGGGCATAAAGCCGGCCGACGAAAAGAGATTGCTCAGAAATTCGTGCATGGCTCTCAATTACCTGCCAAATCTCGCAACTGCGTGATCGCAGGGCGTCGGGAGAATGGTTTTGTTACCAAGGAGGGATGGTGGGCTAATGGCATTGGCCAATACGAGTAACCGGTTCGGGAACAAGGCAGAAACCGAAATCTCAAGCGCGATAGCTAGCTTTTCAATAGTTTTCAGCGAGACATTGCGCGCTCCACGCTCCACATCTGAAATGTAGGTTCGATGCAGACCGGAGCGGCCGGCAAGTTCTTCTTGAGAAATGCCCAGTTCACTTCGGAAAGCCTTCACTGTGTCGCCGAACCGACATTGAACGTCGCGTTTATCCATGGTCCACCTTCGTGCCTTCAGTTTTCACTGGAGCGCTCGCCTTTCGGCCACAGGCTACCATACAGTTCTACAGACTCTAAGTGACATTTAACATGAAGTTATCTAATGCTCGAAAGTGAAACATTGTGGCGCGGGAGGAGTTTGGAACTGTGAGCCCCGGCCTCATTCTGCCAGTGCGCATCCATTTCAGGAGTTTTCGAGCGGACTTCCTTTAGGCCAAAACAAACAAGTGCTGAAAAGCATCTATCATTTGTCCCGCACCATCCGGGCGGGATGGAATCAGATCGGGACCGAATGACGGAGGGATGGGGGAATTTGCCTGCGCTGTGGGTTTTAGTGGCTCGGCACCGACTGGGCGCGACTCGGATGTTAGCCGTTGCGTCACAGCAAGGTTAAAATGGAGAAGCGTTGAAGAGGTTATTCCCAATATGATGGTTCTTTCCCAACGAACACCTGCCGCAAGACCTTGTTCGTCCCCCATCACCCATGCTAGGTTTTTTTCGACAATTTGTTCATATACTGCATTTGTAAAACAAAAAAGGCACAGTTGGGTCACACCGCTCCTGGAGCCTGTGATTCAACTGTGCCTTCGATTTGCAGGCCCTAAGCCGGAACGATTCAGATTGAAAAGGCAGGGCACCGTATGGCGAACTTGTGGTATTATGAAAAACTCAAGTTCCTCGCCTCGACAGGAAGCAAACCAAACGGTGCGTCTTGAAATTGGCACAAAAGACGG